>NZ_JBSGAW010000024.1:41957-137662 GCF_053600955.1 Streptomyces sp. NPDC004838 | reverse complement strand
AGGGAATCCATGCGGAGCATAGGTGACCGACGACAACGCAGCGAGGTGCGGTGCCAGGGCACGCGAGCCCAGCAAGATCCATCAGAAGCGGCCTAGACGCGCGGATCCGTGCCGGACCTGGGCCGGCACCGGTCCCGGCCCTGGTGTCGGACCCCGGACCAGACCCGGAACCGGATCTCGGGGGTTGGCGGCCATGGACATCCCGCCGTCCCGGACCCCAGGGTGGATGTCATGACCATCCGTACCGTCTCGCCCGTCCCCGCCTTCGAGCCGCCCTACTACACCGTTGTCTTCACCTCCGTCCACACCGCCGATACCGAGGGGTACGCCGAGACCGCCCGGCGCATGGAGGAACTGGTCGCGGAAGTGCCCGGCTTCCTCGGGGCCGAGTCCGCGCGGGCGCCCGGAGGGCTGGGCATCACGGTCGGATACTTCAGGGACGAGGAGGCCATCGCCGCCTGGAAGCGGAACCTGGAGCATCAGGCCGCCCAGCGGAGAGGGCGGGAAGCCTGGTACCGGAGTTACACCGTTCATATCGGCCGAGTGGAGCGGAGTTACGGGTTTGAGCGCGGGTGAAGTCCAGGGGACGGCTGAAGTCCAGCAGACGGGTGCAGTCCGGGAGGCGGGGGAAGTCCAGCAGACGGCTGGGGTCCAGGAGGCGGGTGACGCCCTGAAGACGGACGAGGCACAGGAGATACGGGACTTCTGGGGACGGCTGGGACTGCCCGGACTGATCGACGTCCACACCCACTTCATGCCCGAACGCGTTCTGGCGAAGGTCTGGGCCTATTTCGACGCCGTCGGTGAGACGACCGGTCTCGACTGGCCCATCTCCTACCGCGAGGAGGAGGAGCAGCGCGTCGCCACGCTCCGGGATTTCGGCGTCCTCGCCTTCACCTCGATGCTCTACCCCCACAAGCCCGGCATGGCCGCCTGGCTGAACGCGTGGGCCGCCGACTTCGCCGCCCGTACGCCCGACTGCCTCCACACCGCCACCCTGTTTCCCGAGGAAGGCGTGGACCGGTACCTGCGGGAAGCCGTCGAGGGCGGCGCGCGGGTCGTCAAGGCGCATCTACAGGTCGGGGCGTACGATCCCAACGATCCCCTCCTGGACCCCGTCTGGGGCCTCCTCGCCGACGCCCGTGTCCCCGTCGTCACCCACTGCGGCTCCGGGCCCGTGCCCGGCAAGCACACCGGTCCCGAGCCGATGGGACGGCTCCTCGCCCGGCATCCGCGGCTGCGGATCGTCGTCGCGCACCTGGGGATGCCGGAGTACACCGACTTCCTGGACCTCGCCGAGCGGTACGCCGAGGTCCGCCTCGACACGACCATGGTCTTCACCGGCTTCACCGAGAACGTCGCCCCCTTTCCCCGGCAGGAGAGGCAGCGGCTCGCGGACCTCGGCGACCGGATCGTCCTCGGCACCGACTTTCCCAACATCCCCTACCCCTACATCCATCAGCTCCGTTCACTCGAAGGGCTCGGCCTCGGCGACGACTGGCTCCGCGCGGTCTGCCACGACAACGCGGCCCGGCTCTTCCCACCGGCCGGGTGAGGGGGTTTCTCAGGGAATTCCCAGGAAGCGCCAAGGTCCTTTTGAGGGGAGCGCCCTAGCGTCGCCCGTATGACGCCGACCTCGCCTCCGACCCGTACACGCACCCGTACCGAGACGCTCAGGTCCGACGGCAGCCCTGTCCGGGTGCTCGTCGTCGACGACGAGACAGCGCTCAGCGAGCTGCTGTCGATGGCCCTGCGATACGAGGGCTGGGAGGTGCGCAGCGCCGATGACGGGGCCGGCGCGGTCCGTTCCGTACGGGAGTTCCGGCCCGACGCGGTGATCATGGATGTGATGCTGCCCGATATGGACGGGCTCGCCGTCCTGGGACGGATACGGCGCGAACTCCCGGACGTGCCCGTGCTGTTCCTCACCGCGCGCGACGCGGTCGAGGACCGGATCGCCGGGCTGACGGCCGGCGGGGACGACTATGTCACCAAGCCGTTCTCGCTGGAGGAGGTCGTGGCGAGGCTGCGCGGACTGATCCGGCGTTCGGGGGCCTCGGCCGTACGCGGCGATTCCGTGCTCGCGGTCGGTGATCTGCTGCTCGACGAGGACAGCCATGAGGTCTGGCGGGCCGGGAAGCCGATTCATCTGACGGCCACGGAGTTCGAGCTGCTGCGCTATCTGATGCGCAATCCGCGGCGCGTGCTCAGCAAGGCGCAGATCCTCGACCGGGTGTGGTCGTACGACTTCGGCGGGCAGGCCAATGTGGTCGAGCTGTATGTGTCGTATCTGCGGAAGAAGATCGACGCCGGGCGCTCGCCGATGATTCACACGCGGCGCGGGGCCGGATATCTGATCAAGCCGGGCGAGTAGGAACAGGAACAGGAACAGGCAGGGGACAACGCGCGCCCGAGGGGCCGCCGTCGGCTACGGTCCCGGCGGCGCCGACCTCCTCGCCGCGCTGATGTTCCGCGACGCCGGCCGTGCGGCGCCGATTCCGCGCGGCCGGCGTCGCGGACGACCATCGACCATCGACCATCGCGCCGCACCGCGCGCCCCTCCTTCGCGTGGTCGGCTTCTGCCTCTGGCCTGGCCACTCGGTATCCCGCGACCGGGTCACGCCGACGGGTCCCCCTCCACCGTCCCGCGGCCGGGAACGAGCTCTCCTGTACACCGTACGAGAGTTCTTGTACGGTGTATAGGATTCGATCCTGTACGCCGTATAAGGAGCATGGGCATGGCGGCGCCGACCACCGAAACCGATCTCGTCCCGCCCGGGGCGCATCCACAGCGTTGGCTGATTCTCGGCGTCATCTGTCTCGCCCAGCTCACCGTGCTGCTCGACAACACGGTCCTCAGCGTGGCGATCCCCTCCCTCACCAGGGAACTCGACGCCTCCTCCGCCGACATCCAGTGGATGATCAACGCGTACTCGCTGGTCCAGTCGGGGCTGCTGCTCAGCGCGGGCAACGCGGCCGACCGCTACGGCCGCAAGAAGATGCTCCTCGCGGGGCTCGCGCTCTTCGGCATCGGCTCGCTGGCGGCCGGGCTCGCCCAGACATCGGGCCAGTTGATCGCCGCGCGGGCCGGTATGGGAGTCGGCGGCGCGCTCCTGATGACCACGACCCTCGCCGTCGTGGTCCAGATCTTCGACGACACCGAGCGGATCAAGGCGATCGGGCTCTGGTCGACCGTCAACTCCCTCGGCTTCGCCGCCGGTCCGCTGGTCGGCGGGGTCATGCTCGACCACTTCTGGTGGGGGGCGATCTTCCTGATCAACATCCCCGTGGCGGCGATCGGGCTCTTCGCGGTGACCGCGCTCGTACCGGAATCCAAGAATCCGCAGGGTGAACGGCCCGATCTGCTCGGTGCGCTGCTCTCCACGGTCGGTATGACGGCCGTCGTGTACGCGATCATCTCCGGGCCCGAGCACGGCTGGGCCTCCACGCGGGTGCTGGCGTCGGCGACGGCCGGGGTGCTGGTGCTCGGGGTCTTCGTGCTGTGGGAGCTGAGGATTCCGTATCCGATGCTCGATATGCACTTCTTCCGGAACCAGCGCTTCATCGGGGCGGTGGCGGGCGCGATCCTCGTGGCTTTCGGTATGGGCGGTTCACTCTTTCTGCTGACGCAGCACCTTCAGTTCGTGCTGGGGTACGGGCCGCTGGACGCCGGTCTGCGTACGGCTCCGATGGCCGTGACCGTCGTCCTGCTGAATCTGACCGGCATGGGCGCACGGCTGGTGTCGAGGCTCGGCACGCCGGCGACCATCGCGACCGGGATGTCGCTGGTGTCCGCCGGTCTCGCCGCCATCGCGCTGCTGGGCGCCGACGGCTACGGCGGGATGTTCCTCGGCCTGGTAGTGATGGGCGCGGGTGTCGCGCTCTCCATGCCCGCGATGGCCAACGCGATCATGAGCGCGATTCCGCCGGCGAAGGCGGGCGTGGGGGCCGGGGTGAACGGCACGCTCGCGGAGTTCGGCAACGGGCTGGGGGTCGCCGTGCTCGGCGCGGTGCTGAACTCCCGGTTCGCCGCGCTCGTGCCGTCCCTCGCCGGGGCGGCGTCCCTTCCCGCGGCCCTCGCGGCGGCCGACGGCGCCGGTGAACGGGAGCGGATCTCGGACGCCTTCGCCTCGGGGCTGGAGACCAGTCAGCTGGTCGGGGCCGTGGCGGTGCTGGCGGGTGGGCTGCTGGCCGCGCTGCTGCTGAGGCGGGCGGAGAAGGCGGATGCGCTGAAACCGCCGGTCGGGGGAGCGGCATAGCATCGGCAGTGGGCGGATCGGTGCGTTTCCGGCCCGCCCGGCTCCGGAGAACCTAGGAGGGTGGCGCGATGGTGAGTGCGGCCGATCGTGCGAGGCGTCCCGCGGGGACCAGCGTATGGCTGGATGCCAAGGCCGAACGGGTCCGGAGATCGGGCCAGCCGTCCGGCCTCGACCGTACGAAGATCATCGACGCGACCGTACGGCTGCTGGACGCCGAGGGCGCGGCGAAGTTCTCGATGCGGCGGCTCGCGGCGGAGCTGGACGTCACGGCGATGTCCGTCTACTGGTACGTCGACACCAAGGACGATCTGCTGGAACTGGCCCTGGACGCGGTGTTCGGCATGATCCGGCTCCCCGATGTGAGCCCCGAGGGCGACTGGCGGCAGCAGCTCCGCGAGCTGGCGACGGAGTACCGGGCGCTGCTGGTGCGGCATCCCTGGGTCTCGGCCCTGATCGGTTCGTTCCTGAACATCGGACCGCACTCGCTGGCGTTCTCCCTGGCCGTCCGGCAGGTCCTCCGCAACACCGGTCTGCCGCCCCAGGGCCGGATGGGCGGCCTCGCCGCGGTCTTCCAGTTCGTGTACGGCTTCGGCACGATCGAGGGCCACTTCATCGCGCGGTGCGCGTCGGCGGGGATGAGCCAGGACGAGTACTTCCGCGAGGCGATGGGCACGATCGCCGAACGCCCGGAGATGCGGCGCGATCTCGAGAGCGCGACCGAACTGATGGATGCCAGGGGCGGCGACACGGTCGCCGAGATGCGCGAACGCGACTTCGACTTCGCCCTGGACCTCCTGGTGGCGGGCATCGAGGCCATGCGCGCCCGGTAGCGGTGGCCGGAGCGCGCGGTCGGGCTGCGGTGTGGTCGGGCCTGCGCGTTGCGGTCGGGCTGCCTGTGCGATCGGACCTGTGTGCGGTCGGAGCCCTTGTGGCGGGGCCGTGCCATCGGCGCTCCACGGCCCTGACCCGTCGTTCCCGCCCGCCTGTCCGCGGCCGGCCCGGGTCCTGCCCGGGTCCGGTCCTGTCTCGTCAGGCCCGCGAGGCGTTTCCGGTCCGGTCCCGAGAGGGACGAGGGCTGGAGCGGCCGGAGAGGGCGGAGCGGTGGGAGAGGGCGGAGCCCTGTGTTCTCCCGGCTCAGGCCGGCTGATCCACCTGTCCCCGCGCGGGCGGCACGGATCCCGCGTTCTCGGTCGACTCGCCGGGCTCGCCGGACTCGGCCACCAGCGCCCGGCTCTTCAGGGGCACCTCCTTGATGAACAGGACCAGGAGAAGGCCCACCAGGGCGAAGGGCGCCGAGTAGAGGAAGATGTCGGCGACACCGTGGCCGTACGCGCTCTCCATCACCAAACGCACCGGCTCCGGGAGCTTGTCCAGGTCGGGGATCTCCCCGCCGCCCTGGCCGGCCGCCCTGCCGGCGGGGCCCAGTTCGGCCAGCCCCCGTTCGACGTAGTGGGTGACCCGGCTGCCGAGGATCGCGCCCAGCGCGGAGACGCCGATCGCGCCGCCGAGGGAACGGAAGAAGGTGACGAAGGACGAGGTCACGCCCAGGTCTTCCGGTTCCACCTGGTTCTGGGTGCACAGGACGAGGTTCTGCATCGTCATACCGAGGCCGAGCCCGAGGACCGCCATATAGAGCGCGATGTGCCAGTACGCCGTGTCGTAGCGGATCGTGCCGAGCAGCCCGAGCCCCGCCGTCGTCAGCACACCGCCGGTGACCAGCCATCCCTTCCAGCGCCCCGTCCTGGTGATGAGCCGGCCGGAGACCGTGGAGGAGACGAACAAGCCCGCGATCATGGGAATGGTCATCACGCCGGACATCGTGGGGGACTGGTCGCGCGCCAGTTGGAAGTACTGGCTGAAGAAGACCGTTCCCGCGAACATGGCCACGCCGACGAAGAGCGAGGCCATCGAAGAGAGGGTGATCGTCCGGTTCCGGAACAGCCGCAGCGGGATGATCGGCTCGCTCGCCCGAGACTCGACGTACAGGAAGGCCGCGCCGAGCAGCAGCGTGCCTCCGACCATGACGTACGTCTGCCAGGACAGCCAGGCGTACGACCCGCCCGCGTAGGTGACCCAGATCAGCAGCAGGGACACCGACGCGCTGATCAGGAACGCGCCCGTCCAGTCGACCTTCACCCGGCGCTTGACGACCGGAAGCCGGAGCGTCTTCTGGAGCACGACCAGCGCGAGCAGCGCGAACGGCACGCCGACGTAGAAGCACCAGCGCCAGCCGAGCCACTCGGTGTCGGTGATGACTCCGCCGAGGAGCGGGCCGCCGACCGTTGCGACCGCGAAAGTGGCACCGAGGTAGCCGCTGTACCGGCCGCGCTCCCGCGGGGAGATCATCGCCGCCATGATGATCTGCGCGAGCGCGGTCAGACCGCCGACGCCGATGCCCTGGACGACCCGGCAGGCGATGAGCATGCCGGTGTTCTGCGCCAGTCCGGCCACCACCGAGCCCGCCACATAGATCAGCAGGGCTATCTGGACGAGCAGCTTCTTGCTGATCAGATCGGCGAGCTTGCCCCACAGAGGGGTCGTCGCGGTCATCGCCAGCAGAGCCGCCGTGATCACCCAGGTGTAGGCGCTCTGGCCGCCGCCGAGGTCGGTGATGATCTGGGGCAGGGCGTTGGAGACGATCGTCGACGACAGGATGGCGACGAACATGCCGATCAGCAGACCGGAGAGCGCCTCCATGATCTGTCGGTGCGTCATGGGCGTGCCGACGCCCGCGGGTTGGCTGCCCGGCGCGTCTGCCTCGGTGCTCGAAGCCATGGGAGTCCTTCTTCTGTGTTCGTTGTACGGCGCTATGTCTCGCTGTGCGGGTGTACGGGAGCGGTGTGAGGGATACGCGCCCGGCAGTCGCCGAATGAATCGCGCAGCCGGGCGAGCATCCCGATGAGCTGTCCGACCTCGTCGTCCGACCAGTCGTGGAGGTTCTGGGCGAACATCTCGGCCATCCGCTCGTGCAGTTCGCCGAGCATGTCCACGCCCGCGGGGGTCAGCCGAAGCAGATGAGAGCGTCTGTCGCCCGGGTCGGGGACCCGTTCGATCCAGCCGCCCCGCGCCGCATGGGCGACATGCCTGCTGGTCACGGACATGTCCACGGCGAGCAGCTCGGCCAGTCGGCTCATACGCATCTCGCCGTACCGCTGGAGCAGGGAGAGCACGGCGGTGGAGCCGGAAGGGCACGCGGCGGGCAGCTGTCGCAGCAGGCCGCGCCGCAGCGCGCCGATGGAGTTGAGCTGGCGGGCCAGCTCCGCGTACTGGGCCTGCGCGGCCATGGTCCGACCTCCCCTAGTCAACTTGCTTAGGGCAACCATAGAAATAATTGGTTGCTTCAGGCAAGCGAAAAAGGGCTTGCAGTAGTAAAGGAAAGGGAAAGTCTTCGCGGTGGGGCGGCCGGAGGGGCGGTGACCGGGCTCCGGACCGGGGGCGGCCGGAGGGGCGGCGGACCGGGCTTCCGGGCTGGTCTTCGGGCCGAGGCGGGCCGTGGGCCGGGGTTGGGTCGGACCGCCGGGTTCGCTAGGGTCGGGGCCCATGGCACAGAACCCCCAAGCTCCCCAAGGCCAGGGCCCCGAGGGCAACTACGACCCCGCGGGCAGTACCCAGATGTTCCGTGCGTTCGTGGACGACGGCACGCCTCAGGGGCGTCGGCAGGCCGCGCCCGCGCAGTCGGGACCCAAGGTCGGACTGATCGCCGGTGTGGTCGCGGCGATCGTGGTCCTGGGCGCGGTGGCCTGGCTGGCGTTCGGCTGACCCGAGGCGGGGCCGGCGCGCGCCGGGTCACCGCCAGGTGGCCGTGACGTCCCTCGTGTCGATCCCCATCTCCGGCGGGACGCGCCACGATTCCGCGCATCCGGTGCGTCCGCTGCCGAGCCCTGCGCGCCGCCGGAACCGATCCGCCGCCGCCGGGCAGGGCGTCGTCCTGCCCGAGCCGGGCGCGGTAGCGGCTCTCGGGTCGCCGCCCGGTGCTCCGGTGGAGGCCGGGTCGTCCGGGTACCCGAGCCGGGCGCGCGGCCCGGGCCGTTCAGCGACACCGGGGACGCCGTCCCGTGGCGGGACCGCGCCCGTCGGCTTACCGGAGCCGGGGCGCAGCCCGAACCGGGCGCGCCCTCTGCCGCGTAGCCGTTGCCGCCGTCACGTCCGCACGGGGTGAGCGCTGCGCCGCGGCAGAGCGCCACCATGGCGAGAGCGCTCGTCCGACGTCGTCGCCGCATCGCGACAGTGCGTCTGACGTACTGTCAACTGTCAATAAGGAACCCTCGGACGGGTATACGGCATCGGTCCGCCGCGGACTTGGCGGCGGGCCCCTCGGTCGGGCCCGCGCTGCGGCCTGGGTCGAGGTCCGGATCGAGAACCGGGCCCATGCCGGACGCCGCGCCCGTACCGCCGCCGTACCACCACCGTCAGTTCCGCCGCCGTGCCGTGCCGTGTGGGGCGGGCCGTAGAGGTCCCGCCCCGTCCGCGATCAGCCGGCGGCCGACTGGCTCAGCGTGCCGTCAGGCTGCGCCGGCGTCCGTTTCAGTCCGTGTCAGTCCGCCGTCAGTCCGTGCCGCAGCTGCGCCAGCGTCCGCGTCAGCAGCCGCGAGACATGCATCTGCGAGATGCCGACCTCCTCGCCGATCTGCGACTGCGTCATGTTCGCGAAGAACCGGAGCATGATGATCTGCCGTTCCCGCGGCGGGAGTTTGGCCAGCAGCGGCTTGAGCGACTCGCGGTACTCCACGCCCTCCAGTGCCGAGTCCTCGTACCCGAGACGGTCCGCGAGCGAGCCCTCCCCGCCGTCGTCCTCCGGTGACGGGGAGTCCAGCGAGGACGCGGTGTACGCGTTGCCGACGGCGAGACCGTCGACGACATCCTCCTCCGACACCCCGAGCACGGCGGCGAGTTCGGGAACGGTCGGCGAGCGGTCGAGGCGCTGCGCCAGCTCGTCGCTGGCCTTGGTGAGCGCGAGCCGCAGCTCCTGGAGCCGGCGCGGCACCCGCACCGACCACGAGGTGTCGCGGAAGAAGCGCTTGATCTCGCCGACGACGGTCGGCATCGCGAACGTCGGGAACTCCACGCCCCGTTCGCAATCGAATCGGTCGATCGCCTTGATCAGCCCGATCGTGCCGACCTGGACGATGTCCTCCATCGGCTCGTTGCGGCTGCGGAAGCGGGCCGCCGCGTACCGCACGAGGGGCAGATTGAGCTCGATCAGCGTGTCACGGACGTAGGTGCGCTCCGGGCTTTCCCCCGTGCCCTGGTTGTCCAGGGCGCGCAGCCGCAGGAACAGGGAACGGGACAGAGTGCGAGTGTCGATGGCCTCCGTGCTGTCAGGCGTGACCGGTGCGGGTGCGCTCTTTGTGAGCGTGAGCACCTTCGAGCTGCCCTGTTCTGCGGACATGCCACCCCCTTGAGGTCGCGGTCGGTCGCGGTGGCCGCGACCAACGGAGGAACGCAGCCTGCCCCTGAGATACCGGCGGCGAGGCTGCGGCAAACGCGTCTCCCGCAGAATGTCACATGTCGGCAACACGCTGAAGTGACATGTCGACAAGTAGTGCGCGAATCCCCGCAGGAAGCGGGGCGTATGGGGATGTCCGCTCCGGAAAAATCCTTCGAACGGGGTGTACCCGTTCCGACTATGCCTCGATCCTGTTTGCGGATCGCAATCGAGCGAAGCTTCTGGCGAGGAGTCTTGACACATGCATCTGGGAGACCCCCAGTTCCTGACTGATCTGTGACTGCGTCAGATTGCTGTAGTAGCGGAGCACCAGGATCCGCTGTTCCCTCTCGGGAAGCTGTACGAGGAGATGCCGTACGAGGTCCCGGTGTTCGACGCCCACCAGCGCCGGATCCTCGTAACCGAGCCGGTCGAGAAGACCGGGCAGTCCGTCGCCCTCCTGGGCCGCCTCCAGCGAGGTCGCGTGGTACGACCGGCCGGCCTCGATGCAGGCCAGCACCTCGTCCTCGCCGATCTTCAGCAGCTCGGCGATCTCCGCGGTGGTGGGGGTGCGGCCATGGGCGGTGGTCAGGTCCTCGGTCGCGCCGTTGACCTGGACCCAGAGTTCGTGCAGCCGCCGCGGGACATGCACGGTCCGCACGTTGTCGCGAAAGTACCGTTTGATCTCGCCGACGACGGTTGGCATCGCAAAGGTCGGGAACTGGACTCCGCGATCCGGGTCGAATCGGTCGATGGCGTTGATGAGCCCGATCGTGCCGACCTGGATGACATCCTCCATCGGCTCGTTGCGGCTGCGGAAGCGGGCCGCCGCGTACCGCACGAGCGGCAGGTTCGCCTCGATGAGGGCTCCTCGCACCCGCGAATGTTCCGAGCTGCCCGCCTCCAGCCCCTTCAGCTGTCCGAAGAGCACCTGGGTGAGCGCGCGGGTGTCCGCGCCTCTGCTCTGGGGGCGCGCGGGGGTCTCCGTGACGGTCTCGACCACTTCGACCGCCTCGGCGGGGGGTTCGCCGCCGCCCGCACCGGTGGCCTGCGGGGCCGCTGTGGCGCCGGTGATCACGGGGGCGGAAGCGGCAGAGGTGGTCTGGGTCCCCTGGGCTCCCTGGGCTCCCTGAGCGGGTGTGGTGGTCTCGTTGTCCGTACCGGCCGGTGATTCGTCCGGGCGCTCGTTCTTGGGCGGCGCCTGAGGCGCGGTACTGGCCGGCACGTTTACGCCACCCCTTTGCGGTCAACTACGGTCAACTCATCCGTCAAAAGCGGTCATAGCATCACAAGACATGTCCACTGTGTGCAAGCACCAGATAACGTCGTGTTGAGGACAAATAGGGATTTAAACCTCAAAAAGCCCCTCGCCACACGGGCGAGGGGCTTCCGAAGGGGCCGTACGAAGGACGCCGAAGGAGGTGTGCGCCCGGCCGTACGGGGAGACGCCGACGTAGGACGGCCTACGGAAAACGGCTTAGAACTCGTAGTCGGCGACCACCCAGGTGGCGAACTCGCCCCACTGGGCGGCGGCGGCCTGATGGGCCGGGTGCTCGATGTACCGTTTCAGCGCGTCGGTGTCGGCGACGGCGGAGTTGATGGCGAAGTCGTACGCGATCGGCCGGTCGGTGATGTTCCAGGCGCACTCCCAGGACTCCAGCTCGGGCACCAGCCCGCCCAGCTTCCGGAACGCCTCGGCGCCGGCGGCCACGCGCGGTTCGTCGCGGCTGACGCCTTCATTGAGCTTGAAGAGGACCAGGTGGCGGATCAAGAGAGACTCCTCGTGGGACCAGTGGCCTCAGAGTCGTACGTGTTCTAGTTGACCAGCTCGGTCATGAACTCGCCGACGGCCTTGGCCGCATCCGATATGCCCTCGAAGCCTATCTGGACCAGATCCGCGGCTTTGGCCGGGGAATTGATGATGGTGTACAGCACGAAAACTATGACGACATAGAGAGCGATCTTCTTCGCCTGCACCATCAGCCCCTGCCTCCCCGGCGTTCCCCTGTGGCCCCTGCTGCTCTCCGAGGGTCCGCAAGCTCCGTGGCCTCCACTGATCGCGCAGTCGCGGAAGTCTAACCGAGCCTTTATGGACCAAGGACCCTACGAGTCGGGGCCGTTTGCCGGTCACTTCCGTGTCCGAGAGCGAGCAGGATGGGTGTGAGCCCGTTACGGATCTGGCAGGAATCCGGCGGGATCACAGACCGGCCCTCACTGCGGGGCCCGGCGCCGTGCGGTTCCCCCGACGCGGCGCGGGCTGGTAGGACCGGTCTTCATCGGGGGGAGCGGCTATCCCCCGTTGCCGCTTCCCCCGACCCGATCCGAGCGGGTCCGACCCGGCCCGAATCCGGGCTCGGCTCGCCCGAGCACGCTGCCGTGGCGACTACGAGCGCCCGGCCTACGCGCCGTGCCATGCCCTTCGGGCCTCCTCGATCTCCTCGGGAGTGAAGGAGCCGTGCTCGCCTTCGTACGCCTCGACGATCTCTCTGGTTCTGGTCAGGGCGAGGGCGTGTTCGACGGCGTCGGAGACGAAGAGCGAGAACCCCCGTGCGCCCGTGCAGGCTTCAACCTCACGGGCAAGCGACCTGGGGATGGTGACGGACTTCTTCACAGTGGTCTCGTCCGGAGGCGCGTGCTCGATAGCCATAGGATTCTTGTCCAGTCGGGCGGAAGGGGCGGCCTCCTGTGGAGATCCTTCCGAAGGAAGCCGAGATTCCGTTGAGTACGGTTGCTTGTCGTACCTCCAACCCGTTCGCGGCAGGTCGGTTGCCGCAGTGGGAGTGACGCACTGTAACCGTCTCCGCAGTTTGAGGGCCGTCAGGCATGAGCGCTGTGGTCATAGGTCATCGGGCAGGAGATGGAATGCCGTGTGTCCGGTGAGCGGTCGGATCATGCGGAAGTGCCGGTCGGTGGTGAACAGCACGTCCGTGCGGTAGGCGGCGGCGAGGGCGACGTTCATGGCGTCCGTCAGGCCGACGCCTTTGCCTCCGTCTGCGTCCGCGTAGCCTTCGGCAACCGCGATTGCCGCGCTCAGGTGTGCGGCGACGGGCGGGATTTCGAAGCGGCGGGTGGCCGTGTTGCGCTCGATGAACCGTGCCGCGGTCAATGCCTTTCGGGCACCGACGCGCGCTGCGACCAGGTAGTCCAACTCGGCCAGGACCATGGGTGAGATGACCAGGTGGCTGATCGCCGCGAGGGCCTTCTTGTGCTCCTCATGGCCGGTGAGCTTCGGGTTCAACAGGCGGTAGAGAGCGTTGGTGTCGGCAATTGCGATCACGGTCAGGCGCCCATTCCCTCGAGAGTCTCCTCGATCTCGTCGTCGGTCAGGTCGGGGAGGCCGAGGTCGGGAAGGCCGATCTCGCCCATGGGGTCGGTGGGGTACGGGGGAATGTCGTCATCGATGGGCACTACGCGAGCGACGGCGACGCCGTTCTTGGTGACGGTGATGGTCTCGCCGCGTGCGGCGGCGGCGAGGATCTGTGAGGACTTCTGGTTGAACTCCCGGGCCGTAGTCTCCATGTAGTACATGTTACTACGCCATGTGAGGCGGACGGTTGCCATGCGGTGACGCCGGTCCGGGCCCTGCTGGGGTCTCATGTGGACACGTCAACGTCACATCCAAGCGCAAAACACCCCTCTGGTCCACGTTTCCGCAGATCAGAGGGGTGCTAGGAGCGGTAGCGGAGGGATTTGAACCCTCGGTGACTTGCGCCACACTCGCTTTCGAGGCGAGCTCCTTCGGCCGCTCGGACACGCTACCGGGAGAGAGCTTAGCCCAAGGAGGGCCATGCTCTGAAATCCTTATCGGAGGCGGCCTTCAGCGGTCGCGGAAGAACGCGGTGAGCGCCTTGGCGCACTCGTCCTCCAGTACGCCGGTGATGACTTCGGGCCGGTGATTGAGCCTCCGGTCCCGGACGACATCCCACAGCGAACCGGCCGCGCCCGCCTTCTCGTCCCGTGCGCCGTAGACCACACGGTCCACGCGGGACTGGGTGATCGCCCCCGCGCACATCGTGCACGGCTCCAGTGTGACGACCAGCGTGCAGCCGGTCAGCCGCCAGCCGCCGAGGCGTTCGGCGGCCCTGCGGATCGCCAGCACCTCGGCGTGGGCGGTCGGGTCGCCCGTCAGCTCGCGCTCGTTGTGCCCGGCGGCGAGCAGGCCGCCTTCGCCGTCGAGTACGACGGCGCCGACCGGCACATCGCCGGACAGCGCCGCACGCTCGGCCTCCGCCAGGGCGAGACGCATCGGCGCCTCCCAGGGATCCCGCAGGGGATCCCCTACCGCGGATGTCGTCTCCGTCACTAGCGGACGGTCTCCAGCACATCCCCGGCGCCCAGCGCCTCCGCGATCTCCAGCAGTGCGTCCGTTTCCAGTGCCAGCAGCTCCTTCTCCGAGAGGCCGAGGTCCATGAGGATGTCGCGTTCACCGACCGGTCCCGAGCGCACCGTGCCCGAGTCGGCACCTTCGCTGTCGCCGTCGTCGTTGTCGTTGTCGGGGTCGTTGTCGTCGTGCCCGTCCGGCTCCCCGTCCTCCGTGCCGTCGAGATCCAGTGCGTCCAGGTCGGCGGCCGGGTCGTCATCGTCCCCGCCGAGCAACTCATTGGTCAGGATCTCCCCGTACGAGGAGCGGGCGGCGGCCGCCGCGTCCGAGATGAAGATACGAGGATCCTCCTCGCCCTCCACCCGGACGAGACCGAACCAGGCGTCTTCCTGCTCGATGAAGAGGAGAACCGTGTCCTCGTCCACCGAGGCGTCGCGGGCCAGATCGGCCAGATCCGACAGGGTCTCCACATCGTCGAGCTCTGTGTCGCTCGCTTCCCACCCGTCTTGAGTGCGCGCGAGCAGTGCGGCGAAGTACACCGTGACTCTCCCACTGATCAGAGGTGTGACGATTGAGCGGTGCGGTGTTCCGTGCTCCGCTCAACGGAATCGTGGCAGAAACCAGGGCTTTGCGAGAGGTCTTCCGTCGTTGCGTCGGCCTTCAGTTCTCACACTGGGCCTTTTGCCGGGAGGCCGTTCAGACGTGTGCGGACTCCATCGGAGTTACCAGCGAAACGTCCTCATCCGCATCTGCTGGCGCATTCTGGCCGCGCGGGCACGCCGTGGCTGGACGCGGTCGCGCAGCGCCTTCGCCTCGTTCAGTTCGCGGAGGAAGTGGGCGCGTCGCCGCCGGCGCTCCTCGTCCGTCTCACTCTCCGTCCGGCTGATTCCGTTGGTTCCGCTCGATCCGCTGTACTCCGTTTCGCCCTGTTCACTCTCCGGCTCCGCCATCGGCCTCACCACCCCACAGCTCTCTATACGCCTCCACCTTCCCTCGCCCACCTTGGTTGATGCGAGCCGGGGCTACTGTTGGCGGCATGCGGATCCACGTTGTCGACCACCCGTTGGTGGCGCACAAGCTCACGACGCTGCGCGACAGGCGCACGGACTCACCGACTTTCCGGCGGCTCGCCGATGAACTGGTCACTCTGCTCGCGTACGAGGCGACCAGGGATGTGCGCACGGAGCTGGTCGACATCGAGACTCCGGTGACCGGGACGACGGGCGTGAAGCTGTCGCACCCCCGGCCGCTGGTGGTGCCGATCCTGCGGGCGGGGCTCGGGATGCTGGACGGCATGGTCCGGCTGCTGCCGACCGCCGAGGTCGGGTTCCTGGGGATGATCCGCAACGAGGAGACCCTGGTGGCGTCCACGTACGCCACCCGGATGCCGGAGGATCTGTCCGGGCGGCAGGTCTATGTGCTCGACCCGATGCTCGCGACCGGCGGGACGCTGATCGCGGCGATACATGAGCTGATCAGGCGTGGCGCGGACGATGTGACGGCCGTGGTGCTGCTCGCCGCGCCCGAGGGCGTCGAGGTGATGGAGCGCGAACTGGCGGGCACTCCGGTGACGGTCGTCACGGCGGCGGTCGACGAGAGGCTCAACGAGCAGGGCTACATCGTGCCAGGGCTCGGCGACGCGGGCGACCGTATGTACGGGGCGGCGGAGTAGTCCTCGTCCGCCGGTCGGCACATTCCGGCCCGCATCCTCCGACCCGTACGTCTCAGCCCGTACGTCTCAGCCCGTACGTCTCAGTCCGCGCGTTTCGGTCCGTGCGTTCCGGCCCGTGCGTTCCAGTCCGCGCGTTTCGGTCCGTACGTTGAGGTCAGCTCCCTCGCCGGTCGGCAGGGTTCGGCCGGCACGCTCCGGTCAGCACGTGGCCGATGGTGACGGAGTCGGCTTCGCGAGGGCCGTGAGAGCCCGGTCCGCCGTGGGCTTGGGGGACAGGGCGGTGAAGGCGGTGCCGAGGATCAGGTCGACGTCCTTGGTGGTGCGGGTGTCGGTCTTGGTCGTGGCGGCGGGGAGCTGGGTGTTCAGTACGGAGAACGGACCCTTCGCCGCGGCGGGCGCGCCCAGCAGTATTCCGGCGCCGGGGATTTTCTTGTCGTACGCGGCGGGGGCGTTGCCGATCTTGCCGATGGTGAAGCCGCGCTTCTTCAGCTCATCGGCGGCGGCCTTGGCGAGTCCGCCGCGCGGGGTCGCGTTGTAGACGTTGACCGTGACCTGTCCGGGCTTGAGGGTGACCGGGGGCGCGGGGGAGGCTCCGGGGCCCGGTTTGCAGCCGGTCTTCCGGCCGGTCGCCGCGGTCGCCTTGGTGTCGTCGCCCAGGAAGAAGACATCGATGAGCTGAAGCGTTCCCCAACCGGCCAGCCCCAGCGCCACCACCGCGGCGATGACGGCCGTCACGATCCTGCGGCGATTGCGAGGGCGTCGCATTCGGGGGTACTTGTCGCCCGTGATGCGGTATTTTCCCCCCATTCCCGGGGGAGTCAGCATGCTCATGGGCGCAGCGTAGTGCGACCAGATGGCCACGGATACAAGATGATCAACTGAATGGGTCCGTACGGTCCCGGAATGGGTCCGAAAGGGTCAGTCGAAGGCCACGATCAGGCCAAGGGCAAAGCTGCCGCGCGGGACGCGGCTGAGGGCCGGGATCGCGGGCCAGGACTGCGGGGCGGGATCGAGTGGGGGCCGGACGGCGGGGCCGGGGCCGCCGCTCTCTCAGGCCAGTTCGAGGACGCGGGCGTGCAGGACCTGGCGCTGCTGGAGCGCGGCGCGCACGGCGCGGTGGAGGCCGTCCTCCAGATAGAGATCGCCCTGCCACTTCACGACATGCGCGAAGAGGTCTCCGTAGAACGTCGAGTCCTCCGCGAGGAGCGTTTCGAGATCGAGCTGCCCCTTGGTGGTCACGAGCTGATCCAGGCGGACCGGGCGCGGCGCGACATCCGCCCACTGCCGGGTGCTTTCCCGGCCATGGTCGGGGTAGGGCCGTCCGTTTCCGATGCGCTTGAAGATCACACGGAAAGCCTACCGGTCAAGCGGCTCCGGGCGCAGCCATGGTGGGCTAGTGCGATCCCGGGCAAACGTGTTGAGACCGGAGAAACCGGTGGCCCGGAGGGCCGAGACCAGGGCCCGGCCCGCGTGGAAAATCGCCTCCGGGTACGCCGTCACCGGAGCCGCTCCCGGTCCCGGCGCCCTCCAGTGGGACGGGTGGTGTCGGCCCGGCGCGCCCGTCCGGATTCCGTTGTCGGTACTCGACCGGCACGGTCCGGTCGCCGGTGCCACGGGTTCGGGCATAGGGAAGGCCAAGGCGCTCCGGCTGATCGCCGGGCGGCTCTCCGCGAACGGTGTGCCTCTCGGCGGGCGGGAGATCACCCGTTCGCCGAGGGGCACGTCCGGGCGTCGCGGGTGAGTGCCGGGCCGGCGGGTGTCCGGCGGCCCGGCCGTGAGGTGAGGGATGAGGGAGGGGGCGTCCGAGGGATCCGCCTGATTCGCCGGATCCCGTACTCGCGGACACCCCCTCGCCTCGGCCGTTACTCCGTCACTTCCGCGTGGCCGTCGTGCAGTCCGCCTCCGCTGCCCGTGTCCCCGCCCGTCGGCACCGTGGTCACCGGCTTCCGCAGCGAGCTGAGGTCATGGGCGTAGGTGCCCACGGCGTTGGCGATGACGCCGATGTTGACCTTGAAAGCGGTCATGTTGATGTTGTTGATGTCGTCGCCCTTGGCGTGGTAATTCGGGTCGTACGCGAGTCCCGCCGTACCGCCGAACTTCGCCACCTGGGCCTCCGACTTCTTGCCCTCGGCGCCCGTGAACGTCCCCCCGGAGGGGATGCCCGCTTCGATGAACGGACCGTAGTCGGAGCGGCCGGTGAAGTCCGTGCCCTCGTGCGGGGTGTTCCGCTTGTCGAGGAACTCGTTGATGTCCCGTTCGAGCTGGGCGGAGCCGGCGGGGCCGGGGCCCGCGCCGACGCCGTCGGAGTCGTCGCCGTCGTAGACGAAGAGCCCGTAGTTCGGCGAGGCGATCATGTCGAAGTTCAGATAGAGCTTGATCTCCTGCTTGCCGAGGGAGCTGAGGTTGGCGACATACGCCTTCGAGCCGAACAGTCCGTTCTCCTCGGCCGACCACCAGGCGAAGCGGACCTTGTTCGCCGGGCGCTTCTCGGCCTTGGCCAGCTCCTGGGCGACCTCCAGCAGGCCGGCCGAGCCGGAGCCGTTGTCATTGATGCCGGGGCCCTCGATCACCGAGTCGAGGTGCGAGCCGAGCATGACCGTGTTGGCCGCGTTGCCCGTACGGGTCTCCGCGATCACATTGTTGGTGGTGCGCTTCTGCTGGAGCTGGCGGATCTCGAACGAGACGTTGACCGGGCCGTTCGCCAGGTCGGCGACGAGCTTCGCGCCCTCCTCCTGGGTGATGCCGCCGGTCGGGATCTTCCCGGACTCGACATCGCCGAGGGTGCCGCCGAGAGCGCCTTCGGTGTTGTTGTAGACGATCGCCCCGGCCGCTCCCGCGCCCGCCGCGGCCGTCTGCTTCTCCGCGAAGGTGCAGCCGCCGCGCTTGATCAGGGCGATCTTCCCGGTGAAGGTCCCCGAGGTGTAGTCGGACGCCTCGCAGCCGGTGGTCGCGTCGACCGGAACGGCGGCCAGGTCGGCCGTGAGTCCGCCGACCGGGGTGGACCTGGTGTAGGTCATCGCCCGGATGGCGACCGTACGCGGAGTGGGCGAGACGACGGAGAGCTTCTCGGCGAGCGTCTCGGTGTAGATGAAGTCGAAGGGCTCGTATCGGACGTCATAGCCGTATTTCTTCAGCTGCTGATAGACATATGCGGCCGATGCGTCGTATCCGAGTGTTCCGGCGGCCCGGTTTCCGCCCGTCGTGTCGGCTATCTGCTGGAATTTCTCCAGATGCTTACGGGCGTCCTTCGCGGACGCTTTGTCGACGAGTTTCGCCGCGAGTTTCGCCGCGTTCTTCGTCGCCCGGTCGCCGGGGCTGTGGCGTTCGGCGGCGGCGGGGGAGGCGGATGCCAGCAGGAGCGGGGTCGCGATTGCGGCGGCGGCCAGTGCGGCCGCGGCTCTGCGACGGGTTGCCTTCACAGAGTTCCTTCCCGATATGGACTGGGTCGACGGGAAGCTAGCGGGAGTGGCGGGGTTATGGGAATGCCTGTGCCCCAACTCACTTCTTTCATTTCATCTCATTGTCGAAGAAGAGTCGAGATGTCTGCCTCGCCACGCCGTATATCAGCCACCCTTGGCCGTATTCACCTCTCCTCCTTCCGCTCTCTTCTTTCCGTTCCCGGCGGGGCCGTCCCGCCGGGAGGCCATGGGTATCCCGCGCTTTTTTAGCCTATTCAGGCTATTCAGTGGATTCAGGCTGTTCGGTCTTCGCCCGCCTTCTTGGGCGCCTTCGCGGCTCGCTTCATCTCCTGCTTGTGCGCACGCACCTTGGCGAGCGACTCGGGCCCGGTGATGTCGGCCGCCGAGCGGTACGAGCCCTGTTCGCCGTACGCGCCGGCCGCCTCACGCCAGCCCTCGGGCCGTACGGCGAACTGCTTGCCCAGCAGCGCCAGGAAGATCCTGGCCTTCTGTTCGCCGAAGCCGGGCAGCGCCTTGAGTCGCGTCAGCAGCTCCGTGCCGCTGGAGACCCCGGTCCAGATGGCGCTCGCGTCCCCGCCGTACTCGTCCACCAGGTACTGGCAGAGCGTCTGCACCCTCTTGGCCATGCTTCCGGGGTAGCGGTGGACGGCGGGCTTCTCCTTGAGCAGCCCGGCGAAGGCTTCGGGGTCGTACGCGGCGATCTCGGCCGCGTCGAGGTCGTCGCCGCCCATCCGGCGGGCGATGGTGTACGGGCCGGAGAACGCCCACTCCATGGGGACCTGCTGGTCGAGCAGCATGCCGACGAGAGCGGCGAGCGGACTGCGGCCGAGCAGTTCGTCGGCTTCGGGCTGCTGGGCGAGATGGATCGCGGGGCTCATGGTCCGATGATCACCCCATCGGCGGCCCCTCGCCAGCGAACCGCGCCCGGCGGCGGACCGGGGCTGGTGGGCGGGCCGGGACTGTCTGTGGCGGGCCGGCTGCGGACCGGGCCTGTCCGCGGACCCGGCCCCCTCCCGCCGAGGGGGAGAGGGCCGGTCGGGCCGCTCGTACGCGCTCGGCCGGGTGGGCAGGTGACGCGGTCGGTCGGATGCGCCGGGCCGCGCGGTCGCCCAGTCGCCCGGCCGTGTGGATGTGTGGGCGGCTCGGCTCGGTCCGGTCCGCGCGGTGCTCAGGGCGTGCTGCTCAGGGCGTCATATGCGTCTCGCCGAAGATCGTCGCGTGTTCCAGGACGTCCTCCATCGGGTCGTCGATCTCGCCGATCGACAGCAGGGTCAGCCGGTGGCCGTTGTGCACCTCGTCCGCGGACGCGGAGGCGGTCGGGAGCACGGACGCCAGCGCGGTCGCGCCTAACGCGGTGAGGATCAGCTTGGTCTTCATGTCGTATCCGCCTGCCTGTTGAGTGGATGACCACACCGGTCGAGCACCGGGCCTCCGGCGTCGCGCACCGGGCGTCGGACGCCGTGGCTCGGGGCTCGGGGTTTCGCCCGGTGTATCCACCGGGCGGCTCCCGAGGTAACGGCGTCAAACCCCGCCGAGGCGGTGTTCACCCGATTGGCCTATGGGGGCCGGTGTGCGGCGGTCCGGGCGGGTGGTCCGGGGAGGCGGGGGACAGCGCCGTGGCGGCGCGTCCGATGCGGCTGGTCGTGATCCGTCGACGACGGGGTGCGGGCCGCACCATGTCGGTACAGCCCGCACCCCACCCGTACAGGGCGGAGATTCCTCTCCGTGCCGATCCGCCGTTACGGCAGACCGGCGTGGAGCGCGTTCATCAGGGTTCCGTTCGGGGTGTCGCCGGACATCTCCCAGACCATTCCGCCGAGCAGGCCCTTCGACTTGATCCAGTCGGTCTTCTTACCGATCGACCAGGCGTCGTCGAAGCTCCACCACTGCCCGTTGGGACCCGTGTAGCCGTAGGTGGAGATGGACTGTTCGTCGTGGTAGACGGTCATGTTCGGGTAGCTGGTCATCAGGTTGTGGTAGCCGCGCGTGCCGGCCTCTTCGGGGAACTGGCCCGTGGCCGCGCCGTTCGCCGTCTGCCACTCGCCGTTGACGCCCGTGCCGCCGCTCGCGACGTCCTTCCAGCCCCGCCCGTAGAAGGGGAAGCCGACGGTCAGCTTCCGTGGGTTGACTCCGGCGTCGAGATACGTCTGGACGGCCTTCTCGATGCTGAAGTCGAAGGGGTACGGGTCCTGGGCGTCCCGGTGGAGGTTCGACTGGTGTCCGGTGCGGTTCGGCTCCCAGGAGTTGTCGCTGCCCGCGCCGTGGAAGTCGTATCCCTGGATGTTGGCGAAGTCGAGATAGCTGAAGATCTTCGACAGATCCCAGCCCGCCTGGATCTTCACCGGGTCGGCGGGGGTGAAGGCGGTCAGCAGCCGGTGCTCGCCGCCGAGCGCGTCGAGCTGCTTGCGGAACTCGGCGAGCAGCGCGGTGAGGTTGTCCTTGTCGGCGGGCCTGAAGACATTGCCCGGATGGCCCTCCGAGCCCGGCCACTCCCAGTCGATGTCGATGCCGTCGAAGACTCCGGCGCCGGTGCCGGGGCCGCCCGCGCCGTTGTAGACGGGCAGATTGCCCTTGATCCAGACGTCGACACAGGAGCGTACGAACTTCTCGCGGGCCGCCGGGGTCGCGACGGCGTCCGAGAAGAACCTGGAGAACGTCCAGCCGCCGAGCGAGACCACGACCTTGAGATGCGGATACTTGGCCTTGAGCTTCTTGATCTGGTTGAAGTTGCCGCGGAGTTTGCCCCAGCCGTCGTCCGCGACGCCGTCGACGGACTGGGCGGCCGACATGGGACGTCCGTAGTCCGCGTCGGCGTCACCCGCGCCGGTTCCCTCGTTCGGGTCCTGCGGATTGCCGGAGACGCCCTTGGTGACTCCGGCCTGGCAGGTGAGATTGACCGGATCGATGTTCTCGAAGGCGTAGTTGATGACGTCGAGCTTGGCCGCGGCCCCGGAGGTGTCGAGGTTCTTGACGAAGAACTGGCGGCCGTAGATGCCCCATTGGGTGAAGTAGCCGACCTTGTAGTAGTTGCCGGGTCCGGCCACGTCGTCGGTGGTGACGGTGAGGGCGGTGGAGGCCGGCGAGCTGTTGTCGGCGGTGTCCCGCGCCTTGACGGTGAAGACGTACCCGGTGGCGGGGGAGAGACCGTCCACGGTCGCGGTCGTGGCCGTCGCCGGCACGGTCTTGGCCAGGACGCCGTCGCGGAAGACGTCGTACGCCGCGACCTGGACGTTGTCGGTCGACGGGTTCCAGGCGAGGCTCACGGTGGAGGCCGTCTTGGCGGTGGAGCGCAGATTGCCGGGCGCGGTCGGCGGCACCGGGTCGGTCGCGGGGTCGACGGTTTTCAGCGCGAGCGCGGTGCTCGCCGGGCCGAGGTTGCCGCGGGTGTCCTTGGCGCGGACGGTGAGGCTGTAGTCCGTCGCGGGGGTCAGCCCGGTGACGGTCGCGCTGGTCGTGGTGGAGGTCGCCACCGTGGTGCCGCCGCTGAGGACCTCGTACGAGGCGACCGGGTAGTCGCCCGCCGTGGCAGCGTCCCAGGCGATGGAGGCGGTACGGGCGGTCACCGCCGTGGAGCGCGGATTACCGGGGGCCGTGGGCGGTTTGTCGGGGGTGCCGTCGCACTTGTCGCCGTTGACCGTGCAGGCGGTCGGGGTGAAGACGGGGCCGGTGGCCAGGAACCAGTAACTCCACGGCTCGCTGGTGCCGTTGGCGGGGATGGTCGCGTTGTAGTGGGCGTTCTTGACCGTCACGCGGTTGCCGCTGACCGTGGCGTCGCCGTAGTAATGGCCGCCGAGGGTGGTGCCGGGCGGCAGATCGAAGGCGAGGGTCCAGCCGGTCACCGGGGTGGCCGCGCTGTTGCGTATGACGAAGACGCCACGCCACCAGGACCCGTGGTTCTGGGTGCTGAAGGTGGCGGTGAGCGAGCCGGCGGCCTGTGCGGGGGACGCGAGGCCGGTGAGTGTGGCGAGGGGGAGGAGGAGCACCGCGAGGAGGGCGGTGATCCGGAGCCTGAGTCTCTGCGCACGTCGTGGGGGTGATTTCTTGAACATGGCTCTCCCTGGGGGGTAGGGGGGTGTGGCCGTGCTCAGTCGGTGCTGGGGGCGGTGCTGCGTTGGGGTTTCGGTGTGGTGTGGTGCGGTGTGGTGCGTTCGGGTGTTTGGCGCGGGTGGTGCGTTCGGGTGTTCGGCGCGGTGCTGGGTGGCCTGGGGGCGGTGCGTCGGGTGCTGGGGCGGTGAGTCGGGGTTTCGGTGTGGTGCGGTGCTGGACGCTGTGCGTGGCGCGGGGACGGGGGTGCTGGGCGGCGCTCTGGTGGTGCTGGGGCGGTTTGGCGTCGACGGGTGCGTTGGCGTTGGCGTCGGATGTGCTGGGGCCTCCGCTGTGCCGGGGCGCACGGTGCGGCGGCCATGAAGTTGGCGTACATGAAGTTTGCGTACATGACAATCGTCAAACTTCGACGCTACTTGGTCTGGACCAATTGGGAAGGGAGTGGGGGAAGTCGGATTTCCGTCACTGTCGGCATTCCGCCCCGCCATCCGCACCGCTCCGGCCCGCGAGGCACCGCAGAGGTCTGTACCTTTCGATGGGTCCGGCTTACGGTCAATACCCCTGCTGGGGCTCGCTGGGAGGCGGTATGACGGGCACGGGCGGCCAGGCCCCCGGAAGCCGCGACAAGCGCAGACTCGCCGCCCTCGGAGTGCCCGCCGACGACGAGTTCCTGTACCGGACACTCCTCACCCGCCCTCGGGCGACTGTCGCCGAACTCGCCGCGGCCACCGGCTGGGACACCGCCCGCATCCGCCGCAGAACCCGTTCGCTGGAGAAGCGCGGGCTGCTGACCCGCGTGCCCAGCCGCCCGGTCCGCTTCAGCCCCGCGCCGCCGGACGTGGCGATCGAGGTGCTGGCGCTCCAGCGGCAGGAGGAGATCGAGCGCGCCCGGCTGGTCGCGGCCTCGCTCACCGATGACTTCCGCTCGGCGCGGCAGTACGCGGACGGCGGCCCGGCGCTCCAGGTCCTGACCGACCGGGAGGCGGTCGCCCAGAGGTTCTTCGAGATGCAGCGCTCCACACGGGACGAGATGCTGGTGCTCGACCGGCCGCCCTGCGCCGTACAGTCCGCACTCCACCAGACGGCCCTGCAGCGCGAGTCGCTGAAGCGCGGCGTCCGGCACCGCACGATCTACGATCACGGCTCGCTGGAGTCGCCCGAGCGGCTCGCCCGGTGCCGTGAGCTGTCGAGGCTGGGGGAGGAGAGCCGGGTCCTCGCCGATGTCCCGCTCCGGCTCGTCGTCGCGGACCGCAGGGTGGCGCTGGTCTCCATGGCTCCGGTCGTCCCCGGCGCGCCCGGCGGGGACGGCGGGCCTGTCGTTCCCGTGACTCCCGCGACTTCCGGCGTCAGCGCGGTTTCTGAAGCTTCAGTGGTTTCTGAGGCTTCTGCGGCTTCCGTGGTCTCCGGGGCGCGGACGGCGGCCGACGGTGAGATACGCGAGGTGATGGTGCTGCACCCGTCCGCCCTGCTGGACGGGCTGCTCGTGCTGTACGACCTGCTCTGGCAGCGCTCCGTGCCGCTCTGGCCGGGTGCGGGCAGCGCCGGCCGTGAACTGTCGCACGACGACGAACGGTTACTGGCCCTCTCCGCCTCCGGCCTGACCGATCAGGCCATCGCGCGCCGTCTGGGTGTCGCGCAGCGCACGGTCGAGCGCCGGATGCGCAGGATCATGAACGTTCTGGGGGCCCGTACCCGCTTCCAGGCGGGACTCCAGGCGGCGAACCGGGGCGTGGTGATGGTGGCGGACGACCACTCCGGGGTGTGACGGCGGCGGTTCGGCGTCCGCCCGGTGGCGGGCCCGATTTCGGTGTGGGTGCGAGGGCGGGTGCGGGTACCGGTGCGGGTGCCGGTCAGCGTGGGGCGTAGTACTTCAGGAACATGTCCACTCCGCTCACGACGAGTTGGTCCGTGAGTTCGTCGCCGATGGTCGCGCCGTAGTGGCCGAAGACCAGGTGCGGATGGACCAGCAGCGCGTGCAGCTGAATGGTCGCCACCTCGAGGTCGGGGATGGTGAGCCGCCCCCGGTCGACCAGGGCGCGTAGCGCGTCCGCGACCGCGGGGTGGTGGCTGGTGGGGCTGCCGTGCTGCCAGGCGGCGGCCAGTTCGGGAAAGCGGTGCAGCTCGGTGGCGACCAAGGTGCGCAGCGCGGCGATCTCGCTGTCACCGCGGACGGCGTTCACCCAGGCGCGGGCGGTGCCGATGAACGCCGAGCGCAGATCATCGGCGTCGACGAGCCGGGTCAGGGCGTCGGCGGACTCATCGCTGACGGGTTCGTCGAGCGCGTCCGCGATCACGGCGGTGAACAGGGCTTCCTTGCTGCCGAAGTGGTTGTAGACGGTGACCTTGGAGACGCCCGCCTCGGCGGCGATCGCGTCCATGCCGACGCCGAAGCCGTCCCGTAGGAACAGCGTGCGGGCGGCCGTGACGATGGCCTGCCGCTTGCGCTCGGCGCGGGGCCCGCTGGGGGACTGCCTGGTGTCCGCGGTCATGGCCTTCAGCCTAGTGCAGATGTGAACTGTACGGTTGAGTTCATGTGAACTGAACTGTACGGTTCATGTGTGCGTGCGCCCATTCTCGTATGCCCCGAATCTCGCGTATTCCCTGTATTTCCCGTATTTCCCGTATTCAAGGAGTCCCTATGACCGCGACCGGCCATGAACACGAGCGTGAGCGTGGACAGGGTGGACAGGAGAGCGACCCGGAGTGTGATCACGGTCCGGGGGTGGGCGAGGGCCGGGACGGTGGGCACGGTCGCCTGTCCGCCGACGCTCATGCCTCCGCCCCCGCCGACCCCCGCCGCTGGGCGGCGCTCGCGCTCATCTGCGTAGCGCAGTTCATGCTGGTCCTGGACGTGACGGTGGTGAATGTCGCCCTCCCCGACATGGCCGCCGATCTCGATCTCGACCGCGCGACGCTGACCTGGGTGGTCACCGCGTACACCCTCTGCTTCGGCGGGCTGATGCTGCTCGGCGGACGGCTCGCGGACGCGCTCGGCGCACGTCGCACACTGCTCGCGGGCCTGGCGGTCTTCACCGCCGCGTCCCTGGTCACCGGTCTCGCCCGGAGCGCCCCCCTGCTGATCGGCGGGCGGGTCGCCCAGGGGGTCGGCGCGGCGCTGCTCGCCCCGGCCGCGCTGGCCATCGTCACCACGACTTTCCACGGCCCGGAACGCAACAAGGCGCTCGGGGTCTGGGCGGCGATCGGCGGTACGGGATCGGCCGTCGGCGTGCTGCTGGGCGGCGCGCTGACGGACGGACCCGGCTGGGAGTGGATCTTCTACGTCAACGTTCCGGTCGGTCTCGCCCTGCTGGTCGCCATCCCCGCCCTGGTCCCGGCCCGCGCGCCCCGGCCGGTGGGACTGGACGCTCCGGGCGCGCTGCTGGTCACCGCCGCCACCGGTTCCCTGATCTACGGACTCGTCCGCGCGGGCGACAGCGGCTGGTCCGACTCGATCACCCTGCTGAGCCTTATCGGCTCGATCGCGCTGTACGCGGCGTTCGCGGCCGTCGAACGCGCGGGCCGGGCCCCGCTGATGGATCTGCGGATGTTCACCCGGCGGCCGGTGATCGCGGGCTCGTTCCTGATGCTGGTCGCCACCGCGCTGCTCATCTCCTACTTCTTCCTCAGCTCGGTGTATCTCCAGCACGCGCGCGGTTTCAGCCCGCTGAAGACCGGTCTGGTCTTCCTGCCCGTGGCCGTCGCGGTAGGCGTCGGCGCGCATCTCGGCTCCCGGCTGGTGGGGAAGGTCGGCAGCCGCGCCTGCGCGGTGGCGGGTATGGCGATCGCGGCGGTGAGCAGCGTTCCCCTCGCCCTTCTCTCGGACTCCTCCGCCGACTCCTCCGTCTATACGATGCTGCTCCCCGGCCTCTCCCTCGCGTCCCTCGGCGTCGGCGCGGTCTTCGTGACCGCGACGACCACGGCGCTCGCGATGGTCGACCACCGGGAGGCGGGCCTCGCGTCCGCCGTCGTCAACACCTTCCACGAGGTGGGCGGTTCGATCGGGGTGGCCGTGGTCTCCACGGTCGCGGCGGCCGGCATCACCCGAGGGGCGGTCTCCGGTTTCACGGACGCGTACACCGTCCTCGCGGTGACGGCGGCGGTGAGCGCGGTTCTCTCCCTGGTCCTGGTCCCGCGGGGAAAGCCCGAGATGACGGGCGGCATGCATGTTCACTGAGCGGGGCGGCGGGCGGGGCCGTGGCCCGGGGGCGCGGCCGGGCTGTTCGGGGCGCGAGCCGGACCGTGGGCCGGGCCGTTCGGGCGGTGGGCCGGGCTGTGAGTCGGGCCGTTCGGACCGTGAGCCCGCCGGTCCCGGATCGCTGGCCCGGATGCTGTTCCTCGCGGGCTTCCTCGGCCTCGTGCCCGCCGACCGCCACCGGCAGAAGCCGGACATGCCGGGTCTGGGGCGTCACTTCGCCCTGGAGCCCGCCGAAGCCGAGCGGCTGGCCCGGTCCGGGAGCGATGAGGTGATGGCGTACGTGGAGGCGATCGAGGAGGAGTGGGACGACACCTGGACCGTCGACTCGGACAGGGCGTGGGTCGCCCTCCACCGCTGCCTGACCGACGGCACCCTCACCTTCGGCGGCGGACCGTACCCGCTCTCGTACGCCTTCCTCGGCGGTCGCCTCCTGACCGCCTCCGCGCACGCGCTCCCGACGGGACCGACCGGCCCCGGCACCGGCACGGCCACGGCCACCAGTGCGGCCACCGGCACCGGCATCGCGACCGGTGCCGCCCACGATGCCGGCGACGGCTGCGACTACATCGTCACCCTCGTCGACCCCGCCCAGACCCGTGAGGTCGCCGCCGCCCTCGCGGCCCTGCGCGAAGCCTGGCTGCGCGAGCGCTTCTTCGGCCCCGGCCTCGAGCCCGCCGCCCGTGACGACCACCGGGGCTCGGGCGGCGAACCGGACTTCCCGTACACCTGGGAGAGGTTCCTCGACGTCCGCGCCTTCTACGCGAGAGCGGCGGAAGCGGGCCGCGCGGTGCTGTTCACCGCCGACGTCTGACATCCCACCCCGCGCACACGGCCCGCCTCGCGCCACCGCCCCGTGCGCACACGGCCCAGCCGCTCGGCCGGCCGGCCGTCCGCCCGCGCCACCGCCTGCCCGCGCCCGCCGCCCACCGTCCGGCCCGCGCCCCGCTCGCCACACGCGGGTGGCCCGAAGGTCCGTGACTTGCTCCACACTCCCCGCCGAGAATACCCCCAGGGGTAATTCTGTTAACGTGAGTGACATACCCCCGGGGGTAAAAAATCAGGCGGAGAGGATCAAGGCAGTGTTCTTCATCGACACCGTTGAGGTGCCTGGGCTCGGCAACCGGAGCTATCTGGCGGGCGGCACCCGCGCCGCCGTGGTGGTCGATCCGCCACGGGACATCGACCGGGTCGTGGAGGCGGCCACCCGCCGGAACGTGCGGATCACCCATGTCGTGGAGACGCATGTGCACAACGACTATGTGACCGGCGGTCTCGAACTCGCCCGCCAGACCGGCGCCGCCTATCTGGTTCCGGCCGGGGCCCACGTCTCCTACCAGCGGGTTCCCGTCGCCGACGGGGACCGGGCCGAGATCGACACGGGCCTGACCCTGCGGGCGGTCGCCACTCCGGGCCACACCCCGCACCACACCGCGTACATCCTCGAAGAGGACGGCCGGGCGGTCGGCGCGTTCACCGGGGGATCGCTGCTCATCGGGACCGTCGGCCGACCCGATCTGGTCGAACCCCGGCTCACCGAGCGGCTCGCCCGCGCCCAGCACAGCTCCGTGCACCGGCTGGCGGACGAACTGCCCGACGAGACCGCCGTACTGCCCACCCACGGCTTCGGCAGCTTCTGCTCCTCCGGGCAGGCACAGGGCGACGCCACCACCATCGGCAGGGAGCGGTCCGTCAACGAGGCGCTGCTCAAGGACGCCGACACCTTCGTGGCCGAGCTGCTCGCCGGGCTCGACGACATCCCCGCGTACTACGCGCACATGGGCCCGGTGAACGCTCAGGGCCCCCGTCCCGTCGATCTGACCCCGCCCGCCGTCGCCGACGCCGACGAGATCGCGCGGCGGCTCGCCGAGGGCGAGTGGGTGGTCGACCTCCGCAGCCGTATCGCCTTCGCCGAAGGCCATGTCGCCGGGTCGTTCAACTTCGAGGCGAGCGGACAGCTCGCCACCTATCTCGCCTGGCTGATCCCGTGGGGCAGGCCGGTCACCCTGCTGGCCGAGTCCGCCGGGCAGCTCGCCGCCGCCCAGCGGGAACTGGTGCGGGTCGGCATCGACCGGCCGGCCGCCGCCGCTACCGGATCGCCGCAGGAGTGGGTACGGGAGTCGGAGCGCCCGCGGTCCTTCCCGCGAGCCGACTTCGCGGGTCTGCGACAGGCTCTCGAGACCGAGACCGAGACCGAGACCGAGACCGAGACCGAGACCGAGGGCGTGGTCGTTCTCGACGTGCGGCGGGACTCCGAGCGGGCGGCGGGCTGGATCACCGGCTCGGTCCATGTGCCCGTGCACCAACTGCGGTCCCGGCTGGGCGAGGTACCGCCCGGCACCGTCTGGGTCCACTGCGCGGGAGGCATGCGCGCCGCGATCGCCGCGTCGCTGCTGGACGCGGCCGGGCGCGATGTCGTCGCCATCGACGACGGGTTCGACGCCGCCCGCGCGGCCGGACTTCCGTTCACGTTCGCGTCCACGTCCGCGTCCACGTCCACTTCCACGGACGGCTGACCCATGGCTGCCTCCTGTACCTCTCGCACCGCCCGCATATCCCGCACCGCCCTGTTCCGTCGCGGGAACGCGGGGCGCGGTGACCGGGCGGGCGGCGGCGACAGGAGCGGTCCGGCCTCGACCGCTCGATGTACGACCGTCCGATGTGCGACCGCTCGATGTACGACCGTCCGATGTACGACCGCCCGGTGCACGACCGCTCGATGTAGGGCCGTCGACGCCGTACCGCTCGACGTCCGTGAACCGTGCGAAAGGGGCGCGTGCCAGGCCCCGTACGCCGTTCAAGCGCCCCCGTCCGCCCTGGCGCCCGGAGCGCCGTTGCCTCCACGGGCCGGACTGCTCGCCGCGCGCGGTCCACGGGCCGTGGATGTCCTGGGCGGCATACGGGCGCGGTCGGGGCTCCCGGTCGTCGTACACGCGCGGGGCGACGGCGGCTCGACGGCGTGAGTACTCTGCTCCTCGCTCTGACCGCCGGGGCCGTCGTCGGCCTGGCCCTCGGGGCCCTCGGGGGCGGTGGCAGCGTCCTGGCCGTCCCCGCGCTGATCTATCTCCTCGACTTCACCCCGGCCGCGGCCACCACCGCGAGCCTGATCATCGTCACCGCCACCTCCGCCACCGCGCTGTTCGCGCATGCACGTGACGGCCTGGTGCGCTGGCGGACGGGCGCGCTCTTCGCCGCGGCGGGCCTGCTGCCCGCCGCGCTGGGCGGCGCGCTCGCCGGACGGCTGCCGCCGGCGCTGCTGACCGGGGCGTTCGCGCTCATCGCTGCCGCCGCGGCGGTGGGGATGCTCCGGGCCCGGCCGGACGCCGGGGAGGCGGTACGGAAGGGACCCGCCGCCGTTGTCGGCGCGGGTGCGGGCCTCGGGGCCGTGACCGGCGTCCTCGGGGTCGGCGGCGGCTTCCTCGCCGTGCCGGCCCTCGTACGCTCCCTCGGCCTGGAGATGCGTGTGGCCGTCGGCACCAGCCTGCTGGTCATCACCGTCAACTCGCTCGCCGCGCTGACGACGCGTACCGGAACGGCCGATCCGCTCGACTGGGCGGTCGTCGCGCCCTTCACCGGGGCCGCGATCCTCGGCGCGTGGGACGGCAAACGGTTGTCGGGGAAGGTCCGGGGCACGACCCTTCAGCGGATCTTCGCCGCCGCGCTGCTGGCGGTCGCCGCGGTGATGCTGATGGACAGCGTCCTGTGAGCGGGCGCAGGCGGCCCTCGGGAATCGGGCGCGTGCGGGCCTCGGGAATCGGGCGCGTGCGGCGTTGCGGTCGGCGGCCTTACGGAATCGGGCGCGGGCGCTCGTTCCCGTACGGGACCGGGAACCCGGCTCCGTACGCCGAAGGGCCCGGACCGGCGTCCCGTCACAGGCCCGAGAGCCCCGCCTCGTACGCGTACCGGACCTGCCGCGACGGCGGTCACGAGCCGCAACCGCGCCGACCGCTCTCGTACGCCCACGGCACGGGCGAGCCCGCTCACCGTCGAGGGCGCGGGTCGCGACCGGTCCCCTACGGGCGCGGGGCGGCCGGGACCTGTCCCGGCCGCCGGACCCCGGTCTCAGGCCAGGGACAGGAACAGCTTCTCCAGCCGCGCCCGCATCTGCTCCGGGTCCTCCCCGCCCTTCCTCCCGGCCTCGATGTCGGTCAGGCACTGCTGGAGGCCGGTGGCGATGATCGCGAAGCCCGCCCTGTCCAGCGCGCGCGACGCCGCCGCCAGCTGCGTCACGACCTCCTCGCAGTCGCGCCCCTCCTCGATCATCCGGATCACCCCGGAGATCTGGCCCTGTGCCCGGCGCAGTCGGTTCAGCACGGCCTTCAGCTCGGCGCCTGCGAGATCCAGCTCCACGACAACTCCTTCATTGATACCCCTAGGGGTATTTTACGCCCTTGAGGCCACCGGTGAACTTCAGTGAGGTCCGCCGTCTTCCCGCGACTGTCCAGTCAAACCCCCTTCCCAAAGGATGGCATCCGATATGAGTACCGCCCACGCGTCCGTGTCCGCCTTCGACGTCGAGCAGGCCCGTGCCCGCATCGACGACCTGACCGTCATCGACGTCCGCACACCCGGCGAGTACGCGTCCGGTCATCTGCCCGGCGCCCTCAACGTCCCCCTCGACCAGGTGCGCCGCGCCCTGCCCGAGATCCGCGAGGCGGCCGGCCGGGGCGAGATCCTGGTCGTCTGCGCCTCCGGCGCGCGGTCCCAGAACGCCTGCGCGCTGCTGGCCGAGCAGGGAGTGACCGCCATCACCCTCTCCGGCGGTACGAGCGCCTGGGCCGATGGGGGGCACGAGCTGCACTACCCCGACGGCCCGGCCTGCGCGACCCGCAGCAGCTGGTCGATGGAGCGTCAGGTGCGGATCACGGCGGGCACCCTCGTCCTGACCGGCGTCGGGCTCAGCCGGTTGCACCCGGCCTGGCTGCTGATCTCGGCCGGGGTGGCGGGCGGTCTCGTCTTCTCCGCGCTCACCAACACCTGCGGCATGGCCGCGGTGCTCGCCAAGCTGCCGCACAACCGGCCCGAGCGGGCGGATCTGGACCGGACGCTGGAGCGGCTGCGCCACGGCCGAGGCTGAAGAACCCGATCCCTGATCCAGCCTGATCCGAACGGAAGACCCCAATCGGTTCCGGGGTTCACCGGGTTCGCCGGGTCACCGGGTACGGAGCCGCGCCTCCACCCTGTCCGGTACGCGGGCGAGTGCCCGGTCGAAAACCCTGACTCGCGGGTGCCGCGCGCGTCCGGGGCGCGCGGCAGGGGGGAACGGGAACGCCGAGGGGGAGGACCGCAGGTGCGGCTCTCCCCCTCGGCGTTCGGCTCCGTTCGGCTCCGTTCGGCTCGGGTTGGCTCGGGTTGGCTCGGGTTGGCTCGGGTTGGCTCGGGTTGGCTCGGGTTGGCTCGGGTTGGCTCGGGTCGGCTCGGGTTGGGTTCGGTCCGTTCGGGACGGGTCGGCTCCGGTCGGGTTCGGTCCGGTCCGCCGATCGGACGGAGCGCGGCGGGCCGAGTGCGGCCGCATCCGGATCGGCCGACCGGGTGCGGCGGCGGCCCGAGGGGGCTCAGGGGATGTTCTTCGCCAGGGCGTCGACGTACCTGTCGATCATGTGATCCCGTACGCCGTCGGTGGTCGGCGCCAACAGATCCGCGGTCATGCCCTTCGCCCGGTCGGCCAGCCCGCTCAGCAGCGGCATGGAGGTGCGGAGCTTCCCGTGCGCGTCGAAGTACCGCAGGGTCTCGACATGGGTGTAGGCGGGCTCGGGCGGTAGCAGTGGCACGACGTCGTTGTTGTTGACGAAGCGGTGGAACCGCTCCTGGAAGCCCTTGTTGCAGGCGGCGGCCAGCTCCCGGTCACAGGTGCGGGGCTGCCCGAAGGTGTACACGCCGTCCGCGCGGAGCCTCGGCTCCTCCAGATACATCCGGCAGCCCGCCAGCATCGCGAGCGCCCCGCCGAGGCTGTGCCCGGTGAACCACACCGTCTGCTCGTTGTCCCGCAGTTCGGCCACCCCGTCCCTGACCGTGGGGAAGACGGAGTCCAGCGCCTCGCCGAACCCGTAGTGGACGTAGCCGGTCCGCCCCGGTCCCGGCCAGGGCGGAGTGGCCGCGTCCGAGAGCCAGTCGCGGATCTGCGTCGGCTCCGTACCCCGGAACGCGGTGATGATCATCCGGTCGCTGGCCAGCGTGTACGCCTGGGTGTCCTCCAGCGGGAACGGCGGAGTGAACCGCGACCGGTGATGCCGCACCTTCCCGAATCCCCACTGCCCGGCCTGCCGTTCGACCTCGGCCTCGTTCTTGTACGCGAGGCGGGCGGCCAGCGCCATCCAGTAGGCGTGCGGAAGGCTGTACTCGGTGACGTGATGATCGAACGTGGACGGTACGGACACGGCCGGCTCCTCTACGACTACGACGCTGATGGTCACCGCCCCTGGCCGGGGTGGGCCGGGGCGCGTGCCCCCTGTCGTATCCGTGCCGCGTGCTTCGGCCGCGACGCCTCGCCCCGGCGGAACCGGAACGAGCCGGATCGTGTGCGCCGCCCGCGCCACGGTTGACGCCCGGAGGCGCGAACCGCGTCCGGCCATGGTCGGCAGCGGGCGACCACGGGCGGGGGTCCGGCGGACTGCCGGACCCCCGCCCGATCACGCGGTAGGGCCGGAACCCCCGGCACCCGTAGGACCCGTAGAACCCGTAGGACCCGTGGTGCTCGCGGTGGCCCCTGCGCCTCCGCCGCTCCCGCCGCTGCCCGTGCTCCCGCCGCTGCCCGTGCTCGCGTCGCCGCCGTGAGCGCGACGGCGACGGCGACGGCGCGACAGGGCGCGGAAGCCGCGGGCCGCGTCGACGGCCAGCCGGAGTGCGCCGATGGCGCCCGACAGGACCACGCCGTACTCCTGGCCGTACTCCAGGACGAAGTGCAGTACCTCCACGATGAGTTCCCCATCCTCTTCGCTCTTCCGCCGGGCCGGTCGCGGCCCGGTCGCCGTGACTCCTGTGTAGAGGCGGGGAAAGCTGTCCCGAAGGGCCGTCGGACAGCGGCGGGACAGCGCTGCGCCCACCTGCGTTTCCGCAGGTTGTCCGGCGTCCGCAGGACGTCCGGCCGGACAGCCGCATAGGGTCTGGGAGTTGGCGCGGGCAGCGGGGGCCCGGCGGGGGAGGACGGCGTGGCAGCTGGATTCGGCGAGATCGACACCGAGGCCCCGCGAGCGGTACGGGAGCTGGCCGAGCGGCTGAGGGCGGCGGCGCGGTCCGCCGGCTACGCCGGGGTGCGGGAACTCGCCGCCGGTACGGGAGTCGGGCGTACGACCGTCTCGGACGCCATGGCCGCTCGGCGCGTACCGTCGTGGCAGACCCTCAAAGCGCTGCTCCACGGCTGCGATCTCGCACCGGACCGCGAGTGGTTCGAGGCGCATGGCGCGGCGAGGGACACGGTGGAGCGCGAGAAGCGGGCCGCGAGAGACGCGAGAGGCATCGGCGGACCCGCCCACCCCGCCGCCGGCCCCGGCCCCGGCCTCGCGCCCGGTCCCACCGCGGACCTCGTGGACCTCGTGGACCCTGCGGAAGCCCTGGCCGGTCCGGTCTCCGGCCGACCGGAGGAACAGCGTCCGTCCATCGGCCGCTCCGGCCCCAACACCTTCTCCATCCGGGCCCCTTACGGCGACCTGCCGCCGCGGGTGCGCGGCCGCGACGGGCTGCTGACCCTGCTGGACACCAACCTCGGCGGCGGCGAGAGCCGCGCCCAGATCCTGTACGGCCTCGGCGGCTGCGGCAAGACGACCGTGGCACTGCATCTCGCCCGCCAGGCCCGCGACCGCGGCTACCGGGTCATCTGGATCTCCGCGGCCGGCGCCGACCGGCTCGTCACGGGCATGAGGGAGGTCGCACGCGAACTCGGCGCGGACGAGAGCGACATCGAGGCCGCCTGGAACGGACGGACCAGCGCCACCGACCTCGTATGGCGGTGGCTCGACGGTTCCGAACACCCCTGGCTGCTCGTCGTGGACAACGCGGACGAGCCCGCGTGGCTCGCCTCGGAGACCGGCGCGCCCGGCGACGGCACCGGCTGGCTGCGCTCGAGCCGCGCGGGCATGACCGTGGTGACCTCGCGCGTCGGTAACCCGGACGTGTGGGGAAGCGAGGCGGACACCCACCGTGTCGGGGTGCTCAGCCCGGCGGACGGGCGGGACGTCCTGCTGGACCTGGCCGGGGACGCGGGCGACCCGGCCGAGGCCCGCGTCCTCGCCGAACGCCTCGACGGTCTGCCCCTCGCCCTCAAACTCGCCGGCTCCTACCTCGCCCGCTCCGCACGCGGCGCGGGCCTGCTCCGGCGCCGGGGCAGGCGTGCGGGACGGGTGCGGAGCTTCGCCGCCTACACGGAAGCGCTCGGCGAGGCGGGCGCGCGCTTCCTCGACCAGGGGGAGCGGCGGCGGCAGGAGGAGTCCGACACGGAACACATGCACCGGCGGCTCATCGGCCGCACCTGGGAACTCTCCCTCGATCTGCTGGAGGAACGGCATCTGCCCGAGGCGCGCTCCCTGATGCGACTGCTGTCGTGCTGCTCGCCCGCGCCGTTCCCGGTGGAACTGCTCGACCCGGAGGCCCTGTCCGCCACGTACGGCACGGGCCCGGGCAACACGGACGGCACGGGCACGGGCCCGGGCAACACGGACGGAGCGGACCGCGCAGGCGGCGCGAGCGGCGTGGGCGAGCCAGACCAGGCCGACCGCGCCCTCGAAGCGCTGATCGACCTCAACCTCATCGACGTCGTCGACATCGCCCCCGACGGCGCCGCGTCCGACCAGGACGCCGTGCCCTGTCTCGTCAGCCACCGGCTCGTCCTGGAGGCCAACGCACTGCGCCTCGCCGACGGCCCGGACCAGGAGCGCGCCGCCGTCTGGCGTGCCACGGCCAGGATCGTCGAGGCCGGCGCCGCCGCCCGCGCCCCCGAGCTGCCGCCGAGCTGGCCCTGGTGGCGGCTGCTGGCCCCGCACGCCGTCGCCGCGCTCACCGCGTCCCCGGACGACGAGGAGGTCCTGCTGCCGCTCCTGCGCGCCGGACTCTCCGCGTACGCCTACTTCAACTTCGCCAACTCCTTCTCGACGGCCCGGAAACTGGCGCAGACCCTGACCGAGCGCGCCGCCTCGCTGCCGCTGGACCATCCGGTCCGGCTCTCCGTACGGCACCGGGCGGCGCTCTCCCTGCTCGAAGGGGAAGAGGAACTCGCGGAGTTCGAGTCCGTGGCGGCCGAACAGCTCGCCCGGCTCGGGCCCGACCACCCCGAAACCCTGATCACCCGTCACAATCTCGCCATCGCGCGCAGGCAGTGCTCACGTGCGACCGAGGCAGAACAGGAGGCGGAGCTGCGGGCCGTGCTGGAAGCCCGTCGGCGAGTGCTCGGCCCGCACGACCCGTACACCCTGCTCACGCACGGCACACTCGCCGAGATCATGGTCTCGCGCGGCCATGGCTCCGACGAGTACGAGGCACTGATCAGCCATGTGGAGGGCGGGACACCGGACGACCACAGGCTTCTCCCACTCCACAACCGCCACCACAGGGCGCACGCCCTGGACGCGGCCGAGCGATGGACGGAGGCGGAGGCCGAGTACCGGTCGGTCCTGACGGACCTGGAGACGTACGGAGAGCGGGACTCCGGCCTCCACCGCGACCTGAACCGCTGCCTGGGCGACAACCTCCGCAATCAGCAGCGCTATCCGGAGGCCCTGGACGCGTTCGACAGGTCCGTCGCCTGGTTCGACGGCTCCGACCCGGACCGTTCGCCCGAGAGCACCCTCGCCCTGCAGATCCGCCACCGGCGCGGGCATCTCCTGCGCCACTGCGAGCGCGCGGACGAGGGCGAGTCCGAGATCCGCGCGATCCTCGCGATCCGGCTGCGCACGGTGGATCCGGGCGACTCGGTGGTCCTGTCCGAACGGCACTGCCTGGCCCATGCGCTGGAGGGCCTGGGAAAGTACGGCGAGGCGTTGGACGAGCTGCGCGAAGTCGCCGCTTCGTACGCCTCGATCCTCGGCCCGAACGACCGGCTCACCCGAGACTCGCGGCTGTGCCTGGCCCGTATGCTGCACCGGCGCGGCGGAGGCGGGTGCGGCGGCGGGCCGGCCGACGACGACGCTCCGCCCGGCGGCGACGGGGCGGCACGGCCCGACCGGGACGGCCCCACCGACACGGCCGAGGACGGGACCGCCACCGCGACCGCGACCGGAAGCGCGACCGCGACCGAAAGCGCGACCGGCCGGGCCGAGGCGCTGGCCCTGTACGAACAGGTCCTCGCCGCGGAGTGCGCCGAACTCGGCGAGGACCACTCGGACACGCTGATGACACGATTCCGGCTGGAACAGTGCCGTCTCGACGAGGGGTTGCTGACGCCGGAGGCGGCGGCCGAGGCGTTCGAGCGGATCAGGAACAGGCAGGTGGCGCTGCTGGGGGAGGCCCACGCCCGCGTATCGGAGATCGACAAGGCGCTCGAAGGCCGGGCGGCTCCCGAGGACCGGTGATCGGCGGGGCCGACCGGAGAACGGCAGGACTCCGCGGGCGGGCGGGTCTCCGCCGCTCCGCGTTCACCCTCCTTCACACGCCGTGTTCCCGCGCCGTAAACCCCCTACTACCTCGGAGAGTTCGAAGACGTGCTCGATAGAATCTTCCCATGGCGATAGTGAACGGGGAGGGTCTCGCAGCCGCCGGTGCGGGGCAGGACGGCAACTCGACTGTCCCCTGGCAGGCGCCGAGCCCCATCGAGCGGGAGCTGTACGAGGCGAAGACCCGCGGCGACTGGTCCGCCTACTTCGACGTACTGGCCGGAAACTGCCTCTATATCGCCGAGTCACGGGCCCTCGCCGACGCGCTTCCCCGCCGCGTGGAGTTCGCCCCGTACTGGGCCCCACAGCTCGGAGCCCCCTGCGTGGCGCTCTACACCGAAGGCATGCTCCCTTCCCCGGTCGCCGATCCGGTGTACTCCTCCGGCTCGCTGGACTGGTACGCCCGTGTCTGGGGGGACGCCGACCCGCAGTGGATGGCCGTCAATCCGGGCAGCCCCTGCGAGGCGTTCTTCCCCACGTCGCCGACCCACCGCGACCTGTGGCGCCGGCACGCCGCCCGCGTCGAGAGCCACTGCCACCCGCGCGGCACCCTCCGCACCCTCCAGGTGGGCGGTCCGCTGCACGGCCCGGTGGCCCAGGGGCTGGCCTGCGCGGCCCTGCTGTTCGTCACCAACGGCGAGTTCTGGAACTCCATGGCGTACCACGGCCACGGCTACACCGAGGAGAGGGACCGCCTCAAGGAGTGGTGGGGCGTCACCGACCGCGAGGACTGGCAGCGTCTTCAGGAACGCCTCCTCAGCGCCGAAGTGGTCAGCCCCATATGGGAGTTCGCCCTCCAGGTGCGGCGCTCCCTCGCCCTCGAATACGGGGGTGGGGTCGAGCTGGACCACTGGCGCCATGTCGCCGAGCGCGTGATGCGCGCCAACGCCGCCGAGGCGACCCAGCCCAGGATCACCCCCGACGGAGTCACACCGGGCCGCCCGCACAACGAAGTCGATGTGGCGGCCAAGGTCGCGGGCATCCAGCGGCTCATCGGCCGTATCGTCCGCTACGAGGCCCGCTTCCGCGCCGACGGCCTGCTCCGCGACGGCCAGTTCGTCCGCTCCGTCGAGGCATGGGACTACGGCCGCGCCTCCGGCATGGCCCGCTGGGGGCTCGGCGGACGGTACTGCACCCTCCACGAAGCCGAACAGGCCGTCATCCGCGCCGGCCGCGCGGCCCGGCTCGACTACCGTTCCTGGGAGGAGTTCTCCGCCGCGTACATCCTCGGCCGGTGCCTGCACTTCGACGACGAGGAGTTCGGCGAGTGGTACGAGGACGTGCTCGCCGCGCACCGCGTGCTCACGACCGACCCGGCGAGCCCCTGGTTGAACATCCCCTGGAAATAGCGGCCGCCCCGCACACGCGGCCGACCGACCCGGGCGCCACGCGGATCACGCGGCCGCGGGTCACGGGGATCACGGGGATCACGAGGCTGCGGATCACGCGGATCACGCGGATCACGTGCATCACGAGGCCGCGGGTCACGAGAACCATGCGCATCACGGGGCCGCGGCCGTCACCCTGCCCGAGCGCACCGCGGCCACCAGGGCCCGGTGGTCGCGTTCGTTCTGGTCGGCGTAGCTCTCCGCGAACCGTGAGAGCGCGACGTCGAAGGAGTCGCCCGCGCCCAGATAGGCGGCGATGGCGATCCGGTCCCCGGAACGGGCATGGGCACGGGCCAGGGTCCGGCCGCAGAGTTCGCCGAACACGCGCATGCCGTTGGGCACCATGTCCTGCGGCTCCAGGATGCCCTTCCAGTCGTGCAACTGCCGTACATAGAAGTCGCGTCGGCGACCGTCGGTCCCCATGACCCGGTCCCAGCCCAGGAACACGTCGCCGACGGCCTGCATGAGCCGCTGCCCGACGACCACGCGCTGCCCCTGGTTGTCGTACTCGCTCGCGCCCACATGCACGGCGAGCACCGAGTGGTCGGCCTCCTTGGCCTGGAGGATCAGCGGATCCTCGTCGTCCTTGCCCAGCAGGAGCAGAACCCAGCAGCGGGTTCCGACACTGCCCACACCGACGACCTTCCGGGCGATGTCGGCCAGGTGGTACTCACGCAGGAGATGCCGCCGCTCCGTGGACAGGCTCCTGCCGTACCGGTCGACCAGGTCGTGGAGCTCCCGGCCGATCAGGTCCGCCTCCGTGCCCCGCAGGGCTTCCTCGATGGGCACGATCAGCGGCGGGTCGGGCACGAACCGGCGCTTGCCGTCGCGGAGGCGGGTGAGCTTCTCGAACGCCTGGAGACTGTCCCGCGTACGCGCCTTCGTCATGGCCTTGGAGACGTTTCCGCGGCCTCTGGCGTCGAGTTGCCGGTCCGCCAGCGACTGCAGTTCCTCGGTGTCGCCGTGGTCGTACCAGACCTCGAGATTGCCCATGCCGGCGAAGGCCCGGATCCGCTCGCGGTAGTGCCGTACGGTCGCCCGGACGATGTCGGCGCGCTCCTTTCCCGAGTAACCGTTCTCCCGTCCGGCGATCACCAGGCTCGCGGCGAGCCGTTTGACGTCCCACTCCCACGGGCCCGGCAGCGTCTCGTCGAAGTCGTTGACATCGAAGACCAGCCGCCGCTCGGGGGAGCCGAGCAGCCGGAAGTTCATCATGTGCGCGTCTCCGCAGAGCTGGGCCGTGATGCCCGAGTCGGGGGTGGACGCCAGATCACCGGCCATGATCGCGGCCGCGCCCCGGTAGAAGCGGAAGGGCGACTCCGTCATGCGGCCGTAGCGGATGGGAATCAGCTCCCGCACCCGTGCCGCCGACTGCTCCTCGATCACCTGCACCGGGTCGGGCCGTCCCTCACCGGGCGCGAAGTCGCCGTGATCGCTCCTGGGGATCTTCTTACGGGCCGCCTTCCCCCGCTCCGCACGCTCCCGCGGCGACGGCCGCGGTACGCCTCCGCCGGAAATCCCGGTGTCCTTGGTCATGGGGCGCGCCTCCCGTCCGAGCGTGGGAGCCGGTACGAGCGGGTCCAGCGCGTACCCGTGGTACGTCGACGATCCCACCCGTCCCATTATCCGAGCCGCACCCCGGCCCGCACCCGGACCCAGGCCCGCACCCGGCCCCAGGCCCGCACCCGGACCCAGGCCCGCACCCGGCCCCAGGCCCGCACCCGGCCCCAGGCCCGCACCCGGCCCCAGGCCCGCACCCGGCCCCAGGCCCGCACCCGGGCTCAGGCCCGAGCCCGGCCGGGCAACGACGGCACAGACCGTCACGACGGCCGTCACACGGGGGCGACCGGGCGTGGGGTGCCGTGGAAGACCTGGCCGGTGTGCCAGGTGCGGTGGGCCGCCGCGATGGGGAGGGTTCCCGGCTGAGGGCCGATGAGCGGACGGCCCGAGAGGGCTATGACGTGCTCACGGGCGGCGGTGCCGCGGCCGACGAAGCTCTGCGAGACGAGGATGCGGTGGCCCTCGCCGATGCCGAGGACGCCCCTGTCGAAGAGCTTGTGGTGCAGCGAACACAGGCACAGCCCGTTGTCGATCTCGTCGGGGCCGCCGAAGGCCCACCAGCGCACATGCGCGGCCTCCAGCCCGACCGGCACCGCGCCGATCCGGCCGTCGTAGCCGCAGAAGGCGCACTGGTACTCGTAGGCCGTCAGCACCTGCTCCCTCATCCGCCGGTCCCGCTGTCTCCGTACGGCCGAGAGCGCTTCGGTCTCCGCCGCCTCCAGCTCCAGACCGACGGCTTCACACAGCTCGCCGTGGAGCGAGGGCGGAAAGTTCAGGTCGAGCAGCACCCGCGCCATGCGCCCCAGCAGCGCCGGCTCCCGCCGCAGCGCCGCCCGCAGCTCCGGTGCCAGCCGCCCTGCGGCCGCCGCCGCCCGCAGCTCCCGCACCCCGCTGCCGGGGCTGCCCGGCCCGCGCACGGTGCGCACCTCCCAGACCCCGTCGCTCACCAGGTGGTGGAAGGGATAGGCGGGCGTCGTCCGGTTGGACGGACCGTACTCGGCCAGCAGCCGCTTCAGGTCCTCCTCCACCGCGCTGTACCGCAGCTCGCCGTCGGCATCCTGCTGGAACCGGCCGAGGGCGTACAGAAACAGCAGCGGCTTGTGCGGAGCGCGCGCCCCGCTCCTGCTCCACTGCCTCAGCTTCGCGGTACGCCCGAGCCAGTCCATGAACGGCGATCGTAGTGCGATGCGCCGCGCCCCGATCCGTACGGGCGGGGTCGACCTGCGGCGGAGCGGGGCGCAGGACGCGCTGCGAACTCAGCGGCTCTTGGACCTCCCAGGCGCGTTCGTAGACACGGCGCCGCGCTCATGGGCGGGACGCACTGGCCCAGGCATGCGCCGCGCTGGACGATGCACATCGAAGGGGCTGTGCGGAGTCTGGGGGTGGCTTCCTGGGACCCGTCACCGCTGCTCGACCTGGTAGATACGACCGCGCCGAGGCCGTCGGTCCTCATGGTGCGAGCTGGACTGCTGGTCGGCATCAGAACGCTCGATGCCACAGACGAGCTGACGGCGGCATGGGGTTTTGGCGGTGCCAGGGTGTGGGGCATGAGCCCCTTCGGTGGAAGCACGGGTGCCCAGGTGTGGGATCGGATCGATCCCCGGGTCGTTCTCCAGGGCGGTGATGGATTCTCCCGCGTCCAGGCGGCCTTTCGGGCCTCCTACCGCCTCCCTCGTGTCGGAACCGTGGCCGTAGGCACGGACGATCCGGCTCATCCGGGTGAACTGCTCGACGCCCTGGCCGCCGATGCCGATGAGCGGACGATCCACGAGTACCGCGTCCTTCTCCGGGAGCGATCGAGCGGTCAGCCCTCCTGAAGCTCCGCGATGACCTGCCGTGCCCTGTGAAGGGTGGGCTCGATCCGGGGGTCCTCCGGGTGCGCGTCCGGCCTGAGGATCTTCGAGCACACGAACAGCGTCATCAGCTTGCCGTCCCGGCTCTCGAAATCGTGCCGCCGCTCACGCCATACGCGGTCGGCCAGAGCGGGGACGGCGAGCGACGCGGCCCAGAACGTCGCGGCATCGAGGCCCCGGGGGGCGTTTCCCCAGTCCTCCCAGTCGAAGAGGGAGAAGGCCGGCCGTTTTGCCTGTTCAGGCAAGGTGCGGAGGATACGAGATTCGAACTCGTGAGGGGTTGCCCCCAACACGCTTTCCCACTGTCCCCACCGGTGTTCGGGGGCATTCGTGCACGTCCTGGCCTTTGGCGGATCAGGGCGCTGCGGTACCCGCGAACCGTGCTGAACGCCGTTGAATGAGACCAGAACTGAGACCACACAAGGGGCTGTTCATTTGCCCGCCTCGGGGCCGAACCACTGCAGGGCCTGACCGGTGACGGCGGCGATGCAGTCGAAATCGCGGTCGCGGTGCAGGAGGGTCAGGCCCTGCAACTCCGCCGTGGCGGCCACGACGAGGTCCACCGCGCCGGCGCTGCGGTGCTGACCTCGCCGGGTCAGCAGTTCCTGAACCTGCCAGGCTCGATCGTAGGCACGATCGTCGACGGGGACCCAGCCGAAGATCATCCGCATGTCCTCGACGCCCCGGGCGCGATCCTCTGCTGAGCGCGAGCTGTAGAAGAACTCCAGCTCGGTGATGGGACAGGCCGCGATGAGCCCCGCTGCTGCTGCCTGGTCCCAGCCGTACTTTTCGGCGTCCCCGCGAAGGAATCGGGCGAGCGCGCTGGTGTCGATCAGGAACTGCGCCGCGCTCACCGCCGGTAGCTCCCCTTGTCATCGAACAGGTCCAGATCGAAGCCGCCGTCGGCCGCTGCCGTACGCAGCCGGGTGAGGGCGAGTGCCCGGCGCCGGTTCTCCAGCACCTCCCGCAGCGCGGTGTTGACGGTCTCCTTCTTCGTGCTGGTCCCCAGCGCCTGTGCCACGTCGGCCAGCAGATCGTCGTCCAAGTCGATCACTGTGCGACTCATTCATGCACCTCCGAAGATATCAACTCGTGCATAGAATATATCTCTCAAGTGGTCTGCCGCGCAGCCCTGGCCGAGATCGCGGAAAGCGGCCGTGCGGACGCTGACTTCGATCTCTGAGGTGGCGAGCATGGTGGTGTCATCGGGGATGTCACCACCTCGGCTTCACCTTCAGCGGCCAGTTTGAGCCGGGCGATCATCATCCGATTCCCGCGCTCGGCCGACGACAGAGCCTCGCAGTCCAGCACGAAGACACGCAGCGGCGGACTGTGGTCACCGCTCCGTTGCTTCACGCGGCTTCTCCCGCACGATTCCCGGCCGCGCGGTGCGTGTGCTCGGTGTCGAGATCGTCCAGTTCATCGCGTACAGTCGCGCGCCAGTCTGCGGCCCCCACGCGCGGAGCCGTTGATCGACCGGTTCGTGGTGCCGCACGGCGAGAGCCGACAGTTGCCTGAGCGCCGGGCCGACAGGTCATGGTCGCGCTCACGGACGGAATGGAGGGGGTCGGGCTCGGTCGATGGTCGTTCTGATCCGCAGGGTCCGTCGTGGGCGGCAACTGCGGTACCCGCCGGTCCACTCCGAACGTTGCGGTGTGCGGCAAGGAGGCCGAGGGGGACTGACAGATCCTCGTCGTGGTGCCTATGATGCCGGGGATGAAGAACTACTCCTCGTATGGATCGGGGGAATCGTTCGCGCAAGGTGAGTGCTGATGGCACATCACTTCGCGAACACGATTCCGACCCACCTGCTGATGTGGCAGCGCGTGCGTGAATACGCCGTGCCGCCGTCCATGATCGAGAATGCGACCGCACGGCGTGCGGTCGGCGACTGGGCGGGGGCCTGTGCCGCCGCCCGCGTCGACGCCGATCTCGATCTGCGCGCCGTGCGCGACCGCCACGGCACTGAACTCGTCACCCGCGTTCGTGCGGATCTGCGTCGCCTGGCACCGGATCTGCTTCGTTGGCACATGCCCCGGATCGCCCCTGACGGACGGCTCCGGCCCGGTCTCACCATTTCCCTGGCCCGTTACGCAAGTTCCGGCGCCACGCCGTTGCAGTTGGTGGTGCGGACACCGCCGGCCTGGGCGGACGCCGGACAGCGGATGTCCCTGACCCTGTGGGAGGGGTCCGGGATCGGTGTGCCGAGGCATCATCCCCACCCGCATCCCGACCGGCGTTTCCGGCTCGACCTGCACCGGCATCTCTGGGACTCCGGGCGGTGCGGTGAACTGACGTGGCGGTGCGGTGCGGACGGTGCGCCGTACCTGGTGCCATCCGACGGGCCCTACGCGGCGGCCTGGCCTGACTTGCCCGCTCGGTCCGCTGTCCACGGCGGCTCGTGGGCTTCGGCACGGTGGGCCGCCGAGGCCGAGCTGCTGTTGGGGGCCGAGGGGCGCCCTCGCGGGGCCTTCACCGTGCGGCTCGGTGCGCGGAGCCGGGCCGTGTTCGAACTCGTCGCCCCCGACGACAGCCATGCCCCGACGATGCGGCCGCATCGGGAGGCGCTGCCGCCGCAGGCCGTCGCGGCTCTTCCGGTCCTTCCGGAAGCGGCAGCCCGGGTTCTTCCGGATCTGGAGCTGCTGCGGGCCGGGCTGGTCTCGTCCGATCGGCTGCATCCGCTCGTCGCCACGGCACTGGCGGTGGCCGACTCGGCGGCGGCCGGCTCCGCCCCCCGGCCCAGCGACCCGCACCGGGTGGAGTGCCGGGGCGAGGTCCACCGGATCGCGCTGCGGGACGGCGCACTGGCGGCGATCGATCACGATCCGGCACAGCTGCGCCGGGAGGAGTTGCTGGTGGCGCTCGGCGGGCCCGCGTTGCCCTGTCTGCGGGTGATCGACGCGGTGCATCGCGAACCGGAGGCGCTGCCTGCGGTCCGGGAGCGGCTCGGTCACGGTGATGTCGCCGGGGCGCTGGATGTGGTCGAGGGGTTGCTCGGTCCGGGTGCGGTCCTGCGCGACGGTCCGCTCCGCGAGGAGCTGGAGGCGGCTGCGGCCCGCCGCATCGACCACGGACTCTTCCGCTCGGGGCTGGTCGTCGGGCACCCCGCCGCCGGTGTGGTCGGGGGCGGGGATGCCCGTGGCACGGGGCGCGCGGAGCCGGGCCACCGTCCCCGGCTCGACCGTCGCACCCCTGCCGTGATGCGCCTCAAGCGGGGTAGCCGGGCACGGCCTCGTACCGGCCTGGCCTGACCCTGATCACCGGGCGATCGCCTGACCGGTCGCCCCACTCACGTCTCGCTCCGCACGACCCCACCACCCCCGGGACGGGTGGTCCCCTTCCCTTCTCCCACCCCAGGTGATGCCCATGACCTCCAGTACCCTCTTGTCCGCCTCGGCCCAGGCCGGCGGTGCGCCCGCACTCGTCCCTGCTGGCGCGCCCACCCCTGTCGCCCCATCCGGAACCGGCACCCGGTTCGTTGTCGCCGAGGATCTCTTGGCCCTGCTGCGAACGACCACCACCGAACCGCGCCCCGACGAGCAGCTCGAAGCGCTCACCCTGGCTGTCGCGGCCGACCTGCCCGTGCTGCTGTGGGGTGAGCCGGGCATCGGCAAGACCGCGGCCCTGACGCAGCTCGCCGCCTCACTCGACCTGCCGCTGACGACTGTGATCGCCAGCGTCCACGAGCCGACCGACTTCTCCGGGCTGCCCATCGTCGGTGACGACCCGGAGGTGCGGGGGGTGCCGATGGCACCACCGCAGTGGGCCGTCGAACTCGTACGGGCCGGGCGGGGGTTGCTTTTCCTGGACGAACTCTCCACCGCGACACCGGCCGTCCAGGCCGCGCTGCTCCGGGTCGTCCTGGAGCGGAGGGTCGGTGCGCTGCGACTGCCGCCAGGAGTGAGGATCGTGGCTGCCGCCAATCCGCGCGCGTCGGCGGCCGACGGATGGGAGCTGAGCCCTCCGCTGGCGAACCGGTTCGTACATCTGCACTGGGTGCACGACCGGGAGGTGGTGGTGCGTGGGCTGGGCGGGACCTGGCCCCGGGCGGAGCTGCCCTGGCTGGCACCGGAGCGGCTGGCAGAGGCGGTGGCTTTCGCTCGGCGCGCGGTCTGCGGATTCCTGGAAGCCCGGCCGACGCTGATCCACCGGCTGCCCAGCACCGAGACGCGGCGCGGCGGTGCTTGGCCGTCGCCCCGAAGCTGGGAGGCCGCGTTGACGTTGCTGGCCTTCGGGACGGCTGCCTCCGCCTCACGAGAGGTGCTGGCGCTGCTGGTGCGGGGCGCGGTGGGGGACGGGCCGGGGCTCGAACTCCTCGCCCATCTGGACCGGATGGAACTGCCGGACCCGGAGTCGTTGCTGGCCGATCCGGCCGCTGCCGACCTGCCGGCGCGGGGCGATCTTCGGCAGGCCGCGCTGGAGGCGGTGGTGGCCGCCGTAGGGGCACGGCCGCAGCGGGCGCGGTGGGAGGCGGGTTGGGCGGTGCTGGTCCGGGCGTTGGAGACCGGTGCCCCGGACCTGTTGGTCGCTCCGGCGACGGCGCTGGCCGCGTTGCGGCGCGACGACTGGGAGGTGCCGGAGGCGTTGGAGCGGTTCACCGGGCTGATCGGTCTCGTCCGGCAGGCGGACCAGTCGGTGGTGCGGGCCGCGGCGGCGGCCGATGCCGGGCGTCCGACGGGGGCGCGCCCATGACGGGGGCCACGAAACGCCCCGGGCGGCACCCGGTGCCCCGCCCCTCGCCACCGCGCCCGGTGCGGGCCACTGTGCCGAGGCCGCCGTCTGGCTCCCGTGGGTCATACGGCGGGCCCGGACTCCCCCTGGACATGGAGAAGTTGCTGGCCGCCCGGCTGCACGCGGTGAGGGTCCGTCCCTATCTGGCCGGCGCACTCTTCGCGCTGCATGTGGTGGAGGACCGGTCGGTGCCGACGATGGCGGTGGACGCGTACTGGCGCTGCTACGTGTCCCCCGGCTTCGTGGCGCGCACGCCGGTGGAGGAGCTGGCGGGCGTCTGGGTGCATGAGGTCTCCCACCTGCTCCGAGACCACCACGGGCGGGGCGAGCGGTACGCCCGGGAGCATGGGGAGCACGGGCCGGCAGAGCGACTGCGGCGGAACATGGCCGCCGACTTCGAGATCAACGATGACATCTACGGCGACGGTCTGCCGCTGCCTTCCGGGGCGGTGGTGCCGTCGCTGCTGCGGCTGCCCGACGGGCTGCTGATGGAGGAGTACCTGCGGAGGGCGTCGATGTCCGGGCTCGCTTCGGACCTGGCCTGGCTCGACTGCGGCAGTGGGGCCGACGGGCAGCCTCGGTCGTGGGAGCTGGGACCCGAGGGGGCGCACGGGCTGAGCAGGCAGCAGCGGGACGCGGTCCGCTTCCGGGTCGCCGAGGGGATCAAGGGTCGGCCGGGTGATGCTCCGGAGGGATGGCGCCGCTGGGCGGATGAGGCATTCCATCCACCGCAGCCGTGGCGGCAGCTGCTGGGGGCGGCGGTCCGCTCCGCGGTGGGGGCGTCGGGGCCGGGTGAGGACCACAGCTACCGACGTCCGTCCCGCCGGTCGGCCGCTGTTCCCAAGGCGTTGCTGCCGAGCCTGCGTCGCATGCCGCCCCGGGTCTGCGTCGTGATCGACACCTCAGGGTCGGTGAGCGACGCCGAGCTGGGCAGCGCGCTGCTGGAGGTGGCATCGATCTCGCGGGCGGTGGGCGGGCGCCGCGATCTGGTGTCGGTGATCTCCTGTGACGCGGCGGCCGGGGTCGCCGTCCCTCTCTGCCGCGCCGAGAACATCGAACTGGTCGGCGGCGGGGGAACGGATCTGCGCTCCGGTTTTGCCCGGGCGCTCCGCTCCCGGCCACGACCTGACGTGATCGTCGCCCTGACGGATGGCCAGACACCGTGGCCCTCCGCGCAGCCACCCTGCCGCACCGTCGTCGGTCTCTTCCCTCGTCCAGCGAGGGCGGTGGACGAAGAGAACCCCGACTATGCCCCGGACACCCCACCGCCTTGGGCCCGAGTCGTCACCATCAACTGACAGGGCGCGGTGGCGCGGCACTCCACCGGGAGGGGCTGCCGAGTGACCACCGGCTTCCGATGGCAGACAGTTGAGGCTCGCCCCTCCGTAGCCCGGCAACCCGGGCGGCCGCCTCGGCATCGTTGGTGGTGACACGCCAGGCATCCAGGGCTTGGGGCCGTCCGTCGGATAAGCGTCCCTGGTGGAAGCGTCCGGCTCGGGCGGTCGTGCTCTGCGTCATTCGGGAACCTTGGTAGAGCGGACAACAGACAACGCTTCACCTCCCTGCCGAAGGGGCTGCACGCGGTGTGCCGCTACGCCACGGCAGGGTGGCGCTCACAGTGCCCCCGACGGTTGCGGATGCGTGGGCGTACATCAGGTCTGGTTGTAGAGGGTCGCCAGGTCGACCAGCCGGATGTCCGGGTCGGCCGCCGCTGCAGCGTGCGCCTTGTCGTTGAATCCGGCTCCGCTGAAGCACAAGATCTGTGTGTTCGTGGTGTCGTATCGGCCTGCCAGAGTGATGAGGTCGCGGATGTGCCGGAGACGTTCGATGTGGGCAGCGCCCATGGTGTCGTTCCACTTGGCCTCTCCGATGGCCAGCAGTGGTGGCTTGGTTCCATCTGCGATTCCGATGACCGCCACGTCGACCTCGTGGCCGGTACGGGCCTTGGGGTCGTGAACGACACCGTGTCCGACGCGGGCCGGCAGACCGCCGAGCAGTTCGGGGTCGGCGTGATGCAGGGCCCAGTCCCGGCAGACCTGCTCGAAGTGGGGCCCGAGGACGTTGCTGACGAAACGGCGACGGCTGGCTTGCCAGACCCGTGCCGCGCTTCCCGGGCGTTCGAGCTGGTCCCAGACCGGTCGCATGATCGCGTGGTAGAAGCCGATCAGCGGTTCGGCGATGCGGTAGGTGGGACGGTTGTCGCGGAAGGCGTCCGCGTCCCGGTACAGCAGACCCGCGTCTTCGAGGACGTTGATGGGATGGGCGATGTCGGTGGCCTTGCGTTCCAGGTAGCCGGCCATGCCCCCGCGTGTGGCGTTGCCGTCGGCGACGGCGGCCAGGACGGACAGGTACAGGGCAGTGTCGCGAAGGTCGGGTTCTTCGGCCAGTAGATAGCGGGCCTCGCGGAAGAGGGGGGTTTCGGGGTTGAGGACGGTGCGGACGACCCAGTCGTCGAAGTCATCCGGACCCTTTGGCGTGTCGCCGCGTGCGAATTCGCGCCGATAGGCCGGGGTGCCGCCCACGATCGCGTTCACCTTCATGGCCAAGCGGGGGTCGGTGATGTCCCAGAACTCGGCGGCGAGGCGGTGGTCCAGGGGGCGGACGACCAGCTCCAGCCCCGCCCGTCCGCGTAATGGGGCGCTACCTGAGAGCAGCCTGCCCATGAAGGGCAGCGCCGAGCCGCACAGCAGCAGCCGCGTACGGGAGCCGGTGCGCTGGTCACGCAAGGGCCGCAACGCCTCCTGGATGATCGAGGGCAGCTCGGGGTTGGCCTTGGCGAGGTACGGAAACTCGTCGATCACCACGGGTACGGGCCGCTCGGCGCTGAGCGCGAGCAGTGCGTCGACGGCCTCTGCCCAGTCGGCGAAGTGGAACGGGCTGGCAGGACCGACGTGGACGGTCAGCGCCGCGCTGATCCGCCGTAGCGACTCGGCATCGGCGGCCTCGGTCGCACCGAAATAGAACCCTCCGGCGGCTCGGCAGGCGGCATCCAGCAGGAACGTCTTGCCCTGGCGGCGGCGTCCGGAGACCACGCCCAGAGTCGCGCCGGGTTGCGGATCGGCGATGAACCGGCTCAGCGCCGACCACTCGTAATCCCGGTCGAACATCTCGGCAGGCTTGTCCACAGGTGCTCCAGATGTAGAAGTACGCCTACATAAAACATGCTCCTAGTTCTGGCACCCGCAGTGTGCACCCGTCGGCCCCGGCGCTCGCCGCCCCAAGGGCGTCCTGGCGCATCGCGAGAAATATCGCGAATGTCGCAAGTGAATGAAACCGAAACTGAGTGAATTTCTCGAAACCGAGTGAGAAGGCACCCCATGAACGACCTGGCGGCCGGGGGCACACCGGCCTGCTTCCGGCTCGTGATCTCCAGAGAGATCGAATCCGTCACCGTGGGGCGGCTGCGCCGGGTTCCGGCCGACGCGATACCCGCGTATGTGGCCAAGCTCCGTCGTCCGGCCGTGGCCGCGTAGAGGGGAAAGGGCATGACAGAGCGAAAGCGCCAATGCGGCCGAGATCGCGAAGGCTCCTCGCCTGGAAGAGGAGGACATCGAGCCGTACACGATCGAAGAGGTGAAGAGTCTCCTCGTGGAGGCGTCCAGGCTCCGCAACAGCACGCGGTGGGTCGTCGCCCTGGCGCTCGGGCTCCGGCAGGGGGAAGCGCTCGGGCTGCACTGGGAGGACGTCGACTTGGATGCGGGATACGCCCGGATCCGGAAGAACCGGCTGCGGCCCAAGTGCGCGCACGGATGCGGTGGCGAGCCGTGCGGGCGGAAGGCGGGCTACTGCCCCCGCCGGGAGCAGACCCGTCGTGAGCGCAAGAGCACCAAGTCGCGCGCGGGGCGACGCACGATCGGGCTGCCCGATCCGCTGATCAAGCTTCTTCGGCAGCACCAGGAGGAGCGGGAACGGGAGCGGATCGCGGCCGGTGCCGACTGGGAGGACAAGGGGTACGTCTTCGCCTCGCCGACCGGTGGGCCGCTGAGCCCGAACACCGACTACCACGTCTGGAAGCGGCTGCTCAGGGACGCGGGAGTACGGGACGGTCGGCTTCATGGCGCCCGCCGCACGGCGGCGACCGTGCTGCTGATCCTCGGCGTCCCGGATGTCGTCGTCGACTCGATCATGGGGTGGGAGCCCGGAGGAGCGGCCCCGATGCGGGCTCGGTACATGCACGTCACCGGGGCGGTGCTGCGGAAGGTGGCCGGGCAGGTCGGCGGCGCGCTCTGGGGGACCGCCGGGACCGACTGAGACGGAAAGTGAGACGGAGCACGGCGAAGGGCCCCACCGCGAACGGTGGGGCCCTTCGACATCGTGCCCGGTGAGAGCACTGGCGGAGGATACGAGATTCGAACTCGTGAGGGGTTGCCCCCAACACGCTTTCCAAGCGTGCGCCCTAGGCCACTAGGCGAATCCTCCGGCGCAAACAATACAAGACGCGGAGGAGTGCTCGCGAACTCGTTCCCACCCCCGGCATCGGGTACCCTGTGCGGAGCCCCTCACGTGGCGCTATCTGACTGAACTCCCCCAGGGCCGGAAGGCAGCAAGGGTAGGTCGGCTCTGGCGGGTGCGTGGGGGGCGCTTGCGTTGGTGGGGGAGCGTTGTGGCGGGTGGGGGACGGTTGTCGGTGGGGCCCGATAGCCTCGTAAGCGTGTCGTCCCTTGCGCTGTACCGTCGCTATCGCCCCGAGTCGTTCGCCGAGGTCATCGGGCAGGAGCATGTCACTGACCCGCTCCAGCAGGCCCTGCGGAACAACCGGGTCAATCACGCGTACCTGTTCAGCGGGCCGCGCGGGTGCGGGAAGACGACGAGCGCGCGGATTCTGGCGCGCTGTCTGAACTGTGAGCAGGGGCCGACGCCGACGCCGTGCGGGGAGTGCCAGTCCTGCCGTGATCTCGCGAGGAACGGGCCGGGGTCCATCGATGTGATCGAGATCGACGCGGCGTCGCACGGCGGTGTGGACGACGCGCGTGATCTACGGGAGAAGGCGTTCTTCGGGCCCGCGAGCAGCCGGTACAAGATCTACATCATCGACGAGGCCCATATGGTCACCCCGCAGGGCTTCAACGCTCTGCTGAAGGTGGTCGAGGAGCCTCCGGAGCATCTCAAGTTCATCTTCGCGACCACCGAGCCGGAGAAGGTGATCGGCACGATCCGGTCGCGTACGCACCACTACCCCTTCCGTCTGGTGCCTCCGGGGACGCTGCGCGACTACCTCGGCGAGGTGTGCGGCAGGGAGAAGATCCCGGTCGCCGACGGCGTGCTTCCCCTGGTCGTACGGGCGGGGGCGGGGTCCGTCCGGGACTCGATGTCCGTGATGGATCAGCTGCTCGCGGGCGCGGCCGAGGACGGCGTGACCTACGCGATGGCCACCGGCCTCCTCGGATACACGGACGGCTCGCTGCTCGACTCGGTCGTGGACGCCTTCGCGGCGGGGGACGGGGCCGCGGCCTTCCAGGTCGTGGACCAGGTCATCGAGGGCGGGAACGACCCTCGGCGCTTCGTCGCGGATCTGCTGGAGCGGCTGCGGGACCTGGTGATCCTGGCGGCCGTGCCCGACGCGGAGGAGAAGGGGCTCATCGACGCCCCCGTCGATGTGGTCGAGCGGATGCGGGCACAGGCGTCCGTCTTCGGGAGTGCGGAGCTGAGCCGGGCGGCCGATCTCGTCAACACCGGGCTCACGGAGATGCGGGGCGCGACCTCGCCGCGGCTGCAGCTGGAGCTGATCTGCGCGCGGGTCCTGCTGCCCGCCGCCTTCGACGACGAGCGTTCGACGCAGGCCAGGCTGGACCGGCTGGAGCGAGGCAAGGCGGTGGCGTTCGCCGCGGGCCCGCCCGGTCCCGCGAACGCCCCGATGGGTTACGTCCCCGGGCCCGACGCGGCCCCGCACATGCCGGGTCCGGACGGACCGGTGTCGAGGGAGCCGCTGGGGCGTGGCGCCGTCCCGGAGACGGGTGTACGGGACGGAGGAGCCGCCCCCGAGACCATGGTGCCCGCGCCTCCGGCGCCCTCCGCCCCCCAACATCAGCATCAGCAACAGCAACAGCAACAGCGTCCGGGCGCCTGGCCCGCCGCCGCCCAGCCGCAGGCACAGCCTCCGGCCCAAGCCCCCGCACCCGCCGCCGACGCCGGTCGGCGTCCCGGGGGCTGGCCCACCGCCTCCACGCCGGGGCAGGGCCCGCGCCCCGCCGGGCCCCCAGTACCGCCCGCCCCCGCGAACACCCCTGGGAACGTCCCCGCGAACGCCGCCGCACCGGCCCCCGCCGTCGCGCCCGGCATGTCGCAGGGAGCCGGGCAGGTGCGGAACATGTGGCCGGACATCCTGGAGGCGGTGAAGAACCGCCGGCGCTTCACCTGGATCCTGCTCAGCCAGAACGCGCAGGTGGCGGGCTTCGACGGCACCACCCTCCAGCTCGGCTTCATCAACGCCGGAGCCCGTGACAACTTCGCGAGCAGCGGCAGCGAGGACGTGCTGCGCCAGGCCCTCGCCGAGCAGTTCAACGTGCAGTGGAAGGTCGAGGCGATCGTCGACCCCTCGGGCGGCGTCGGAGGAAGCCCCGGAGGAGGGCCGGGCGGCGGCCCCGGCCCCGGATCCGGCGGCTTCGGCGGGCCCGGAAGCCCCGGCGGCCGGCCGCCCCAGGAGCCCCCGGCCCCGCCCCAGGCACCCCCACCCGCGCCGCCGCCGCCCTCCCCGGCGTACACCCCCGGCGGCCCGCCGGCCCCTCCCGGACCGCAGCAGCCCCCCCGGCCCACCCCGCAGCCGACGGCTCCCGAGCCGCCGCCCGCCGCGCCCGCCCCGGAGGCGTACAGCCCGCCGCCCGTCGCCCCCGAGGACGACGTGCCCGAGGACGACGACCCGGATCTCGTCGACTCCGCGCTCTCCGGCCACGACCTGATCGTGCGCGAACTGGGCGCGACGGTTGTGGAGGAATACACAAACGAGTAGGGGGGAGGGTTCGGAGGCCCGTACAGGCAGGACGGCCGGCGGCGGTTAGGCTGACGCCCGTGAAGGTCCTTGTCATCGGCGGCGGCGCCCGCGAACACGCCCTGTGCCGCTCTCTCTCCCTCGACCCCGACGTCACCGCTGTGCACTGCGCGCCCGGGAACGCCGGCATCGGCGAGACCGCGGAGCTGCACCCGGTCGACGCGCTCGACGGCGACGCGGTCGCCCGGCTCGCCACCCGGCTGGAGGCCGGGCTCGTCGTCGTCGGCCCCGAGGCGCCCCTGGTCGCCGGGGTCGCCGACGCGGTGCGAGCGGCCGGAATCCCCTGCTTCGGCCCCTCCCGCGAGGCGGCCCGGCTGGAGGGCTCCAAGGCGTTCGCCAAGGACGTCATGGCGGCGGCCGGAGTGCCCACGGCCCGCAGCTACGTCTGTACGAACGCCGAGGAGATCGACGAGGCCCTCGACGCCTTCGGCGCTCCGTACGTCGTCAAGGACGACGGTCTCGCGGCCGGAAAGGGCGTCGTCGTCACCGACGACCTCGCCGCCGCCCGCGAGCACGCGATCGCCTGTGGCCGCGTGGTCATCGAGGAGTACCTCGACGGCCCCGAGGTCTCCCTCTTCGCCATCACCGACGGCGAGACCGTCCTGCCCCTCACCCCCGCCCAGGACTTCAAACGGGCGCTCGACGGCGACGAGGGCCCCAACACCGGCGGCATGGGCGCGTACTCCCCGCTGCCCTGGGCCGACCCCAAGCTGGTCGACGAGGTCATGACGACCGTCCTCCAGCCGACCGTCGACGAGCTGCGCCGACGCGGTACGCCGTTCTCCGGGCTGCTGTACGCCGGGCTGGCGATCACCTCGCGTGGGGTTCGGGTCATCGAGTTCAACGCGCGCTTCGGCGACCCGGAGACCCAGGTCGTGCTGGCCAGGCTGCGCACTCCGCTCGCGCGGGTGCTCCTCCACGCGGCCAACGGCACCCTCGGCGACGAGCCTGAGCTGCGGTGGCGCGAGGACGCCGCCGTCACGGTCGTCGTCGCCTCGCACAACTACCCGGACATCCCCCGAACGGGTGACGTGATCGAGGGGCTTGACGAGGTCGCGGCCAAGGATGCGCCCCACGCGTACGTTCTGCACGCCGGAACCCGGCGCGAGGGCGACGCGGTCGTGAGCGCGGGCGGCCGGGTCCTGTCGGTCACGGCGACCGGGAAGGACCTGCGGCAGGCGCGCGAGCGGGCGTACGAGGCGCTGGGCAGGATCCGGCTGGACGGCTCGCAGCACCGGAGCGATATCGCGCGTACGGCTGCCGAGGGGTAGGACCGCGTACCTCCATGGGCTCGGCTCGCGACACCGGCTTCGGCGTCGCGCGTACGTGGCGCAGGGGCAGGCGGCGTACGCGGCGCGGTCGGCTGTCAACGCCCCGCGCGGGCGGCGACGTTCGCCCGCGCGCTCTTCCCGCCCGCCGGGCGGGAACGCCCACTACTGGAGGGCCCACGGCCGGAAGGCCAACGCCCGCAAGGCCCGCGACCGGAACGGCACCGCGCCGTCGGCCCCTCGCCGCGGCAGTCCCGGGACCCGCGGTGAAACCCGCGCCGCGGGAAACCCCGCCCTCCGGCCGGTCGCCCCGTCGAGACGGTCTGGCCGGCAGTGAACCCATACCGAAGGAATCCCGTCATCACCTTTACCCAAAGCCATTCCATCGAGTGACGCTGAGCCATCCGGATGACGGCCGTCGATGCCCCAACTAGGGTGCGGCGCAGGTGTTCCGGCACTTGGCCCACCGGCATTGCGATGTCAGTGGCTGGTGCCACAGTGGGGTAGTGCATCTACACCGTCGCAGGGCAGAGGGGGTGAGGACCGATCGTGTCCGGTATCGGGATCGGTGAGTCGATCGGCGCGCGGGCGGCGCGTTCGCGGGCGGTGGCAGTGCTGCGCATCCGCGGCAGGGCGGTCGCCGTGGCGCTGCTGCCCGCCGCCGTCGCCGTCGTGCTGCTCGCCGGTGGCGTCACCGGCCATATGCGCGGTGGGAGCTGGGACACCGCGCGCGTGGCCGCCGGGGTCGTCGCCGGGGTCGTCTTGCTGCTCGCGGTGGCGGTCGCCGCGGTGATCGTGCGGGCGAGTCCGGCGCTCAGCCCCACCGTCGAGGTCTCCGAGCGGTCGGCGCCCGATCTGTACCGGCTGGTGAGGGATCTCGCCGACCGTCTCGACGTGCCCGCGCCGTCCGCGCTGGCGCTCACCCCCGACTGCGACAGCTGGCTGGAGGACCGCACCCACCCCGCCCACGCCCTGCCTCACGCGATACGGCCAGGGCGCCGACGGCGTACGGCCGAGGCGCCCGTCCTGGTCATCGGCTCGCCCTTCCTGTGGTGGATGCGGGTCGCCGAGCTGCGCGCCCTCCTCGCGCCCGTCGTAGCCGGAACCGCCTCCTCCGCGCAGCCGGACATAGCTGCGGCCCGCCGGTTCGTACGGGGCCTGGACGCCGCGGTCGCGGTCGCCGCCGGACCCGGCCGGATTCCCATCGGCCCCGGCCGGGGGCGCATACGGCCTCTGGAGATCTTGCGGAGGCCCGCCCTCGGTCTCGTCGGCCGCATCGCCCGTCTGCTGTTGCGCGCCGTCCAGTCCGACGCCGCCGAGATGGAGCGCGGGGTGGCCGCCGCCGCGTCCGAGCGGGCACAGGCCGTGGACTACGGTCTGCGGATCGTCGCCCAGGAGCAGGTCGGTCTCGCCTACGCGGGCTGGGACCGGCTGCTGACGCGCGTCGCGCTGCCCGCCTGGCGCATGGGCCGCTGGCCTTCCCGGCTGGACGTCGGCGTCGTCTCCGCTCTCACCGAGCTGTCCCGCCGCGACCGTCTCGCCGAAGGGTTCGCCTCCCGCCTCGGCGAGCGTCCCGCGTGCGACCTCCTGGAGGAGCCCGGTGTGGTCGACGAGGCCGCGTCCCTCCTCGCCGCGCGGCTCTTCCACGGCGGTCCCGCCGAGACCGGACCCGACTGGTCCCCGGTGGACTGGCGGCACTATCCCGAAGAGGTCGTCGACCGTAAGTGGCGTACGGAGGCTGCCCGGCTCCACCGCGTTCTCGACGGACTGGGAGTGGCCCCCTCCGCCGCCCCCGACGGTCCGACGCTGGCCCGTGTGATGGGCCATCTCGCCGAACGAGGATCGGACGCCGGGGAGAATCTCGCGGCCGGAATCAGCGCGGAAGTCGCCCGCGAGGAAGCGGCCGCGGTTCCACCCGTCGCGCAGAGCGTCGGCGACGCCGCGAACGGTTGGGGAGCCGACCCGCTCCCCCTGTTCCCGCTCCAGCCGCCGCGTACCGGGCGGGAGCTGCTCGCCGACCATGTGACCGCCATGGTCTGCTGCGCGGCCATCGACACCGCCGGAGCGCTCCCCGGCCTCGACTGGCTGGACGGCCCCGCCCTCCTCATCAAGGGCGAACGCTGCGCCGATCTCACCACCCGCGTCCTCACCCTCACCGAGGACGGCGATCCCGGCCCCCTCCGCACCTGGCTCTCCACGACCGGCATCCGCCCGGAGAAGCCCGTCCGCCTGGTCTGAGCGACGGACCGGCAGCCCGTGCCCGACGGCGGCCGGGGGATTCCCGCCGCCGACGGGCGGGAGGCGTGCCCCCTGCGCCGCCCTCTCCCGCCGGCCCACCTGAAGCGCCCAAGCCCCAAGCCCCAAGCCTCAAGTGCGCCAAGCGCCCAGTACGCCAAGCCGTAAGCCTCCGAAGCCCCAGGTCTGTTAAATCCTGGCAAATCAGCACCAAAAACGCTCAGCGACTCAATAATTCACGACGAAGGGTGACGAGTCGCGTGCGTTATGTGATGTGCTGGAGGGTGGAGCCAGCCGGTCGGCGCGGCACCGCCGTCCGTGGGAGGGGCCACGGACCCAGCCGGAACAGCCACGCCGTACGGAGACCAGCGCCGTACGGACACGGGCGCTGTATGGACACGAGCGCTGTACGGACAGAACGCCGTACGGGCAGACGCCGTACAAGACAGGAACCCCGCACGGACGGGAACGCCGCAGGGGCGGGAACGAGGAGGAGCGCGGAACATGGGGGCGGAGCACATCCGGCGGTGGGAATCGGGCGCCCTCGCCCATGCCGTCTCGGACCCCTTCGGGCAGGGCCCCCTGCCCTGGCTGCGCAGCAGTGAGCAGTACATCGACGACACCGGGCAGGCCGTGCCCTGGTACGCGGACCCGGACCGGGGCCGCAATGCCCGAGCGCCCCGCACGGCCGATGACGTACGGCGCCAGATCAAGGGGTTCGCGTCCACGAGCGCCGTCGCGCCGGGAGAGGCGATCGACTTCCACGTCACCGTGGACCCGCCCCAGCAGTTCTCGGTCGACGTCTACCGCATCGGGCACTACGCGGGGCACGGCGCGTTCAAGGTCACCACCAGCCCCCGCCTCGCCGGCATCGTCCAGCCGCCCCCGCTGACCGCGGGCCGTACGGTCTCCTGCCATCACTGGTGGATGTCGTGGCGGCTCCGGGTCCCGTCCTTCTGGTCGGTGGGCGCGTACGTCGCCGTGCTCACCACCGCCGACGGCTACCGCTCCCACGTCCCCTTCACGGTCCGCGACGACCGGCCCGCCGACCTGCTGCTCCTGCTCCCCGACATAACCTGGCAGGCGTACAACCTCTATCCCGAGGACGGCCGGACGGGTGCGAGCCTGTACCACGCCTGGGACGAGGAGGGCCGACTGCTCGGCGAGCGGGAAGCCGCCGTCACGGTGTCGTTCGACCGCCCGTACGCGGGCGCCGGACTGCCCCTCCACGTGGGTCACGCCTACGACTTCATCCGCTGGGCCGAGCGGTACGGCTACGACCTCGCCTACGCCGACGCGGGCGATCTCCACGCGGGCCGCGTCGACCCGGCCCGCTACCGTGGCCTGGTCTTCCCAGGCCACGACGAATACTGGTCGGCCCCCATGCGCCGCACGGTCGAGGCGGCCCGCGACGGCGGCACCTCGCTGGTGTTCCTCTCCGCCGGCACCCTGTACTGGCAGGTGGAGCTGGACCCGTCCCCGTCCGGTGTGCCGAACCGGCTGCTCACCTGCCGCAAGCGCAGGGGACCGGGCAAGTCCGCGCTGTGGCGGGACGTCGACCGGGCGGAACAGCAACTGCTGGGCATCCAGTACGCGGGCCGGGTCCCCGAGCCGCACCCCATGGTCGTACGGAACGCCGGGCACTGGCTCTGGGACGCGACCGGCGCGGGCGAGGGCGACGAACTGCCGGGACTGGTCGCCGGCGAGGCCGACCGCTACTTCCCGCGCACCGCGCTGCCCGAGCACCAGGGCCGCATTCTGCTGGCCCACTCGCCGTACCGGGACGGCGAAGGAGCGGTACGGCACCAGGAGACATCGCTGTACCGGGCGCCCTCCGGCGCGCTCGTCTTCGCGGCCGGCACGTTCGCCTGGTCACCCGCGCTGGACCGGCCCGGCCATGTCGACACCCGCGTCCAGCGGGCTACCGCCAACCTCCTCGACCGCATCTGCAAACGCGACTGAGACAATCAGGAGCATTGGCTCAGATCCGCGGGAGGAACCGTGTCCGGATTCGTCGAAAAGCCCGAACCGTTGCAGGTGCCGGGCCTGGTGCATGTGCACACCGGCAAGGTGCGCGACCTGTACCGGAACGACGCGGGAGACCTCGTGATGGTCGCCAGCGACCGTATCTCGGCGTACGACTGGGTGCTCCCCACCGAGATCCCCGACAAGGGCCGGGTCCTGACCCGGCTCTCGCTGTGGTGGTTCGAGCTGCTCCGGGATCTCGTACCGAACCATGTGCTCGGAACCGAGCTTCCCGAGGGCGCGCCCGCCGACTGGGAGGGCCGCACGCTCACCTGCAAGTCGCTCCGCATGATCCCGGTCGAATGCGTGGCCCGCGGTTATCTCACGGGCTCCGGGCTGGTCGAGTACCAGGAGTCCCGCACGGTCTGCGGGCTCGCGCTGCCGGAGGGCCTGACCGACGGCTCGGAGCTGCCCGCGCCGATCTTCACACCTGCCACCAAGGCCGCGGTCGGGGACCATGACGAGAACGTGAGCTACGAGGAGGTGGCCCGCCAGGTCGGCGCCGAGACCGCCGCGTTGCTGCGTCAGACGACTCTCGCCGTCTACGGCCGGGCCCGCGACATCGCCCGCGAGCGGGGCATCATCCTCGCCGACACGAAGTTCGAGTTCGGCTTCGACGCCGACGGCGGGCTGGTCATCGCGGACGAGGTGCTGACCCCGGACTCCTCCCGCTTCTGGCCGGCCGCCGAATGGGAGCCGGGCCACGCCCAGCCCTCGTACGACAAGCAGTACGTCCGCGACTGGCTGACCTCCCCCGCGTCCGGCTGGGACCGCAGGAGCGAGCAGCCCCCGCCCGCGCTTCCGCCGGAGATCGTCGAGGCGACGAGGGCGAAGTACCTGGAGGCGTACGAACTGCTCACCGGCATGCCGTGGTCCTGAGTATCCCGTGATCCTGAGCAGGTCCCGGTCCTGAGCAGGCCCAGGGCTGAGCAGGCTCGGTTCCTGAGCCGTCCCTGGTCCTGATCCGTCCCTTGGTCCTGATCCGTCCCGTGGTCCTGAGCAGGTCCTGGGCCCAACGGCTTGCGGGGGAGCGACACCCCGATCCCCGCAAGCCCTCAGCCGCCTCCGGCCACCACCGGGCGGCGGGGATACGAGGAAGGCCCTGCTCCTCACAAGAGGAGCAGGGCCTTCATCCTGAGCGGACGACCAGGTTCGAACTGGCGACCTCAACCTTGGCAAGGTTGCGCTCTACCAACTGAGCTACGTCCGCGTGCGCCGTGCGCGAAGCCCACTATACCCAACCCCGCTCCCGCGCGAGACGGGCCGCGGTGTGCCGGTTCTCCGCACCCAGTTTGGAGACGGCCGACGACAGATAGTTCCGCACGGTCCCCTGCGACAGCGACGCGCGCTCGGCGATCTCCGCGACCGGCGCTCCGTCCGCAGCGAGTTCCAGCACCTCGGCCTCGCGCACGGTCAGCGGGGAGTCTCCGGCGGAGATCGCGTCCGCCGCCAATTCCGGGTCCACATAGCGGTTTCCGGCGTGGACGGTACGGATGATCTCGGCGAGCCGCTGAGCGCTGACGGTCTTGGGGACGAAGCCGCGCACCCCTGCGGTGAGGGCGCGTTTGAGGTGGCCGGGCAGGCCGTGACTCGTGACGATCATCGTCCGGCAGGCCGGGAGTTCGACGCGCAGGGATGTGGCCACCGTCACACCGTCTCCGCCGGGCATCTGGAGATCGAGCACGGCGACATCGGGCCGGTGGGCGCGTGCCATGGCGAGCGCCTCGGTGCCGGAGGCCGCCTCGGCGACGACTTCGAGGTCGTCCTCAAGGGCGAGGAGCGCGGCGAGGGCACCCCGGATGAGGTGCTCGTCATCGGCGAGCAGCACCCGTACGGTCACGCCGCCCCCACCCCCGCCGGGCGCGCGGTCGTCCCGCGCACCCCCGTCCCCGCCCCGCGTACGGCCATCCCGCGCACCCCCGTCCCCGCCCCGCGTACGGCCGCCCCGCGCACGGTCGCCGGGCGCACGGCCATCCCGCGCCCGGTCGCCCCTCGTACCACGTTCCTCCAGCGCACGGTCACGCAGTCCCTTCCGTACCTGTCCCGGCCTTGGTTCCGGCCCCGGCTCTGATCCCCGTGAACGCGCCGATCGGCCGCCCGTGTCCCTGACCGGCCCCCGGACCCGCACCGGCACTCTCGGTACCGGCGTCCAGACCGGTACCGGCACCCTCGGTACCGGCCTCCAGCCCGGCATCGACGTCCTCGGCGCAGACAGCGCCCGTGCCCTCCGCGCCCGCGCCCTCAGCGCCCGCGCCATCGGCCTCCGCGCCCTGCGCCCCCGCGCCGTCGGAGATCCGCGAGGGCATCCCCACCCGTGCCGTCAGCCGGAAGTACCCGCCCCGCGCCGGGCCCGCCTCCAGGGTGCCGTCGACCGCGGAGAGCCGCTCGCGCAGGCCGGCGAGACCGGAGCCGCCCGTGGTGGCCGGTGAGGGCCCCTCGGCCGCGCGGTCGTTCTCGACGACCAGGACGACGGAGCCGTCGGTCGTCGCCACCGAGATCGTGCAGCGACGCGCGTCCCCGTGCCGCAGCACGTTCGTCGTGGCCTCCCGGACGACCCAGCCCAGGGCGGACTGCACCTCACCGGGCAGGTCCAACTCGCCCACGACCACCGTGCAGCTGATCCCCGCCGCGACCAGCACGCCTCGCGCGCCCTCCAGCTCCACCCGCAGATCGGCCTCGCGGTAGCCGCGCACCACGTCCCGGACCTCGCGTTGCGACTCCTGGGCGATGCCCTGGACCTCGGCCATCTGGTCGACGGCCTCGGGCCGTCCGCGCCGGGCGAGCTGGACGGCCAGTTCGCTCTTGAGCGCGATGACGGCGAGGTTCCGGCCCAGTACGTCGTGCAGATCGCGGCCGAAGCGCAGCCGCTCCTCCGCGACCGCGAGCCGCGCCTGGACATCGCGGGCCCGCCGCAGCTCCCACAGCACCGCCAGGATCCACATCGACGCACGGGCCGCGAACGCCGTCCAGCCGTTGATGAAGGCCAGGAAGAGGAGGGTCGCGAGGGTCCAGCCGATGTCGTCCGCGATCAGGACGACCGGTCCGCCGACCACGCCCAGCGCGATCAGCTGCACCACGACCGTGACCCGGTTGCGCACGAGCAGACTGTGCACGGTCAGAAAGGGCATCAGCGAGCCCGTCAGCAGCATCGACGACAGCGCCTGCAGATCCGCCGTGGCCAAGGTGGACATGATCGTCAGGGAGGTACAGGTCGCCGCCGCCGTCAGTCCGACGGCCCAGCAGATGAGCCGTCGTGGCACCTCCCCTCGGCCCAGATAGGCGTCCATCGCCCGATGGGCGAGCCGAGAGCAGACCACGCCGATCGCGATGCCCAGCAGCGGCCCGGCCACGGCGAGGATCAGCGGTCCGTCCCTGCGCACGGGCGGGGTCAGCATGATGAGCGTCAGGCCGACGGCCCCGCTCCACACGAGCACATAGACGGTCCCGCGGGTGTACAGATCCACCTTGGCGAGCCCGCTGCGCCCGCTCCAGCCCTTCATCAGCACGGGCACTCCCTCACGAGGACGACAGCAGGACGAACACCCGACGGCACCGCGACCGGCGCGGCGACGACACCCGGCAGCACCCGACGCCACGCGACGCCACCCGACGCCACGACACCCGGCAGCACGGCCCGACGGTACGGACCGGCAGCCCGGAACGGCACGCGGCGGCGGATCAGCGGCGGGGCTCCCAGCGGAACCACCGCCGAGCGGCGAACACCGCGAGCACGGTCCAGGCCAGCGCGGTCAGCGCGACCCCTCCCAGCTCCCCGGCGTCGCCCACACCGAACCAGCCGGCCTTCACGAGCATCATGACCCCGCTCAGCGGCAGGAACTCACAGACCTGGGCCATCCTCTCAGGCATCGCGTCAAGCGGAATGAGAAGCCCCGAGCCGCCCAGCGAGATCACGAACATCGGCATGGTCGTGAGCTGCGCGCTCTCCACGGTCCGGGTCACCGCAGCCGTGGCCGCCGCCAGGGCGATCAGCAGCACCAGCCCCACGGCGATGCCCGCGATCAGCAGATCGGGGCGCTTCGGCGCGTCCAGATCGAGGAAGACCACCCCGGCGACGGTCAGCAGCAGACACTGCGCGAGCGCCAGCCCGACGGCCGGCAGGGCCGTCCCGGCGAGGATCTCCCGGTCCGGCACCTCGCCCGTGCGGAGCCGCTTGAGCACGAGTTCCTCGCGCCGCGCCACATACGCCGACACGAGGTTGATGTGCACGACCAGGATCAGCACGATCCCGATGCCGCCGGTCACCGCGGCCTCGGCGACGTTCATCCCGGCCTTGCCGAGATCCACCTGGTCCAGCGACGACCTCATCAGCAGCACCATCGACGGGGGCATCAGCAGCGCCACGAAGAGCGCGGTCCGGTTCCGTACGAGCAGGGTCAACTCCGCCCGCCCGAGGGCGATGAGCCGCCCGGCCGGGGTGCTGCGCCCCGCCGGGGTGCTGCGCCCGGAGGTCGTCGTGAGGGCCGCCATGTCAGACACCCGCCGTTTCCGTCTGCGCGATCTCCAGGAAAGCCTCTTCGAGCGAGGCCGATCGGGCGTCGAGCCCCTCCAGCCGCACGCGCGATTCGCTCGCCCACCGCAGCAGTTCCTCCAGCGAGTCCTGGAGCCGCTGGGTGCGGATCTCGATCCGACGACCGTCGGCGGCGGCCCGCAGGGACAGCGGCAACTGTGCGGCGGACACGCCGTCGGGCAGGACGAAGCGGATACGGGCGGGCCGGTCCGCCGTCACCTCGGCGGGGGTGCCCGATGTGACGATCCGCCCCTTGTGCATGATCGCCAGCCGGTCGGCGAGCGACTCGGCCTCCTCCAGATAGTGCGTGGTCATCAGCACCGTCGTGCCGGTGTCGCGCAGCGCCCGTACGAGGTCCCAGGTGTCGCGCCGGCCCTCCGCGTCCAGCCCGGTCGTCGGCTCGTCGAGGAAGAGGACCTCGGGCCGTCCCAGCAGGGCCAGCGCGAGATCGAGCCGCCGCCGCTCACCGCCCGACAACTGCTTCACCCGTACGCCGGACCGCGCGCCGAGCCCCACCAGTTCCAGGGCCTCACCGACCGGGCGGGCCCCGCTGGTGCAGCCGGCCCACATCCGGCCGGTCTCGGCCGCCGTCAGATCGGAGGGGAAGCCGCCCTCCTGGAGCATCACACCGATACGGGGGCGCACGGCCGCCCGTTCGCGGTACGGATCGTGGCCGAGTACCCGTACGGCGCCGGCGGTGGGGGCGGCGAGTCCTTCGAGCAGTTCGAGGGTGGAGGTCTTGCCCGCGCCGTTGGTCCCGAGCAGGGCGAAGATCTCTCCGCGCGACACCGAGAAGGTGATGCCCCGCACGGCTTCGAAGCCGCCCGCGTAGCCGCGCCGGAGGCCCTCCGCCGTAATCACGTACTGGTCTGTGGTGGTCATGCCTCCAGGCTTCCGCCCGCCGCGCGCGGAAGGCAGTGCGCGGTGTCACCACCCCGGATGACAAATGTCATCGGCAGAAGACGGCAGGGGACGGACCGAAACACCGAACGCGCCACCGCACACCGCATACCGCACACCACGCACCACACGACAACCCGACCGGGCGAGCGGCCGTGCACGGAACTCGAACGACCACGCGCGGAACATCGCAGACGGAACATCGCTGGCGGAGCATCACGTCCGAACACCGCGCACACCATGGGCGAGAAATGACGAAGACCCCGGTCTCCCGACCAGGGCCTTCAATCCTTCACGAGCGGACGACGAGATTCGAACTCGCGACCCTCACCTTGGCAAGGTGATGCTCTACCAACTGAGCCACGTCCGCATTGCTCCCGCCCGGCTCTCACCGCGCGGTGCGACCACTACCTTACCCGAACCACTTCCGTGGCGGTTAAGGCAATGTAGAGCGGGTGACAGGGATCGCACACTGCGCCTTCCCCCTGGAAGGGGGATGTTCTACTACTGAACTACACCCGCACGCTGCTGAGGTGGGGCTTTGCGGCCTCGCCCCTCGGCGTGCTCCAGACTCTAGCCGACGTGCGGGGGTACTGCGCAACTCGGATCGTGTCGCGATCCGAGTCGACGGGCCGGTCAACTCGCCTCGCGGAACGCCTCGTAGACCGCCTTGGGGATCCGGCCGCGGGCCGGCACGTCCATCTTGTTGGACTGCGCCCACGCCCGGACGGCCGCGGGTGCGGGCTCCAGTGAGGTGTGCTTGTAGGCGACGCGGGCCTTGCCGCGCTTCCCGGCGCCCGTCTGCTTGCGGCCCGCGCTCACGAAGGGCGCGAGAGCCTTGCGTAGTTTCTTTGCGTTGGCGGTATTCAGGTCGATCTCGTACGACTTCCCGTCCAGACCGAAGATGACCGTTTCCGCCGCTTCTCCGCCGTCGATGTCGTCGACGAGTGCGACCACTACTCGCTGAGCCACGGATATCGGTCCTTTCCCGCGATACCACCGGTCCCCGGTTCCGACATGTGGTGATACCGGCTTTCCAGTGCATGAGGGCCACAAGCGGCTTCTCACGCATTCCTTTGTACAGCGGCCGACGGCACATTGTGAAGCCCGCGCAATTACCTGCGCGTGTCCCCGGCAATGACTGCCGGGATATTTTCCCGGATTTTCGCTGTCCGTTCCCTTGCGCGTTCTCGGTTCGGGTGCCTGGCGGGGGTGCCTGATATGTGCCCATATCTACGCGAGTAGATTTTCGCGCCGGGTACGCTGAGGGAACCGCCTTCGCAACACACCACCGGGAGTGCCCAATGGCACGCGTCGTAGTCGACGTCATGCTCAAGCCCGAGATCCTCGACCCCCAGGGACAGGCGGTGCACCGCGCACTGCCCGGCCTCGGATTCGACGGCATCGCGGACGTCCGTCAGGGGAAGCGCTTCGAGCTGGAGGTGGACGGGCCGGTCGACGAAGCCGCCCTCGCCCGCATCCATGAGATGGCCGAAACATTCCTCGCCAACACCGTCATCGAGGACTTCGTGGTCAAGGTCGACGAGTCGTGACCGCCCAACCGTCTCCCCCCGCCGCCGCCCGTGAGGAAGGTTCCTCGGGCCGGGGCAACACCCGGATCGGTGTGGTCACGTTCCCCGGCACGCTCGACGACCGGGACAGCCTGCGGGCGGTGCGGCTCGCGGGTGCCGAGCCCGTCTCGCTCTGGCACCGTGACAAGGATCTCAAGCAGGTCGACGCGGTCGTCCTCGCCGGCGGCTTCTCGTACGGCGACTATCTCCGGGCCGGAGCCATTTCCCGGTTCTCGCCGGTGATGGAGACGATCATCGACCAGGCCAAGGCGGGCATGCCGGTTCTCGGTATCTGCAATGGCTTCCAGATCCTCACGGAGTCGCATCTGCTGCCCGGCGCGATGCTCCGTAACAACCATCTCCACTTCATCTGCCGTGATCAGAAGCTGCGGGTGGAGAACGCGGACACCGCCTGGACCTCCGATTACGACAAGGGCCAGGAGATCTCCGTACCGCTGAAGAACATCGACGGGCGATATGTCGCCGATGAGCGGGTCCTGGACGAGTTGGAGGCGGAAGGCAGGGTCGCCTTCCGCTATGTCGTCGACGGCGCGGACGCCGACGGATACGGAAACCCCAACGGCTCCCTCCGTGACATCGCGGGAATCACCAACGCCCAGGGGAACGTCGTCGGTCTGATGCCGCACCCCGAGCACGCCGTCGAGCCCCTGATCGGCACCGGCCGCACCGACGGCCTGGCCTTCTTCACCTCGATCATCAAGAAGCTGGTCCTCTCATGACCCTCGACACCGTCAAGCACGCCACGGGGACTCCCGACACCGGCCAGCCCTGGGCGGAGCTGGGCCTCAAGGAAGACGAGTACGCGCGCATCCGGGAGATCCTCGGCCGCCGTCCGACCGGCGCCGAGCTGGCGATGTACTCGGTCATGTGGTCCGAGCACTGCTCGTACAAGTCGAGCAAGGTGCACCTCAAGCAGTTCGGCGAGAAGGCCCCGGAGAACGACGCCCTCCTCGTCGGCATCGGCGAGAACGCGGGCGTCGTGGACGTCGGCCAGGGGTACGCGGTGACCTTCAAGGTCGAGTCGCACAACCACCCCTCCTACATCGAGCCCTACCAGGGCGCGGCCACCGGCGTCGGCGGCATCGTGCGCGACATCCTCGCCATGGGAGCCCGCCCGGTCGCCGTGGTCGACCCGCTGCGCTTCGGCGCGGCCGACCATCCCGACACCAAGCGCGTCCTGCCCGGCGTCGTCGCCGGCATCGGCGGCTACGGCAACTGCCTCGGCCTGCCGAACATCGGCGGCGAGGTCGTCTTCGACTCCTGCTACCAGGGCAACCCGCTGGTCAACGCGGGCTGCATCGGGGTGATGAGGCACGAGGACATCCATCTCGCGCAGGCGTCGGGCCCCGGCAACAAGGTCATCCTGTACGGGGCCCGTACCGGCGGCGACGGCATCGGCGGCGTCTCGGTGCTCGCGAGCGAGACCTTCGAGAGCACCGGCCCGGCCAAGCGGCCGGCCGTCCAGGTCGGCGACCCCTTCCAGGAGAAGCTCCTCATCGAGTGCACCCTGGAGATCTTCAGGGAGAAGCTGGTCGCGGGCATCCAGGACCTCGGCGGCGCCGGGCTCTCCTGTGCCACCTCCGAGCTGGCGAGCGCCGGTTCGGGCGGTATGCGCGTCGACCTCGACACCGTGCCGCTGCGCGACGCGACGCTCTCGCCCGAGGAGATCCTCATGAGCGAGTCGCAGGAGCGCATGTGCGCGATCGTCGAGCCCGACAAGGTCGACCGCTTCCTGGAGATCTGCGAGAAGTGGGACGTCATCGCCACCGTCATCGGTGAGGTCACCGAGGGCGAGCGGCTGGAGATCTTCTGGCACGGCGAGCAGATCGTCGACGTCCCGCCGCGGACCGTCGCCCACGAGGGCCCGGTCTACCACCGTCCGTACGCCCGCCCCGACTGGCAGGACGCGCTCCAGGCGGACGACGCGAACGCGCTGCCCCGGCCGACGACCCCCGAGGAACTGCGCGAGCAGGTCCTGCGGCTGGTGGCGTCGCCGAACCAGGCGTCGAAGGCATGGATCACGGACCAGTACGACCGGTTCGTCCAGGGCAACACGGTGCTGGCGCAGCCCGAGGACGCGGGCATGATCCGGATCGACGAGAAGTCGAACCTCGGCGTGGCGATGGCGACCGACGGCAACGGCCGGTACGCCAAGCTCGACCCGTACACGGGCGCGCAGCTCGCGCTCGCGGAGGCGTACCGCAATGTCGCCGCCTCCGGGGCACGGCCGCTCGCGATCTCCGACTGCCTGAACTTCGGTTCGCCGGAGGACCCGGCGGTCATGTGGCAGTTCGCCGAGGCCACCCGTGGTCTGGCGGACGGCTGTCTCCAGCTCGGCACCCCGGTGACCGGCGGAAATGTGTCGCTGTACAACCAGACCGGTGAGACGGCGATCCATCCGACGCCCGTCGTCGCCGTCCTCGGCGTGATCGACGACGTCAACCGCCGTACGCCGATCGCGTTCGCCCAGGAAGGGCAGCTGCTCTACCTCCTCGGGGACACCAAGGAGGAGTTCGGCGGCTCGGCCTGGTCGCAGGTCGTCCACGACCATCTCGGCGGACTGCCCCCGGCCGTGGACCTCGACCGGGAGAAGCTGCTCGGCGAGATCCTGATCTCGGCGTCCCGTGACGGAATGATCGACGCGGCGCACGATCTGTCGGACGGCGGACTGATCCAGGCGGTCGTCGAGTCCTGTCTGCGCGGCGGGAAGGGCGCGCGGCTGGTCGTGCCGGACGGGCTGGACGCGTTCACGTTCCTCTTCAGCGAGTCGGCGGGCCGCGCGGTCGTCGCCGTTCCGCGCAGCGAGGAGCTCCGCTTCAACGACATGTGCGGGGCGCGCGGGCTGCCCGCGACCCGTATCGGTGTCGTGGACGGTGAAGAGGTCGAGATCCAGGGCCAGTTCGGCATCGCGCTGAGCGAGCTGCGCACCGCACACGAGGAGACCATCCCCGGCCTGCTGGTCTGACGCCTCCACCGCCTCCACCGCCTCCGCGCGCGTTCGCGCGGCTGTGTGAACCGACGCGACCGTTCGTCGCCGAGCCCCTGCCCGACCTCATCGGGCAGGGGCTCGGTTCTTTCCCCCTTGAACGTGATTACGTAATTACGTATATTGCTCGCATGGATCTGGAGAAGCGGGTGGCCGAGCTGGAACGCCGGCTGGACGCGCTGGAGAGCGAGCGCGCCGAGGCCCCGCGCATCGGCGACGGGCTGTTCTGGGCACTGGAGGGGTTCAAGGACCAGCTCGCCCGTGCCGGTGCCGACGACGGGGGAGTGCTGTTCGCCGGCTCGGTCCGGATGTCGGCCGGTCAGCGGTACGAGTGGCAGTTCGGCGCGCTCACCGAGGAACTCCTCGAAGCGGACTGGTCCGAGACGGTGGACTCCTTCGCCGCGCTCGGCCATCCGGTACGGCTGTGCCTGCTGCGGGTGATCCTCGAGGCTCCCCGTACCGCCGCCGAACTGGCCGAGCTGGACGGGTTCGGCACGACCGGCCAGATCTACCACCATCTGCGCCAGCTCACGGCCGCGGGCTGGCTGCACAGCTCGGACCGGGGACGTCACGAGATCCCGGCTCCACGGGTCGTCCCGCTGCTGGTGCTCCTGACCGCGGCGCGACCGTAGCGACCACAGGGGGAGTACGAGGATGCCCAGGGGCGAAACGGGAGGAACGGGAAGCCTGGCGAACGGGGAAAGCCCGGCGAACGGCGGAAGTCCGGCGAACGGAGAAGGCCCGGCGAACGGCGGAAGTCCGGCGAACGGAGAAGGCCAGACGAACGACGGAAGTCCGGCGAACGGGGGAGGCGCGGTGAGCGCGCGACGTACGGCGCTCCGCAAGCTGTCGGCGGTCCTCAGCCGGGTCGGCTGGCTGACCTTCCTCGCCCTGCTCGCCTTCGACCTGGTCTCCGGCCTGCCCGGCGGCGCTCCCGTGGTCGTCGCGCCGGGCCTGGCCGCGTTCGCGCTGGACCTCGTCAGGAGCCGGCGGGCCCGCAAGGAGTACGCGACCGGGGAGCGTCCCTCCGCGGTCGAGGTCGAAGCCCCGGTCACCGGCCGTTGGACCGCCCACAACAGCCCGGCCGACAGGGTCCCGAGCCATGGCACGCACGTCTTCGGCCAGACGTACGCCATCGACATCGTGGCCGAACCGCCGGGCGCTGATCGGTCGGACGCTGATCGGTCGGACGCCGAGCGGCCGGGCGCCGAACCATTGGGCGCCGAAACGCCGGGCACTCAGCGGTCGGGCACCCAGCGGCCGGGCGCCGCCTGGCTGTGGCCCCTTGTCCGCCGCAACAGCGCCTTCCCCGCCTTCGGCGCCCCGCTCCTCGCGGTCGCGGACGCCACGGTCGTCCACGCCTCGGACCGGCAGCGCGACCATCTGAGCCGTACCTCGCTGCCGATGGTGATCTATCTGATGGTCGTCGAGGGGTTCCTCCGGTCGCTGGGGGGACCCTCCCTGGTCACCGGCAACCGGATCGTGCTCGACCTCGGGGACGGTACGTACGCGATGTACGCCCATGTCCGGCGCGGCTCGCTCACCGTCCGGGCGGGCGACCGGGTACGGGCGGGCCAACAGCTCGCCCAGTGCGGGAACTCCGGCAACTCCACCGAACCGCACGTCCACTTCCAGCTGATGGACGCCCCGGACCTGGACACCGCCCGAGGCATCCCGTTCCGCTGGCGGGGCTTCGGGATCCCCGCGAAGGGCGAAGCCTTCACCGTCGGCGGACCGGCACACCACCCGGTCGGCGGCCCGGCGCGCGACCCCCGGTGACTACCCTCGATGTCATGCCCCCGGCCAAGAAGCGCGTCCGCAGCCATGACCCCGTCAAGACCCGTACCGCCGTGCTCGCCCAGTTCGGGAATGTGACGGCGGCCGTCGCTTCGCTCACCCCCGGACAACTCGCGCTGCCCACCCGGCTCGGGGACTGGACGGTACGCGAACTGGCCGCGCATATCGCCTGGACGGCCGAGACCGTCGTACGGAACATCGAGCGCCCTGAGCCGCCGCGGCGGGAAGTCGACGCGCTGGGGTGGCCCTTCGTCACGGCCCGCTGCTCCGGGGAGATCGACGAGCACACCAGGGAGCCGGCGGCGGGCGAGGAGATCGGCGAACTGTTCGCGCGCACGGCCGAACGCCTCGCCCGCGTCCTGCCGACCGCCTCCGGCGAACGGCTGGTCGCCACCGGGGTTGGGGCGATGCGGCTGACGGACTTCCTGGTCACCCGTACCGTCGAACTGACCGTCCACACCGACGATCTGAACGACGCCACCGGCCTCTCCGTCCCGCACGACCGCCAGGCGCTCGCCGCGTGCACCCGTTTGCTCGCCGACGCGCTCGCCGTGAAGGCGCCGGGCGGCGCGGTCGAGGTGCGGGTGCCGCCGTACGCCGTGGTGCAGTGCGTCGAAGGCCCCCGGCACACCCGTGGCACCCCGCCCAATGTCGTCGAGACCGACCCGCTGACCTGGATCCGGCTCGCCACCGGGCGTACGGGATGGGCCGAGGCACTGGAGAACGCGCAGGTCAGCGCGAGTGGCGAGCGGGCCGACCTCGCCGCGCTCCTCCCGATCCTGCCCTGACGGCCCGGCCCACCGGCCCACCGAACCGGCCTCGCACCCGACCGGCCACCCGACCGGCCCGAGCCGCACGGCCCGAGCCGCACGGCCCGCAGCGCCGGTCCCCGTACAAGACCGGCCCCCGCACAGCACCCACGGAACCACCGACCCACCGGGAGCAACCGCCCCCGACCCACCCGCCCGGAACCGGCTGGAACCGGAGCCGGGCCGTCCCCGTCCCAGGGGCATGCGCACTCACCTGAGCGTTCCCGTCACGGTGCTCGCCCTTCTCACGCTCGCCGCCTGCGGCTCGCAGACGGTGTCCGAAGCGGGAAGCGGCCGCGAAACACCCGCCGATCTGCCCATCACCGACGACCAGTGGACCGTCACCGGTATGACGGTCGGCGGAAAGCGGACCGAGGCACCGGCCGGCGCGATGCTCCACTTCGCCGCCGAGGGCCGGATCCAGGGCAACTACGGCTGCAACCGCTTCGGCGCGGACGCCGAACTCGACGGAGACGTCCTCGTAGTGAAAGCCGACGAAACCACCGAAATGGGCTGCCCCGAAGCCGTCCAGAGCTTCGAGAACTCCATGAAGGCCACCCTCACCGGCAGGCTCAAGGCCCAGCTCTCCGGCGATGAGAAGAAACTCACTCTCACCGACCCGACGGACGGCGACACGATCACCCTCGCCGTCCAGCCCGCGGCCCCGCTCCTCGGCACCAAATGGACGGTGAATTCCCTGATCAGAGGGGATCAGTCGGCGTCCGTGCCGGCCGGTGCGGAGAACGTCGCGTATCTGGTCTTCGGCAAGGACGGCTCCGTACGCGGAAACCTGGGCTGCAACACCTTCACCGCCACCGCCAAGGTCTCCGGACCGAAGATCCTCCTCGGCCGGATCGCCAGTACGAAGATGTTCTGCGGCGGAGGGAAAGGCCAGGTGGAGGCCCATATGCTCAAGGTTCTCGACCGTGAGGTCACCTATGTCGTCCAGCACCGCGGACTGACCCTCGCGGGCCCCGGCGACGCCCGCGTCGGCGCCATCGCGGAGAAGTGACCGACCCGTCACCCAGAGTGTCGAATACGGATTCCCCCACTCCCCAATTCGGACCAGTGGTCGATCTCGCCTACACTCGGTGCCGTGCCACGTGGTGACGGTCGACTCAATCACGATCTACTCCCCGGTGAGAAAGGCCCCCAGGACGCATGTGGCGTCTTCGGTGTCTGGGCTCCCGGAGAAGAGGTCGCCAAGCTCACTTACTTCGGGCTCTACGCCCTCCAGCATCGAGGCCAGGAGTCCGCGGGTATCGCGGTGAGCAACGGCTCCCAGATCCTCGTCTTCAAGGACATGGGCCTGGTCTCGCAGGTCTTCGACGAGACATCCCTAGGCTCCCTCAAGGGGCATATCGCCGTGGGGCATGCCCGCTACTCGACGACCGGGGCCTCCGTCTGGGAGAACGCGCAGCCGACGTTCCGCGCCACCGCCCACGGCTCCATCGCGCTCGGCCACAACGGCAACCTGGTCAACACGGCCCGGCTCGCCGAGATGGTCGCCGAGCTGCCCCGCCAGGACGGCCGCACCACCCGGGTTGCCGCCACCAACGACACCGACCTCGTCACCGCGCTCCTCGCGGGCCAGGTCGACGACGACGGCAAGCCGCTGACCGTGGAGGACGCGGCGCCCATCGTGCTTCCCGAGGTCAAAGGCGCGTTCTCCCTGGTCTTCATGGACGAGGGCACCCTGTACGCGGCCCGTGACCCGCAGGGCATCCGCCCGCTCGTCCTCGGCCGTCTCGAGCGGGGCTGGGTCGTCGCCAGCGAGTCCGCCGCCCTCGACATCTGCGGTGCGAGCTTCGTCCGCGAGATCGAGCCGGGCGAACTGATCGCCATCGACGAGAACGGCGTCCGCACCTCTCGATTCGCAGAAGCGAAGCCCAAGGGCTGTGTGTTCGAGTACGTCTACCTGGCGCGCCCCGACACCGATATCGCCGGCCGGAACGTCTATCTCTCCCGAGTGGAGATGGGCCGGAAATTGGCCAAAGAAGCTCCCGTCGAAGCCGACCTGGTGATAGCGACCCCGGAGTCCGGCACCCCCGCGGCCATCGGTTACGCCGAGGCGAGCGGCATCCCCTACGGCTCCGGACTGGTCAAGAACGCCTACGTCGGCCGGACCTTCATCCAGCCCTCCCAGACCATCCGCCAGCTGGGCATCCGCCTCAAGCTGAACCCCCTCAAGGAAGTCATCCGGGGCAAGCGGCTGGTCGTCGTCGACGACTCGATCGTCCGCGGCAACACCCAGCGCGCCCTCGTCAAGATGCTCCGCGAAGCAGGAGCGGCCGAGATCCACATCCGGATCTCCTCCCCGCCCGTGAAGTGGCCCTGCTTCTTCGGCATCGACTTCGCCACCCGCGCAGAGCTGATCGCCAACGGGATGTCGATCGAGGAGATCGGGACCTCCCTGGGCGCCGACTCGCTCGCGTACATCTCCATCGACGGCATGATCGAGGCGACCACCATCGCCAAGCCGAATCTCTGCCGCGCCTGCTTCGACGGCGAGTACCCGATGGACCTTCCCGACCCCGAGCTGCTCGGCAAGCAGCTCCTCGAGACCGAGCTGGCGGGCGGCACCGACGCCGCCGACGCGCTCCGTCGCCCCTAACGACACGAAAGCTCTCCCTTAGTCATGACAGCTGAGTCTTCTGAGCGTGCCCCGCACGCGGCCACCGGCGCGAGCTACGCCGCCGCGGGCGTCGACATCGAGGCGGGTGACCGCGCCGTCGAGCTGATGAAGGAGTGGGTGAGGAAGACCCGCCGCCCCGAGGTGCTCGGCGGCCTCGGCGGCTTCGCCGGACTCTTCGACGCCTCCGCCCTCAAGCGCTTCGAACGCCCTCTGCTGGCCTCCGCCACGGACGGCGTCGGCACCAAGGTCGACCTCGCCCGCAGACTCGGCGTGTACGACACGATCGGCCACGACCTCGTCGGCATGGTCGTCGACGACATCGTCGTCTGCGGCGCGGAGCCGCTGTTCATGACCGACTACATCTGCGTCGGCAAGGTCCACCCCGAGCGGGTCGCCGCCATCGTCAAGGGCATCGCCGAAGGCTGTGTGCTGGCCGGCTGCGCCCTCGTCGGCGGCGAGACCGCCGAGCACCCCGGACTGCTGGGCGAGGACGACTTCGACGTCGCCGGCGCCGGCACGGGCGTGGTGGAGGCCGACCGGCTGCTCGGCCCGGATCGTATCCGCACGGGTGACACGGTCATCGCCATGGCCTCCTCCGGCCTTCACTCCAACGGGTACTCGCTGGTCCGCCATGTGCTGCTCGACCGGGCGGGGATGGCGCTGGAGCGGCGGGTCGACGAGCTGGGGCGCACCCTCGGTGAGGAACTGCTCGAACCCACCAAGATCTACTCGCTGGACTGTCTGGCGCTCACCAGGGCCGCGGAGGTGCACGCCTTCAGCCACATCACCGGCGGCGGTCTCGCCAACAACCTGGCGCGGGTCGTCCCGGACGGGCTGCACGCGGTCGTCGACCGCTCGACCTGGACCCCGGGACCGGTCTTCGACCTGGTCGGCAAGGCCGGACAGGTCGAGCGCCTCGAACTGGAGAAGACCCTGAACATGGGCGTGGGCATGATCGCCGTCGTCCCCCAGGAGTCGGCCGACGTCGCGCTGACCGTGCTCGCCGACCGCGGTGTGGACGCCTGGGTCGCCGGTGAGATCACCGCCCGCGGCGACGGCGCCACGGGCGCGGAACTCGTCGGCGACTACGCGGCCTGACCTTCGGGCGATGCGGCACACCATGCCTGACGCGACGCCCGGCACGGCCGCGCGTTCCGCACGCGGTGGCGCTACGGCCGCGCGTGCTGCTGTACGGAGTGGCGTTACGGCCGCGCGTCCTGTGCGCGGTGGTGCCGCGACCGCGCGGGCAGCCGCCGGACAGCGCAGAACCCGGTCCGGGGCGGGGGCCCCGGGACCGGGTCGGTGGTCAGTACGACGTCAAGCGCCGCGACGCTGCGACGACGGGCTGTCGTCCTCATCGTCCTCGTCGTCGTTGTACAGCTCGGCGTACCGCGCGTACGGGTCGTCTTCCTCGTCGTCGTCCTCGAACGGCTCCGGATTCGGAGGCTGGCTCGAAGTCGATGCGCCCAGCTCGCTGGCCAGACGCGACAGGTCAGTCCCGCCGCCGCTGTTGTACTTCAGCTGGCGGGCGACCTTTGTCTGCTTGGCCTTGGCCCGGCCGCGCCCCATGGCTCGACCCCCTCGGTGACGGGGCTCGACGGCCCCAGAGTCTTGACACGCGTTCATGATTCGGTACGGACTCTCCGTGGAGAGACCGGACCGTAGGGCTTCAACGGTACCTGCTTCCGCGGCCATGCGGTACGCCGCCCGCATGAGGTGCCACTTCACAGAACCCGCGAGGAGCCCTGTCCTCGCTGGTCAACTGCGATATTAACCTCTTCTCGGCACTCGACCCGCCGACCGGGGTGAGTCTTGTCTCCCGGAACGGCGGGTCATGTGCCCGTCAAGGGTCAGCTCCGGCGGGCCTCCGCCATGCGCTGCTCGGCGATCCGGTCGGCCGCCGCGGCCGGCGGAACGCCGTCTTCCTTCGCACGTGCGAATATTGCCAGCGTGGTGTCGTAGATCTTCGCCGCCTTCGCCTTGCACCGGTCGAAGTCGAAGCCGCGCAGTTCGTCGGCGACCTGGATCACGCCGCCGGCGTTCACCACGTAGTCCGGCGCGTAGAGGATGCCCCGGTCGGCGAGGTCCTTCTCGACGCCGGGGTGCGCGAGCTGGTTGTTGGCCGCGCCGCAGACCGCCTTGGCGGTGAGCACGGGGACGGAGGCGTCGTCGAGGGCGCCGCCGAGCGCGCAGGGGGCGTACACGTCCAGGTCCGGGACCCGGATCAGGGCCTCGGTGTCCGCGACCGCCGTCACCGTTCCCCGTCCGGAGTGTCTGGCCAGAATTCGCCGTACGGACTCCTCGCGCACATCGGTGATCACGACCTCCGCGCCGTCCTCGACGAGATGGTCCACCAGGTGATGTCCGACCTTGCCGACGCCGGCGACGCCGACCTTGCGACCGCTGAGCGTGGGGGCGTCCCACAGGTGCTCGGCGGTGGCGCGCATCCCCTGGAAGACGCCGTACGCGGTGAGGACGGAGGAGTCGCCGGCGCCGCCGTTCTCGGGGGAGCGGCCGGTGGCCCAGCGGGTCGCGCGGGCGACCACGTCCATGTCGGCGACATAGGTGCCGACGTCACAGGCGGTCACATAGCGTCCGCCGAGGGAGTCCACGAACCGGCCGTAGGCCAGCAGCAGCTCCTCGCTCTTGAGCGTGTCCGGGTCGCCGATGATCACGGCTTTGCCGCCGCCGTGATCGAGTCCGGCCATGGCGTTCTTGTACGACATCCCGCGGGAGAGGTTCAGCGCGTCGGCGACGGCCTCCGCCTCGGTGGCGTACGGGTAGAAGCGGGTGCCGCCGAGGGCCGGGCCCAGGGCGGTGGAGTGGATGGCGATGACGGCCTTCAGGCCGGTTGCGCGGTCCTGGCAGAGCACGACCTGCTCATGGCCGCCCTGGTCGGAGCGGAACAGGGTGTGCAGCACATCGCCGGGGTCGGCGGGGTTGCCGGGTACAGGAACGCCGGTCACATCGGTCACGGTAGTGACTCCCAAGTACGAAGCGGCGGATGGGCTTCCCGGGGTGGGGGAAGCCCCAGTTGGGGACGAGCGTAAGTCCTACGGGGGCGTAGATCCGCCGCAGTGCCGAGGATCACCCCTCGAAGGAGTACCGCGGGGCGCCGACGTGGAAGGATTCGCCGTATGCCAGCGGTGTCCTCGGTGATCGTGCCTTACGCCTCCTATCTGCGGGTGTACGAGCCCCTGGCGGCCTTTCCGGAGCCCGAGCGGGGCCACTGGGTCCGTTACGCGGCCCGGCGGGAGACGGTGACGGCACAGGACGAACTACGGCGTTCCCTGGCCGACTTGCTGCCCACCCCGCCCATCGCCGTACCGGTGCACGAGAGCGGGGACGCGTTCGTCGCCGAGGTGGACGGGGAGGTGTGCGTCTGCCCCTGGCGGACCCGGCTGCGGGGCTGGCTGGCGCTGGAGGAACTGTCGGCGCGGCTGCCCGCGCCGCTGCTGGACGCGGTGCTGCCGCCCGTGGTGCGCGGGCAGGCCGCGGCGGACTGGGAGCGGTGGCGGGAGCGCAATCCGGACGCCCGGCCGTGGATCAGGACCTCGGTGTGGCAGGTGCCGGTGCGGTGGTTCGTGCTCTTCTCGGACGAGGAGCGCGAGTACGGGCCGGCCGGGCCGGGCGCTCCGGTGCTGCGGTACCGCACGCCCATGGTGCAGGCCCGGCGGCGCGTCGCGCGGACGCTGAGGGCGCTGCGGGAGTCGGCGGACGGGGGGCCGCTCGCCGAGGGGCTCGTGGACGTGGGGAAGTGGCTGGAGGAGTTCCATCCGCGCTCTCTGGTCGAGCTGGACTACGGCGGGCTGGTGCACGCGCTGCCGGGAACGCTGCTCGCCGACGATCACTCGGCCGCCGATGTGGCCGCGGGGATCGAGGCGTTGCGGGCCGGTGACGGCGAGGGCGCGAGTGAGGCGTACGCACGCCTGGTGCGGCGCTGGCAGGTGGTGAGGGACCTTCGGTTCGCAAATTGAGCGATTCTGTGGATGGCTGGGGTCTTTTCGTCTCGGGCCCTAGGTCCCGATCCGGGCTTTTGTCTCAAGCGTGACGGACTGCACTAACGGGGCCCTTGCGCCTATCGCCTACCCTCGTGTCAAAATAGGACAAGGAGTCCGGGGAGGGTTCCTTCCGCCCAAGTACGGGCGGAATGCTTGGCATTGCGCTCTATGGGGGGTCTGGTGACTCCTGATCGCTCTGTGACTGATCGTTACTGTGACGTGACTGTCCGCTATGGCATGGTCCATCGGCGTTCCGCCGCTGTTGGATGCCTGAGAGGGCAATTCCGTCGGTTTGGCCGACGTGGCTGGACAGATGGTGTAGTTGTAGTGCCGAGGACAAGCCGTTCGTCCTATAACCGACTCGACCCGCGTCCGCCATTTCGGGCAACGCGGGTCAAGGTGCAGAATTTAGAGGAAAGAACCGAGAAGGTTCGGTTCTCCCGAGGAGGCCGCTCATGACCGCTCGCACCCCTGATGCCGAGCCGCTGCTGACCCCGGCTGAGGTTGCCACGATGTTCCGCGTGGATCCGAAGACGGTCACCCGCTGGGCGAAGGCAGGCAAGCTCACGTCCATCCGTACGCTCGGAGGGCATCGCCGGTACCGCGAGGCAGAGGTACGCGCACTGCTGGCAGGCATTCCGCAGCAGCGCAGCGAGGCATAAGCCTCGCACGGTGAGGTGCGAACCTCGCCGAACGGGCGGTGCCGGGACCCCTATCCCGGTGAAGCCCACCCATAGCTCCATATGACAGGCGTCTGCCCCAACAGACCCTGGGTCATCGATCGCGCTGGACTCCGCCGGGTCCAGCGCGATTTTTCATGCGCTACGGCCGTACTCCCCGGTAAGCGATATGCGGCCCGAAAGGCGGGCGAACGGGGGTGCGGAGGGGGAGTCGTGGGTGGGCGGGGAGACGTTCACCGGGGAGTGCAATTGCACATACTAAATTTGTCCGCTGTGGGAAGGCTCCAAGAACCCGGGTTCTGAAAACCTATACGGTGACACCCATCACACCATGCAACCCTTGCCAACATCGAGCATGGCACTTTCCAAGAGAGTTGGGACCGGCCCGAAGTCACTCGGTGTCGGGACCTTCGTCCTCGGATCCGTCCTCGGATCCGTCCTCGGACCCGGCTCCGGAAGCGGCCTCGGAGCCGCCCTCGGAGCCGTCCTCGGAACTGTCCGGGCATCCGGCTCCGGAAGCAGCTCCGGACCCGGCTTCGGGCGCGGGCTCGGATCCGGGTCCGTATTCGAGCCCGGAACCGGGCATGCTTCCGTGTTCCGTGCCGGAGGCGGGTTCGGCCTCCGTGGCGAGCCGTTGGAGCTGCCGGCAGACGGGACAGCGCCCGGTGCGATGCCGATAGCCGGACGCTGCCGCCAGATGGGCCCGTAGCAGCGCCCTGGTCTCATGTCGCCTCGCTGTGGACGCCGCCATGCACGTCACCTCCGCATCGGTGTGTGCCGCCCCTCTATTGAGAGGTACCGGCCCCGCCGACCCCCGTCAACCCACAGCCGCGCCCCGGCGTCCGGGGGGCTCGGACCGGGCGACCGCGCCGACCTCCGTACTTCACGCCCCGCGGCCGTCGGCGCGCACATACGGCGAAGGCCCGCACCTCACAGAGGTACGGGCCTTCGAAGATCACGCGCGGTCCTGACGGGATTTGAACCCGCGGCCTCCACCTTGACAGGGTGGCGAGCACTCCAAACTGCTCCACAGGACCAGGTTTCGCAGCTCCGAATCGTGCGCTGGGCTGCGAGAAGAGACTCTACAGCAGCGTCGCCCACGGGTCGAACCCGCTAGGGGCGACAGATTCACCGCCCGCGCCCGCCAGGGCTTCGCGAACCACCGCGACCCCGCCCCGGCACCCACAACGGCACCCGTACCCGCACGCGCAACGGCACCCGCGGCCACAGCCCGCGCCCGTCACGGCGCCGCCGCGTCCACCGCCTTCACGATGCGCTTGTCGGAGACGGGATACGCCGTGCCCAGCGCGTGCGCGAAGTAACTCACCCGCAACTCCTCGATCATCCAGCGGATGTCCAGCACGTTCTGCGGCACCGGCCGCCCCTGCGGAAACTGCTCCAGCAGCCACGCGTACTCGTCCTGCATCTCATGGACCTTCTCCATGCGCGTGGTGTCGCGCTGCACGGCCGACGGCATCTGCTGGAGCCGGCGGTCCACCGCCACCAGATACCGCATCAGATCCGGCAGCCGCCGCAGACCCGTCGCCGTCACGAACCCCGCGGGCATCAGCGCCGCCAGCTGCGTCCGGACGTCCTGGACGTTGGCGGCCAGGGTCGGACTGGTCGTGGCCCTCAGACGGCGCTCACACGCCTGCCAGGCCGCCAGGACCTGCTGAACCTGCTCCACCGTGCGCACCGTCGTGTCCACCAGGTCCGCGCGGACCTTCTCGTACAGCTTCCGGTACGACTCCTCGTCCCACACCGGTCCGCCGTAATCCGCGATCAGCTTGTCCGCAGCCGCCGTCGCGCAGTCGTCGAAGAGCGCCGTGACGGACCCGTGGGGATTGCTGGAGAGCGCGAGCTTCTGCTGGTTGCCGAGCCGTTCGGAGGCGAACTTCGCCGCGTTCACCGGGACGTTGAGCAGGATCAGCCGCCGCGTGCCCCGCCACATCGCCTGCCGCTGCTCCGCCTGCGTGTCGAAGAGGCGTACGGAGACGGTCGGACCCTCGTCCACCAGCGCCGGGTACGCCTTCACCGGCTGCCCCGCCCGCCGCGTCTCGAAGACCTCCCTCAGAGACCCGATCGTCCAGTCCGTGAGGCCCGTCCGCTCGATCGACTCACCCGAGGGCCCGGCGGTCGCCGCCGCGGCCCGTGAGAGGGCCTGACGGGCCTTGGGGCGCAGCCGCAGCTTCAGCGCCTCAAGGTCCTTGTCCTCGGCGAGCTTGCGCCGGCGCTCGTCGACGACACGGAAAGTGATCTTCAGATGGTCGGGGATCTTCGACAGATCGAAGTCCTCCGCCCGCACCGGGACCCCGACCATCCGCTGAAGCTCGCGCGCCAGCGTCACCGGCAGCGGCTCCTGGAGCGGATGGGCCCGCTCCAGAAACGCCTTCGCATGGTTCGGCGCCGGCACGTAGTGCCGGCGGATCGGCTTCGGCAGGGAGCGGATCAGCTCCACCACGACTTCTTCGCGCAGCCCCGGAATCTGCCAGTCGAAACCCTCGTCCGTGACCTGGTTCAGCACCTGGAGCGGCACATGGACGGTGACCCCGTCGCTGCCCTCGCTCCGCTCGGAGGACCCCGTGTCCGCGCCTGGCTCGAATTGATAGGTCACCCGGAACTTCAGCGGCCCCTGTCGCCAGGTGTCCGGATAGTCGTCCTTGGTGACCGCGCCCGCCTTCTCGTTGATGAGCATCTCGCGCTCGAAGTCGAGGAGATCGGGCTCCTCCCGGCGTCTGCCCTTCCACCAGGAGTCGAAGTGCGCGCCCGAGACGACATGGTCGGGCACCCGCTGGTCGTAGAAGTCGAAGAGGGTCTCGTCGTCCACCAGGATGTCGCGCCGGCGGGCCCGGTGCTCCAGCTCCTCGACCTCGGTCAGCAGCTTCCGGTTGTCGGCGAAGAACTTGTGGTGCGTACGCCAGTCGCCCTCGACCAGTGCGTTGCGGATGAAAAGATCACGCGAGGTCTCGGGGTCGATCCGCCCGTAGTTCACCTTGCGCTGGGCGACGATCGGGACGCCGTACAGCGTCACCTTCTCGTACGCCATCACCGCCGCCTGGTCCTTCTCCCAGTGCGGCTCGCTGTAGGTGCGCTTCACCAGATGCTGGGCGAGCGGCTCGATCCACTCGGGCTCGATCTTCGCGTTGACGCGCGCCCAGAGCCGGGACGTCTCCACCAGCTCGGCGGACATCACCAGCCGCGGCGGCTTCTTGAACAGCGCCGAACCGGGGAAGACGGCGAACTTCGCGCCCCGCGCGCCCAGATACTCGTTCTTCCCGCTCGGCTCCTTGAGCCCGATGTGCGAGAGCAGTCCCGCCAGCAGCGACACATGGACGCCCGCCTCCGGCCCGTCCTCCTCGTTCACCCCGATGCCCATGGACTTGGCGACCTGGCGCAGCTGCGCGTAGATGTCCTGCCATTCGCGGATCCGGAGGAAGTTCAGATACTCCTGTTTGCACATCCGCCGGAAACTCGACGATCCGCGCTCCTTCTGCTGTTCGCGGACGTACCGCCAGAGGTTGAGGAAGGCGAGGAAGTCGGAGGTCTCGTCCTTGAAGCGGGCGTGCTGCTGGTCGGCCTGGGTCTGCTTCTCCGCGGGCCGCTCGCGCGGGTCCTGGATGGAGAGCGCCGCCGTGATCACCATGACCTCGCGCACGCAGCCGTTCTTCTCGGCCTCGATGACCATCCGCGCGAGCCGGGGGTCGACCGGGAGCTGGGCGAGCTTGCGCCCCAGCGGGGTGAGCTTCTTGGCCGGATCCTTCTGGGCCGCGTCGAAGGCCCCCAGCTCCTGGAGGAGATGCACGCCGTCGCGGATGTTGCGGTGGTCCGGCGGATCGATGAAGGGGAACTTCTCGATGTCGCCGAGGCCCGCCGCCGTCATCTGGAGGATGACCGACGCCAGATTCGTCCGCAGGATCTCGGCGTCCGTGAACTCGGGACGGGAGTCGAAGTCGTCCTCCGAGTACAGCCGGATGCAGATGCCGTCCGACGTACGGCCGCAGCGGCCCTTGCGCTGATTGGCGCTGGCCTGGCTGATCGCCTCGATCGGCAGCCGCTGCACCTTGGTGCGGTGGCTGTAGCGCGAGATCCGCGCGGTGCCCGGATCGATGACGTACTTGATGCCCGGCACGGTCAGCGAGGTCTCGGCGACGTTCGTCGCCAGAACGATCCTGCGCCCGGCGTGCGGCTGGAAGACCCGGTGCTGCTCGGCGTGCGAGAGCCGCGCGTACAGCGGCAGCACCTCCGTGCTCTGTCCGGGCGCGCCCTTGGCGCGGGACGACAGCTTCTTGTTCAGCGCGTCCGCCGTGTCGCGGATCTCGCGCTCACCGGAGAGGAAGACGAGGATGTCGCCCTTGCCCTCGCCCTGGAGCTCGTCGACCGCGTCGCAGATCGCGGTGATCTGATCGCGATCGCTCTCGCCCCCTTCCGCACCCTCTGTGCCGTCCTCTTCGAGGAGGGGGCGGTAACGGACCTCGACCGGGTACGTACGCCCGCTGACCTCGACGATCGGCGCGTCGCCGAAGTGCCGGGAGAAGCGCTCGGGGTCGATGGTCGCGGAGGTGATCACGACCTTCAGGTCGGGGCGCTTGGGCAGGAGCTGGGCGAGATAGCCGAGCAGGAAGTCGATGTTCAGAGACCGCTCATGGGCCTCGTCGATGATGATCGTGTCGTACGCGCGCAGCTCGCGGTCCGTCTGGATCTCGGCGAGCAGGATGCCGTCCGTCATCAGCTTCACGAACGTGGTGTCCTGGTTCACCTGGTCCGTGAAGCGGACCTTCCAGCCGACGGCCTCGCCGAGCGGGGTCCGCAGCTCCTCGGCCACCCGCTCGGCGACCGTACGGGCCGCGATACGCCTCGGCTGCGTATGGCCGATCATGCCCCGGACGCCCCGGCCCAGCTCCAGACAGATCTTGGGGATCTGGGTCGTCTTGCCGGAGCCGGTCTCGCCCGCGACGATCACGACCTGGTGGTCGCGTATCGCCTCCAGGATCACGTCCTTCTTCTGGCTGACCGGCAGCTGCTCCGGGTAGGTGACCTCGGGCGACCGCTCGGCCCGGCGGGCGGTGCGGTCCGCCGCCTTCCGGGCCTCGGCGGCGATCTCGTCCAGCACGGCCTGCCGCGCTTCGGGCTTACGGATGCGGCGAGCGCCTTCGAGACGGCGGCCCAGCCGGTGGGCGTCCCGCAAGGACACCCCGGCCAGCAGCGTCTGAAGGTCGGCGAAGGAAGTAGACATACGGACCCCAGGATCGCACCCCCGCCAAACCACTGGCGAACGCATTTCATCCGCGAACTGGTGCACTATGGAGCAGATCATTCCGTGGCGGGCGGCTGCCGTGCCGCTTCAGGGATTCCGGGGCTTCGGGGAGGGGGCAGCGCGTCCATGCCGTCGTTCGGCCGCGATCGCCGCCGGTTCCGGCTTCCGGCGACCGTGACCGCCCTGCTGGGGACGGTCTTCGCACTGCTGCTGCTCCTCTGCCCGGCGCGGGAGCCCGCCGCCGCTGCGGTGCCGGCCCCGGTCGCGTCACCGGTTGTGGCCTTGGGTCCGGCTTCGGCTTCGGGTCCGGGCTCGGCCTTGGCTCCGGCTTCGGGCTCGGCCTTGGAATCGGGCCCTGCCTCGGCCTCGCACGCGTACGGACCCGACGCCCGGACCGTGCTGACGGCCCCGGCGGGAATCCAGGACGGCAGACCCGGCTGCGACGGGAACGGCACGGCCGACGACCACGGAACACAGCCGTCCGCCCCGCCGCGCGCCGCCGCCCATGAGCCGCCGCCCGCTCCGTACGACGTCCACTGCGGCACCGACCCGGCCCTGACCCCGGCGGACGCCGGCCTTCCGCCGGAGGGCCGTCCGCCGTCGCTGCCCCCGCCCTCCCCGGAGGAACTGTCGATCCTGCGCGTGTAGACCAGCGGCCCCCGCGTTACGTATCCGCTCAGTCCACCCACGCTCAGGAGTACCACCGTCATGCCCTCCCCTTCCCGTTCCCGTTCCTCCTCCCGTAAGCCCCTGATCATCGGCGCGGGCGTCGCCGTCGCCGCGCTGCTGCTCGGCCTCGCCTCGTACACCGCCACCCGGCCCGACGACCGCGCCACGCGCGGCGGCTCCGGACCGGTCGCCGGCGACTCCGCCGATCCCAGCGGCAGCACCTACCCCGAACTGCAGACACTCGCCCGCCGCGACGCCAAGGACCCCCTCGCCATCGGCCGCGCGGACGCGCCCGTCGTCATGGTCGAGTACGCCGACTTCCAGTGCGGCTACTGCGGAAAGTTCGCCCGCGACACCGAGCCCACGCTGATCGAGAAGTACGTCGACAAGGGCGTCCTGCGCATCGAGTGGCGCAACTTCCCGATCTTCGGCGAGCCCTCGGAGAACGCGGCCCGAGGGGCGTGGGCGGCCGGGCAGCAGGGGAAGTTCTGGGAGTTCCACGCGGCGGCGTACGCCGAGGGCGCGAAGGAGAAGGGCTTCTCCAAGGACCGTCTGCGGGAACTCGCCGTCCAGGCGGGCATCCCCGACGCGGACCGTTTCCTGCGCGACCTCGACAGCGACGAGGCCAAGGCGTCCGTCAAGAAGGACCAGGACGAGGCGTACGGGCTCGGCGCGGCCTCCACGCCGTCCTTCCTGATCAACGGCCGCCCGATCGCGGGCGCACAGCCCATGGACACCTTCACGGAGGCGATCGAGGCGGCTCAGCGGGCCGCGAAGAGCACGCCCGAGAACTCGTGATGGGCGACATCGGCTATCTGGCCGCCTTCCTCGGCGGCCTGCTCGCCCTGATCAGCCCGTGCAGCGCCCTGCTGCTCCCGGCGTTCTTCGCGTACTCGCTCGACTCGGCGGGCAGGCTCCTGCTCCGTACCGGGATCTTCTACGCGGGACTGGCGACCACGCTGGTCCCGCTGGGGGTCGCCGGGTCGTACGCGAGCCGTTTCTTCTACGGCAACCGCGATCTCCTCGTCTCGGTCGGCGGCTGGCTGATCATCGCCCTCGGCGTGGCCCAGATCCTGGGCCTCGGCTTCGCCTCCCGCAGGATGGCGGCCCTCTCCGGACGCATCCGCCCGACGACGGCGGCTCCCGTCTACGCCCTCGGTCTGGTCTACGGTCTCGCCGGATTCTGCGCGGGCCCGATCCTGGGCAGCGTTCTGACGGTCTCGGCGCTGAGCGGCAGCCCGGTCTACGGCGGACTGCTGCTGGCCGTCTACGCCCTGGGGATGGCGGTCCCCCTCTTCCTGCTGGCGCTCCTGTGGGACCGCTTCGACCTCGGCAAACGCCCCTGGCTGCGCGGCCGGTCCCTGAACGTGGGGCGGCTCCGCCTCCACACCACCTCTCTCTTCTCCGGTCTCTTCTTCATCGTCCTCGGCACGGTCTTCCTGGTCTTCGACGGCACGACGGCCCTGCCGGGCCTGCTCTCCGTGGACGACTCCTTCGCCGCCGAGCAGTGGGTGGGCGGAGTCGCCGACGCGGTCCCCGACTGGGCGCTCCTGGCGGGCGTGGTGGCGGCGGTGGCCGTGGTCCTGGCCGTACGGGGACGGCGGAGGCGGGAAGGGCGGGCGGGACAGGCCGAGGAAGCCTGAATCCGACTGAATCCGAGGGGCGCGGTCATCCGGTCCGGGGGCCGGGGCCGGGGTCTCGCCGCCAGTGTCGTGCCACCGGCCGGAACAGCACCAGCCGGTGGTCGACTTCGGCGGCCGATTCCCCGGTCCCGGGCCAAGACGTACCGCCCGCGCGTCGGCGTAACGGTCACCCGTCCGCGGACCGCCCGCCCAAATCCGTAACAGCTCAGATGCTGAGGCGGTATTCGAGGACGTACGAACCGGCGTCCAGAAGCATCTGGTTGACCTCCACAGGGCGCTCGTCCTCAGTGAAGGCAGTGCGGCAGATCTCCAGGACGGGCGTGCCTGCGGCCAGGTTCAGGGCCGACCGCTCCTCCTCGCTGGGCATCCGCGCCCGCAGCTCCTCAGAGAAGTGCACTGGCTCCGCTCCCAGCTCGGCCAGGCGCGCGTAGCTGCCTCCCGGGCCGGTGTTCGGCTGGGTGATCGCTGTGTCTCGGACCAGGTCGGCCGGGAGGTACGACGTTGCGATCTGTACCGGACGGTCCTCGACGACGAACTTCCGGCTGCGCACGATGACCGGCGCTCCCGGGTCGAGCTTCAGCAGGCGACCGATCTGGTGCGGGGCCTCGGCCTCGTACACCTGTACGTCGGTGACCAGGGGGCGCTGCGCGACGTCAGCCGACCAGATGGACTGTCCGGCGTCTCGGCGGGACTTGGAGAGGCGGTCGTTGGCCACCCGGCGGATCGGCCTGAACTCCCGCACGTAGGTTCCGGAACCGGGCCGAGCGGCCGCCAGGCCCTCGCCCACGAGGATCTTCAGCGCCTGGTTGGCAGTCATCTTGGCGACGCCGTACGTCTTCACCAACGAGGGTTCACCGGGCAACCGATCGCCCGGCTGTAGTTCACCAGACTCGATCCGAGCCCGGAGATCGTCGGCGATCTGCCGCGCAGTCTCGGGCATTGTCTCTCCACTCCTCGATGCTCCCTAGGGTGGTCAGCCTACCTGCCACCCCTTCCGGGCGCACGAAACGCATACCCGATCACTTCCCCGCCCCGCGTACAAGCGCAGGCCCGATTGGCATCCCTAGGGAGATTTGGTTTCAAGCTCCCTAGGGAGGTAATTGCTCCCTGAAGAAGGGCGGCACCCCATCACCAAGCAGATGCGCCGCCCCACCTCTCCTCCAAGGGAGCCTCCATCATGCCTGTTTCGCTGATCCATCCTGGTCGGCAATCTGGGGCTTCAGCACCGAGGATCGTCCGCCGCTCGGCCCGTATCTGCCCGGTGTGCGGCGAGCCGCGCTGCCAGGACCAGAACGTCTGCCGCGTGATCTTCGGAACCACGGAGTGGCTGGAGTGCCCCGCCTGCGCGGGCACCGGCTACGACACGACCGGGTTCCAGCTCTACTGTCTCGACTGCGGCGGCGCGAAGTTTCTGGAGGTCGAGATCGTCGACGCTCCGGGGGTGGTCGAGTGACCGTCTTCCCCGTCGCCCTCTGCGGTCGGGGCGGCAAAAAAAGACCCCCGCCGATGATCCCTGGCGGGGGTGTCTGCCCTGGTCGGGCTGCGGTGGCTGGGGCCGGGGTCGAACCGGCGACCTTCCGCTTTTCAGGCGGACGCTCGTACCAACTGAGCTACCCAGCCATGCGGTCATTCGCGCGACCGCAGCGGTCCTGACGGGATTTGAACCCGCGGCCTCCACCTTGACAGGGTGGCGAGCACTCCAAACTGCTCCACAGGACCAAGCAATGTGCGAGCACTAGTCTCGCACATGTGTTGCGTGCCCCCAACGGGATTCGAACCCGTGCTACCGCCTTGAAAGGGCGGCGTCCTGGGCCACTAGACGATGAGGGCTAAGGGCCCGCCTGTGCGCTTCGCAGCGCGTCGGGGACGTGAGAAGCATATGGGATGGGAACTGGTATCGCCAAAACGGTTACCTGCGGCTCCCCCGGAGGGGTTGGGGCGGCTCCCCCGGAGGGGTTGGGGTGGGATCACGGGACCGGGGCGGGGGACGGGGGCGACGCGCCGGGCGAGGGTTCTGAGCCGGTGGGGGACGGGGTCGCGCCGGGCCGGTTCTCCTCCGGGAGATGGCGGCTGACCTCGGCCGTCGTCAGGCCCAGACCGCCGAGCGTGATCTCGTCCCACGCCTGGAGGCGCCGGGTCGTACGGTCCAGATAGAGCACCGACGCCCGTACCTTCTCCGGCTTGTCGTTCTGCACGGCGCGCAGTCCGCCGCCGCCCGTGGAGCCCTCGACCTTCAGCCGGGTGCCGTGTGGCATCACCTCGTTCACCCGGCGGTGGACGTGTCCGGCCAGGACGAGGGGGACCGTGCCGTCGGTCTCGCGGGCGGCGACCGGGTTGTGCGCGACCGCGATGTCCACCGGGGTGCCGGCGCGGGCCTGGTCGCGGAGGGCGGAGGCGAGGCGGATGCCCATCAGGCGTTCGGCCGGGTCGCCCTGGGCGACGACCGAGCGGTCGGGGGTGAACTGGGGGTCGCCGCTGCCCGCGATGCGCAGTCCGGCGACGGTGACCGCCTTGCCCTCGTCGAGGACATGGGTGTTCTTGAGACGGGAGAGATATGCCTGGGTGGCGCGGGAGTCATGGTTGCCGCGCACCCACACATAGGGCGCGCCGAGGTCGGGGATCGCGTCGAGGAAGGTGTTCTCGGCGGCGGTTCCGTGGTCCATGGTGTCGCCGGAGTCGATGATCACGTCGATGCCGTACTGCTCCACCAGTGTGGCGATGATGTGCCATGCGGCGGGGTTGAGATGGATGTCGGAGACGTGCAGGACCCGCATGGTGCCGGGGTGCGGCTGGAACGTCGGGAGGTTCGACGTCGCGTTGTACAGCTTGGTGACATTGGTGACCAGCCTGGCCAATTCCTGCTGGTAGACGTCGAATTCGGTGACGATGGAGCGGGCGTCGCCGACGAGCGAGGGCGCGCTGGAGAGCAGGCCCGAGAACCTGGGCTCCAGCACCGACTTGGGGTTCCACGTGGCGAACGCGGTGACCGCGGACGCGGCGAGCAGCGCCAGCGCGAGACCGCCCGCCGCGAGTGCCCGGCGAGGGCGGCGGTAGACGCCGAGACCGAGGGCGGTCGCTCCGCCGACGACGGCCGCGCAGGAGCGTACGGCCAGTTCGGTGGTGCCGCCGGCGACGTCCCGGGCGACCTCGTCCTGGAGGCCGGATATCCGTTCGGGGTGTTCGACCAGGGCCGTGGACCGGGCCGGGTCGAGCTGGTCGACGGCGACGTCCAGACGGAGCGGCGCGGTATGCGTTTCGAGTTCCAGCGCGCCCAGCGGAGAGACATTGATCTTGGTGCCGCCGGTGAGGTCCGGCCGCAGGGTCATGGTGGTGTTCATCGGCCCGACGGGCGTATGGACGCTGCCCACGATCAGCAGCCCGAGCCACGCCCCCAGGAGCACGACGGCGGTGAGGCCGAGAGCGCGGGCCCAGGGGTGCGGGGTGTGCGCGAGGGTGCTGACGGGTTCGGCGCGGTGGGATCGGTAGTGGCGCCGGAGTCGGCGGCCCGGTCCCTGGAACCGGCGGCGGAGTGGGAGCGGGAGCGGGAGCCGGAGACGGATACGGATACGGCGACGGATTCGGGGCCGGAGCGGGAGCCGGGACAGCGCTCCGGCCGTCGATTTCAGGACTTCACGGGCTGAGCGTGCCATTGGGCCCGTATGCCCGTCGGGGCGGGTCGGTATGCGGTTCCGGGAGCGGGCGATGCGGGCGCCGGGCGGCGGCCGGCGCTCCGTGGCGGTGATCGGCCGCGGGGCGCGTTCGTGATCGGTTGGCGGACCGCCGGGCGACCGTTCTCACGGCGTACGTGACAATGGCCACGTGCTGGAGATGACGCGCGAGGAGTTCGAGGAACTGGTCGCCGAGGCGCTGGACAGGATCCCGCCGGAGCTGACGCGGCTGATGGACAACGTCGCGGTGTTCGTCGAGGACGAACCGGCCGCCGACGATCCCGAGCTGCTCGGGCTGTACGAAGGGACCCCGCTCACCGACCGGGGCGAGTGGTACGCCGGGGTGCTGCCGGACCGGATCACGATCTACCGGGGGCCGACGCTGCGGATGTGCCACACGCGTGAGGAGGTGGTCGCGGAGACCGAGATCACCGTCGTGCACGAGATCGCCCACCACTTCGGGATCGACGACGAGCGGCTGCACGCGCTGGGATACGGGTGAGTTCCGGCCGTCCGGGGCCGGGTTCTTCGGATGCCGGTCCTCCCGGGCCTGGCACCCCGGATCCTGGTTTTTGGCAGCCCGGCCCTCCGGATCCCGGCCCTCCGGATCCCGGTTCTTCGGATCCCGGTTCTTCGGATCCCGGCCCTCCGGGGACTGGTCTTCCGGGCCCCGGCTATCCGGAAGCGATCGATCCGGATGTCGATCTGCATGTGCCGTCCCAGCGGATGGAGACGTCCGGGCCCCGCCTCTGGCGCGTCCTCGCGGTGATCTCGGCGGGCGGAGTCGTCGGCGCGCTGTCCCGGCACGCGATCTCCCGGACCTGGCCTGTGGACGGCTTCCCCTGGGCCACCCTGGTGATCAACGTCAGCGGCTCGGCCCTGATCGGCGTGCTCATGGTGCTCGTCAGTGAAGGAGGCCGCAGCGCGCACCCGCTCGTGCGGCCGTTCATCGGAGTCGGGGTGCTCGGCGGATTCACCACCTTCTCGACGTACGCACTCGACTTCCGCGACCTGCTGGAACGGGGGGACACCGCCGTCGCGGCGGCGTACGCGGGCGCGACCGTCGTCGGCTGCCTCGCCGCCGTGCTGCTGGCCGCCGCACTGACCCGGAGGGCCGCGCGGTGAGCTGGCTTCTCGTGGCGCTGGGCGCGGCCGTCGGCGCGCCGCTGCGGTACCTGACGGACCGTGCGGTCCAGGCGCGTCACGATTCGGTCTTCCCCTGGGGCACCTTCGTGGTCAATGTGGCCGGCTGCCTCGTGCTGGGCCTGCTCGCGGGGGCGTCGGTCTCGGTCTCGGAGCGGGCGTCGTCGGAGGCGTACGCGCTGGTGGGAACGGGACTGTGCGGCACGCTCACCACGTACTCGACCTTCTCGTACGAGACGCTCCGGCTGGCCGAGCGCGGCTGGCGCGGCACGGCGGCGGCGAATGTGGCCGCTTCCGTGCTGGTGGGCATCGGAGCGGTGGTCCTGGGGGCGGAGTTGGCCCAGGCGCTGTCGGGGTAGGGAGAGACCTCGTCCACGCGGCCGTCGGCGCGAGCGCGCTCGCCGAAGCGCGGGTCCGCTCCTTGACGGCGGGGCCGCGTGCGCGCCTCGCCGAGCGCGCTCGTGCCGTGGGCGCTCGTGCATCGCCCGGTCGTGCGGTGGGGGCTCGGACATTGAGGGGCGTGTACTCGTCAGGGCTCTGGGCGTGTCCCCTGCGGGTCACAGGGAGTTGGGCAGTGCGAGACCACGCGTCCGGGTGATGAAACCCGTGCGCGCGGTCGTGAAACCCGTGCGTGAAACCCGTGCGCGGTTGTGGAATCCGCGCCTGTCCCCGCACTGTCCCGTTCCCGTCCTGTCCCGTCCCCGCCCTGTTCTCCGGAGGTGCCCCCGTGCGCCAGTTGTCCGCCCCCGGCCGTTTGGCTGTCGCGCTCGCCGCCTCGCTCGCGCTCGCAGCCACGGCGGGCTGTATGAGCGTGAGCGACGGCAAGGGCGGCGAACCGGCCCCCAGCAAGCCGGCCGACCGGCGTGGCGCGGTGGCCGAGCAGGACGGCGGGCACAGCGGGCGCGGTGGCCGCCACGCCGGCGGCGGACGGGCCGGCGCCGCCGAATCCGGCGGCAAGGGCGATGCCCCGGACGCGTCCCCCAGCCCGAGCGGCACGGCGGACCCCGCCGTCCGGCCGACCCAGGGCGTGAACCGGCCGCAGCAGCAGCCCGGCGGCCCCCCGCCCACCGGAGGCGGGACCACCCCTCCCGCCGAGCCGACGGTTCCCCCGGAGGAGCCGCCCACCGAGCCGCCCACGGACCCTCCCACCGAGCCCACGACCGGACCCACCGACCCGCCGTCGGCGTCATCCGAGCCCGAGGTGCACGCGGGCGCGATGCGACTGGCGTACGCCGATGTGCGCGAGGTGGACTGGGAGCCGATGGCCTCACCGCGTACGGGACCCCTGTAACGGGGGTCACTCCGTGGCGGTTTGCCTAGGGTGGGGGAGGGTGCGTATGGTGGTAGATCGTTTGATCCCATTGCCCGGCGCCGAAACAGAAGAGCGCCGCGTGGCGCGTACTCTCCCTAGCCGTGGCTGACCGCATAGAGGCGGTCGATTTGCGAAATCACGGAGTTTGGGCGCGTGCCGAGACTCCGGAAGGTTTCGCATTTCGCATGTCCACTTTCAGTACCGAGCACCCCGTCATGCCCGAGAACGACGGTGTCGTCGAGGCCGCCCAGGCCGCCGAGGCCACTGAGATCCCCGTCACTGCCGAGACCCCCGAGGCCGCCGAGATCGACGAGGCCGCTGAGATCGCCCAGGCCGCCGAGACCGCCGAGACCGCTGAGCCGGCCGTCACCTTCGCGACCCTCGGCCTTCCCGAGCCCGTCGTGCGCAAGCTCGCGCAGAACGGTGTGACGACCCCCTTCCCGATCCAGGCCGCGACCATCCCGGACGCCCTGGCCGGAAAGGACATCCTCGGCCGCGGTCGTACCGGCTCCGGCAAGACCCTCTCCTTCGGCCTCCCGCTGCTGGCGACCCTCTCCGGCGGCCACACCGAGAAGAAGAAGCCCCGCGGCGTCATCCTCACCCCGACCCGTGAGCTCGCGATGCAGGTCGCGGACGCCCTCCAGCCGTACGGCGACGTCCTCGGGCTGAAGATGAAGGTCGTCTGCGGCGGTACGTCCATGGGCAACCAGATCTACGCCCTGGAGCGCGGCGTCGACATCCTCGTCGCCACTCCGGGCCGGCTGCGCGACATCATCAACCGCGGCGCGTGCTCCCTTGACCAGGTCCAGATCGCGATCCTCGACGAGGCCGACCAGATGTCCGACCTGGGCTTCCTGCCCGAGGTCACGGAACTGCTCGACCAGGTGCCGTCCGGCGGTCAGCGCATGCTCTTCTCCGCCACGATGGAGAACGAGATCAGCACGCTGGTCAAGCGCTATCTCACCGACCCGGTCAGCCACGAAGTCGACAGCGCCCAGGGCAATGTCACGACCATGACCCACCACGTCCTCGTCGTGAAGCCCAAGGACAAGGCCCCGGTCACGGCCGCGATCGCCGCCCGCAAGGGCCGCACCATCATCTTCGTCCGCACCCAGCTGGGCGCGGACCGCATCGCCGAGCAGCTGCGCGAGGCGGGCGTGAAGGCAGACGCGCTGCACGGCGGTATGACACAGGGCGCGCGCACCCGGACGCTGGCCGACTTCAAGGACGGTTACGTCAACGCGCTCGTCGCCACCGACGTCGCCGCGCGCGGTATCCACGTCGACGGCATCGACCTGGTCCTCAACGTGGACCCGGCCGGTGACCACAAGGACTACCTCCACCGCTCGGGCCGTACCGCCCGCGCCGGGAAGTCCGGCGTGGTCGTCTCGCTCTCGCTGCCGCACCAGCGCCGCCAGATCTTCCGGCTGATGGAGGACGCGGGCGTGGACGCCTCGCGTCACATCGTGGGCGGGGCGGGCGCGTTCGACCCCGAGGTCGCCGAGATCACGGGCGCGCGTTCGCTGACCGAGGTTCAGGCCGACTCCGCCAACAACGCGGCCAAGCAGGCCGAGCGCGAGGTCGCCGACCTCACCCGGCAGCTTGAGCGCGTCCAGCGCCGCGCGGTCGAACTGCGCGGCGAGGCCGACCGTCTGGTGGCCCGTGCCGCGCGCGAGCGGGGCGAGGACCCCGAGGCCGCGGTCGCCGAGGTGACCGAGGCCGCCGGAGTCGAGCTGGAGGCCGCCGTGGCCGCCGCCGCGGCGCCGGAGCCGCAGTCGGACCGCCGCGACGACCGCCGTGACGAGCGGGGCAACTTCGAGCGGCGCGGCCGTTCGTTCGACAACCGCCGTGACGACCGCGACGACCGGGGCGGCCGTTCCTACGAGGGCCGTTCCTTCGACCGTCGTGACGAGCGTCCGTCGGGCGGTGGCTTCCGTCGTGATGACCGTCGTGACGACCGTCCGTTCAACCGTGACCGTCGTGATGACCGTGGGTTCGGTCGTGACCGTCGTGACGAGCGTCCGTCGGGTGGCGGTTTCCGTCGTGATGACCGTCGTGACGACCGTCCGTTCAACCGTGACCGTCGTGATGACCGTGGGTTCGGTCGTGACCGTCGTGACGAGCGTCCGTC
>NZ_JBSGAW010000024.1:0-41858 GCF_053600955.1 Streptomyces sp. NPDC004838 | reverse complement strand
GGGGCGGTGGTTTCCGTCGTGATGACCGTCGTGACGACCGCCCGTCCGGCGGCTTCCGCCGCGACGACCGCCCCACCACCGGCCACCGGGGCAGCGACCGCCCGTTCAACCGCGACCGCCGCGACGACCGCCCCTCGGGCGGCTACCGCGCGGGCTCGTCGGACCGCCCCCACGGCCGTCGCGACGACCACCGGAGCACCGGCACGAACACCGGCACCTTCGGCCGCCGCGACGACAAGCCGCGCTGGAAGCGCAACGGCTGACGATCCGTCGCACCGGCACCGTCACCGGCACGCCGTCAGGGCCCGTACCTCCATGCGAGGTGCGGGCCCGCCGCGTTGAACGCGTTCAATTCGGTGTGTGAAAGTGCTGTTGCTACTGATGAGGTCGCTGTTACCATCCGGTGCTTGAGGTGGGGCAGAGCAAGTGCCGGTCAGGGTGGGGTATCTCCGGGCAACGGTGAAACACCGTCGTCTCCGGCGCTCCGGAATTGATGACACGTGTCCCCGTCGCCGGTCCGGCCGCCAACTCGTTCACGCCGCGGCGCCGACACGGCACGTGACGCGGCACCGGTCGTCCGAGTGCGGCCTTCCCGCCACCTGGTGGGACAACGACTTTTCGTGCCCGACGGGGCACTTGGGGAGGACCTTCAGTGCAACATCGCTCCTTTCTCAGACGTACTGCTCTCAGACGCGCTGCTCTCCGACGTACTGCTCTGAGGCGTACCGCTCTGAGACGCGCGGCCGCCACGGCGGTCGTGATCGCCGTCGGCGGCGGGCTGTGCACCGTCACCGCTCCGGCGGCGGTCGCGGCGGACGCACCGGGTCCCGGCGCGGGGGACCAGGACGCCGTGCTGCCACCCTTCTTCCTGCCGACGATGACGATCGAGGAACCGGTCGAGGCCGGGGCCACCGGCTATCTGAGCACCCGGGTCGAGAACGGCAAACGCCTCAAGTACTGGACGGACTACGCGACGGGGCAGAGCCGCGTTGTGGCTCCCGTCATCGCCGACGAACTGGGGCACTCGGGACTCAGAGCCGAGTCGGACTACGAGCTGAAGCCCGACGGGTCGTACGACGTCCGCATCACCGATCTGTCCGACGGTTCGGTCACCACGGTGAACGTGCCCCAGGGGTACGTGTGGACCGAGGGGTACACCGCTGACTCGGTCATCGTCTACCAGGAAAAGCAGGACGGCACCGTCGGCTCAGCGAGCGTGCTGCGGCGCACCGCCGACGGGACGATCGACGAGCAGCCGATCACCGGACTGCCAGAAGGGCAGCGGCAGGCAATCGTCTACCCGAGGGAGCAGGACGCCCGGGGCGCGATCCTGCGGATCGGGGATACCGACGAATTCTGGGCTGTTCCGTATGACCTCGACTACGAGACCGGACGTGTGACCCCTGTCCACAAGGCGCTCGACGACCTCAGAGTCGTAGCCGAGCGTCATCTGCTGAATTTCCAGGCGTACGAGGACAGGTTCACCACCCTGGAACGGAGCAACCCCGAGGCGCTGCCGGTTGTCACGGAGGTGCCGAAGCGGGCCGCCGGCGAGGGCTTCATCATCGAGTACTCCGTTGTCGGCGACTGGATCCTGTACACCCGGTCCAACACGGGCGATCCGTCCCTTCCCGGCGTACGGCTCTACGCCACGCCGATCGGCGGCGGCCAGACGCGCGAGCTGGCGCGCTACTCCAGCCCCCACTTCGCCGTCGCGCCCGACGGCAGCGTGCTGGTGACCGCCGGCAGCGGCCTCAAGGACTGGGCGGTGCGGCGGGTTACCGCGGCCCCCGGCGGAACCCCGGAACTCACCACGGTCCGTGCGCTGCCGCCCGTGAAGTCGAAGGTGGACGCCCTCGCACTCGGTGCCGGAAAGCTCAGCTACATCGCACTCGCCGAGGAATCGCCGCTGGTGTCCATGTACGACCACGAAGTGACCGGCTCGGGAACCCTGTCCATCGGGAAGCGCGAGCACCGGTCCCGCCTGGTCAACGACACACCCAGTGACCTGCACGCCATCGGTGACGGCCGTTCCGCCTACCCGGCTGTCAACGGCATCCATGTCCCGATCACCCTCAGCAGCTTCAGCTTCGTCCATGTGCCCGGCACGGCGAGGCTCGTGGACGCGACCGGCCGCTACTCCGTGATCAATGGCCGGGACGGCAGGCAGCGGATCGGCGATCTGGAGGTGTACAACGGCGACAACGTCGTGCTCACCCGCCCGGTGACCGCCGCGACCGTCTGGGGCTCCACCCTGTGGACCCCGGGCAAGACCACCGGCAGCGTGGTCTCGTACGACCTCAAGTCCCGGAAGTCCTCGCCGGACCTGGCCCTCGGCTCGGGTTGTGTGCCGAACGACCTCCAGGCCGTCGGACGCTGGGTCTACTGGAGCTGCGGTAGCGGTCAGACGGCCAAGTCGGGTGTGTGGGACCAGAAGACCCGTATCAGCACCCCTCTTCCGGCGGCCGGGGCGGCGCGCCTCGGCGACGGCTTCGTCGTACGCCAGGACGGCGGGAAGCTGCTGCTGAGCGACTTCCACACGGGCAGCGGCACGGCGACGACGACCGAGTTCGCCGAGCTGCCCGCGAACGGGAAGTGGGCCGTGGACAAGTTCGGCGGCCATGTCGCGTTCACCGATGCCGACCAGGCGGTCCGGATCAGGCCGGTGACCGTGCCGAGGAGCCCGGTGGGTGTCATCGAGGCGGAGGCGGATTCCACGGCGGCTCTCCACCGTACGGGGGAGGAGTCCACCTGGGACGGCGCCTTCCAGCTGAGCCGTCCGCCGGCCGGGTGGCGCGTCGTCGTCCAGGATGCGAAAGGCCGTACTGTACGGACGATTTCGTCCACGGAACGCACGGGCGCGAAGATCACGGCGAGCTGGGACGGCAGGAACGACTCCGGGAAGAAGGTGCGCGGCGGCGGCTACACCGTGACACTCGGCGCCGACGGCGGTGACGGCAACGGACTGAAGCAGGTATGGACCGGCAAGGTCGCGATCTCGGGCGGTCTCGACGGCCCGCGTGATCACGACGGCGACGGCGTCCCGGAGGTTCTGACCAGATCGGGCAAGGACCTCATCGCGCACGAGCAGCTGACCCGGGACTGGAGTTCGGGCCTTTCCACGACCGTCTCGCGAGGCTGGACTGGCATCAACGCCGTCGTACCCATGGGCGACATGACAGGTGACGGCTGCAACGACATCGTCGTCCGTACGGACACGGGCGACCTGAACCGGTACAGCGGAAACTGCGCCGGCGTGCCCGGTCCCACCTCCCTGAAGCTGAAGATCGGCGCCGGATTCGGCACCTTCGACACCGTTCTGACGCCCGGCGACCTCACCGGCGACGGCCGCCCAGACCTCCTCGCCCGCCAGAAGTCCACGGGCCTTCTCTACATGTACGCGGACAAGGGCTCGGGCACCTTGAAGCCGGGCGTGAAGTTCTCCGGCAACTGGAAGGGCCTCACGCTGATCGGCGCGGGTGACCTGAACGGCGACCGCCACGGCGATCTCCTGGTCAGGGACGCCGGGGGCGAGCTGTGGCGCTACAACGGCAATGGCAAGGGCGGCTTCGCGCCCCGCGCACTGGTGTTCAAGGACTGGGGCGTCGGCCGGAACGCGTTCGTCGGCATGGTCGACCTCAACGCGGACGGCAAGTACGACCTTCTCTCCCGTGACACGAAGGGCAGGCTCTTCGGGAACATGGGCACCGGAAAGGGATCGTTCCGCGCGACTGTCCAGGTGGGCACGGGCTGGCAGCGCTACACGACGCTGCACTGACGCGACGCGCGGTCACCGGCCCGCGGGCGCGGGCCGGTGACCTGTGGGGCGGCGGTGCTCCCATGACCGGGCGACCGCCCGCCCGTAGAACCCCGCGTCCGTCTCCATTCCGCCGGCGAAAGTCACACCGGCCGGGAGCCGCCCCGTTCCGGGCCGCGGAACGGCCACAGACGCGCTTCCGGACCGCCAGCGCACCCCCGCCCCACCACCGCCGACGGACTTCACCACACCGCGACCCGGATACCCGATCGGTTCAGGGGTCCGGTCCGGCTATGCTCAGGGGGTACTTCGCCGAGGGCCGTTAGCTCAATTGGCAGAGCAGCGGACTTTTAATCCGTTGGTTGTGGGTTCGAGTCCCACACGGCCTACCGCGCGGGGCCGGGTGCAAGCCCGTGACCTGCGAAGAAGCGCCCCATCCGGCTGAGGCCAGGTGGGGCGCTTCGGTGTTGGGGGGCTCGTGCGTGAGCGGGCGTCCCGGCGGCAGGCGCTAACGATGCATTCTTGCGGGGGCCTGCCAGCGGTAGGTAGCGCTGACAGGCGCCCCCCGTGATGTGGGTGTCTCGGCAAGCCGACTACGGGCCTGCTAGTGCCTCTTCGATGGCCTCCACGGCGTCGGCAAGGTGGCGGTAGACCGGAGTCTTCAGCCCCAAGCGCTTTAGGCCGTGAGCCAGGGGATCACGCATGTGCCGTTCGCACACGACGAAGTCGGCGTAGCCCGCTGCGCAGGACAAGTAGAACATGTCCGTAAGATCATTTATTCGCCACTTTGTTCCTTTGTTCAGGTGGCGACTGTGCATCATCTCGCGGAAGAGGCCAAGAGCCGGAAGGGTGCGGATATCGCTAGTTGCTTCTTTCCGGAACCAGTGGCCGCAATCCTCAACGGTGAGGGTTGCGGCATAAGCCTCCTTGGCTATTTCCTTACTGACGTCGGACAGGAAGAAGGCGTCAATGGATTTACGCTTCTGCTGAGAGTCGAGGTCTTGCTCGTCGAGCCAGTCGCTGAAGCGTTGATTTGCCTCGACCCAGCCCGTCTCTGGGCCTGGACCGATTCGTTCTGTGTCCAGCATTACGTCGATCGAAACAGTGGCCGCGACCAAGGCCTCGGTCACGAACGATTGGGCTGGATCGAAGTCCGCTGGCGCCGAATAGTGCTGCATACCGCGCTCGGCAGTTGAGTGCAAGGCATCCGGGGCCAGGGTGAACACCGGGGCTGAGCGGGCCTTCGCAGGCTGGCCAGAACGGCGGCAGAAGTTGTCGTAGAGCTCGTTGCTTCGTACCTGAAGAGGGTGCCGCATCTGCCAGCCGCGACTGCACTGCAGAACCGTCAGGCCGAGCTTGTATCGTTTTTCAGTATCGAACCGCTTTGTAGTTTCGTTGTGATGGCCAGCAGATGCAGGCAGGATGATGCGTCCCTCAGTCACCCACTGGGCCAGCTTTTCGGCGGCCTTACGACTTTCTTCGCCAACCTTTGAGGGTGCGTGAAACGCATTTCCGATCTCGCTCCACTTATTCTGATCGAGGTACACGACGAGGCGCCCAGCCAACTGATCCTGTGAGGCGTCGTGCTGTGGTAGTTCAAATAGGATGTCGTCACCCGAGAGCGTGCTGGCCAGCAGCACCTTGGGAGGGAATGCGACATGCAGTCTCGCTAGCGCGCTGCTGGTCTCGAACGGCGAAGAGCTCATGGGGAACCGTGCCTCCTTGCCGTCGGAGCGCGACAAGACGATGGACGCCGTCTCTCGGTCCATCGTGATTAGGACAACGGTGGGTTCATCTTGGGTGCTCACGTAGGCATCTTCCGGTAGATCCTCTGTGTGTTCACCCGATTTGCGGCTGATCGGCCACCATGCGGATATCGATCTGCGATGGGACCGCGTGCGGTTCGGGATCACCACCCACGATGCGGGCCACCGGCTCACCGCGGCGGACTTCGATCTCGCGCGCCGTATCGACGCGATCGCGGCGGCGCACGGAGCCGAGCCGGTCAACGACTGAGCACGGGCCACCCGCCCACCGGCCGGCGCTGGGTTGCGTGAGCGGCCGCGGGCCGCGCCCACGGGGCTGGACGTCAGGCTGCAGCCTGCTGCGAGTCGCTGTTCAGCGTGCCCGCCTCGTACTCGCAACGGGTCGCGACCGAGATCCGCGAGCTCTGTCAGCACGCGACGCGGAGGCTGGCCGCTCTCACGCGCCGGACAGCACGCGATCGCCTGCCGGTGATGTTGGATAGCCCAGAGCTGTTGGCGCGGGCGCGCCGTGAGCTGGAAGGCTTCCGATACGCGATCCGCCTCGCCGAGGCGTGAGAGGAGACGGACCGTGGCTGACGGCCTGTCCGCTGTGGCGCACTTCCTGTACGAGGCGGGCACACTGAAAAACACCCGCCGGAGCGGCTGGTGGATGGCTGGCATCCGGGATCCCGAGAGTGTTGCCGAGCACGCGTGGCGCACATCTCTGATCGCGTCCGTCATTGCGAAGCTCGAAGGTGCGGACCCGGCGCGCGCGGCGTTCCTCGCGGTGTGGCACGACTCGCAGGAGACCCGCACCGGGGACGTGAACCACCTCGGCAAGAAGTACACGACCGGCGCTGATCCGCTCGCCGTGACAGCCGACCAGACGGCCGGGATGCCTGAGGCGCTCGCGTCGACGGTGCGCGAGCTGGTCGCGGAGTACGAGGCGAAGGAGACAGCCGAGGCCATCTGTGCCCGTGACGCCGACAAGCTGGAGTGCATGCTTCAGGGGATCGAGTACCGGGCACAGGGGTACGAGAGCGCACAGCGGTGGATCGACAACAGCCGCGCCCGCCTGACGACCGAAACCGCCCAGCGGCTCGCCGACGAACTCCTCGCGCAGGGGCCGCTCGACTGGCTGCGCTCCGCCATGGGCGAGGGCTCCTGAGCCGGGACGTGCGACGGCACGCCGCCGTCCCTGCGGTCGCCGACCGGCTGGAGGAGTACCGCACCACCACCGGCATCAGCTGAGGAGGAATCGGTGGCCACCAGCGCCGACATGGTGATCCGCACCTACGGACCGGGCGACGTCCCGCGGATGCTCGACGTCGTCGCCGACATCTGGGCGGACGCGCACCCCGAGCTGGTCGGCAACCCCGATGCCGAGACCGAGGGCCTGTCCGTTCCCGCGCTCCACCGCCAGATCACCGGGCACCTCAAGCGCCAGGGGTTCACCCTGGTCGTCGCCTACGCGGGCGGGACGGCCGTCGGCTTCGGCTACGCCTTCCCCTGCTCGGCCGACTACTGGTTCGGCCCCGGCCTGGTCGACCACGTGCCCGAAGGGGCGCGCACCGAACGGCTGATGGGCCTGTGCGAGCTGGCAGTCCGGCCACCATGGCAGTCCCAGGGCATCGGCTCCCGGATACACGGCGAACTGCTCAAGGCCATCGCCCCGCGCTGGTCGTCCCTGCTCGCACTGCCGTCCAACCGGCGCGGCCACGACCTGTACGCCCGACTTGGATACGAGTACGCGGGCCCGTACCGCAACACCCCCGACGGGCCCGAGTTCGACCTGCTGCTCCTCAGGACCGAAGACGGCTGACCGGGCAGGTGCCGGCCCTCCGGCGGGACGCGAACACCCCTGCCTGCGCGGGGAAAACCGCACCCGGTTCTGCTGCTCGACCGTGCTCACGCCCCGCCGATGCCGCCGCCCGGGTGGCGCGGCTTGCGGGGCTGGACCCGCCGCACGATGGGGCAGTGGACTCCGCTACCGGCCCTGCGCAGGGACGGCCGGATTTTCTCTGTTTTCTGGCCAGGGATTGGTCAAGAGTGTCCTTTCGAGTCGTTCAATTCCGCTATTCCGGGAGGCGTGTATGAGATCAACTCGCTTGTTATCTCTGCGTGAGTCCAGACGTTGCACAACCGTGGTGGTGACGGGTGCTGCCATGGCTCTGGGCCTCCTCATTTCACCGGCTCAGGCAGCGAGCTGGTCCAGCTATCTGGTGAATGCCGGTCCCGGCTTTGAATCCCGTCGCTGGTATGACACCGGCGGTGCCACCAACATCAAGTTCACGGGCTGCGAGGACAGCGGCAGCAATAGCGGCGTCAATGTCACTCTCCGCAAGGACACTTTCGGCCCCGACCCGCAGTACTCGACCGCCAATTTCACCAACTGCTTTGTCAGCAGTACGTCCACGTCTTCCGGGAACTGGTCCAACCACGGTTCAGGTGACTACTACTTCGCGGTGAACTACGGCGCCGTCAGCCTGTGGGTGTCGGTCAACTCGCTGACCGTGACGTACTGAAGCCCGCCCCTTTCTCGGCGGGCGCTCCGTGCCGGATGAGCACCCGCCGGGAAGGGGTCCCGACCCCAGCGCGCGAGGTCCTTCACATGCCCCTGCTGTACGAGTCCTGCACCTTCCGATACGGCCGTAGGGCCCGGGTGGTCCTCGACCGGCTCGATCTGGCGTTCTCGCCCGGCCACACCGTCCTTCTCGGTCCCAATGGCGCGGGCAAGAGCACTCTGTTGGCCCTCGGCGCCAGTTCTCTGACCTTGCAGGCGGGGCGTATCCGGTACGGCAGGCTCGACCCGGCCGTTCGCAGGCACGCCGGGACCTACCGGAGCAAGGTCTCCTGGCTGCCGCAGCGTTCCGGGTTCCTTCCCGGGCTTACGTGCCGGGAGCATGTGGCCTATGTGGGCTGGCTCAAAGGGCTGCGGGAACGGGACGCCTGGCGGGCGGCGCCGGAGGCGCTCGAAAGGGTCGGGCTCACGGAGAAGACCGACAGCAGGATCAGAACCCTTTCCGGTGGTCAGCAGCAGCGGGTCGCCATCGCGCAGGCACTGGTTCACGACGCCGAGGTGCTGCTGCTCGACGAACCGACCGTGGGGCTCGACCCGCATCAGCGACGGCGTTTTCTCGACTTGCTGATCTCGCTGCGCGGCAAGGTCCATGTGATCGTCTCCACGCATGACATCGGCGATCTCGACGAAGCCTTCGACGAGGTCGTGGTACTCGAATCGGGACGGCCGAGGTACCGGGGCTCGGTCGGGGACTTCGCGAACCGGGCGGCCCCGGACAGCGTTCCGGGCCGGCGGCTGGAGAGCGCCTACGCGTCGCTCCTGGAGGCGGCCGAGTGATCACCTGGGCGAATCTCCGTGCCTCCTCAGCGCCCTGGCTGGTACTTCCGATCCTGTTCTACGCGGTTCTCTACATCGACGACGCCGCGTATCCCGTACCAACGGAATACGGGATTCACTCTGGGGAACTCGCCGCCTACGGCATTGCCGCCGTCGCCCCGGCAGTGGCCGGAGCCGCCGCCTGGGAGGCCGGCCGTCACCGCGTGCTCGACGCATGGGGCCGGACCGCCCGCCGCAACGCGTTCCGGCGGTTCCTGTGGTCGTCCGCGCCCGTACTGATGCTGCTGCTCGTTCTCGTCGTCGGGTCGCTCGTGATGGCCCGCCGATCCGTGGGCGTTTTACCGACGGGCGGCGGATGGCTGGCCGTGGCGCACCTGGTGGTGCTCTCCTGCGGCTGGCTGGTCATCGGCCGGTGCCTCGGGCAGGCTCTGCCCAGGAGCATCGCGGCTCCCGCCGCGGGCATCGGCTGCTGGGCCTGGCTGTCCCTGCCGCACGCCACGGACAACCCATGGGTGCGGCACCTGGGCGGCTTCATCGACGGACTGTCGACCGTCACCGATGTGCGCACTCCGGCGGTGTACGTCGTCCCGTGGGCCGTCACCTGCGGCCTTGCCGCCGCCGCGTGGCTCGCGGCCAGGACGCGTCGAAGGCCCTGGGCGGTATCGGCCGCCTGCGCCACCGCGGCCGTCACCCTGGTCGCCGGCCGTGCCGTGGTCAGCGACTGGGGATACCAGCGCCCGTCGAACCCCCGCGGCGTCGGCTACACCTGCGCTGGGCAGTCACCGAGACTCTGCGTACCGCCGGAGTACGCGTCATACCTGCCACAGCTTCGACGCGATGCCCTCGCACCGGTCCAGCGGCTCAGGGACGCAGGGGTGGCCGCCCCGCAGGAGTTGCGCATCGCCTCGGTGAAGACCCGGCTCGAACCGGGCACATGGCCGCTGTACTGGACGCTTCCGCCACAGCGCGGAGCTCAGGACCCCGCGCGGTTCGCGGCGGACATGGCGGAGTCGGCGGTGGCCGGTACGGCCGCGCTCGCCGGTGTGCGTGACTGCGGGCAACCGGGCTCTTCCGCCGCTGCCTGGGCCGCACTGGTGATCGGAGTGGACGAGGAATCCGTACGGACGGCGATGCCGCCTCCGGAATGGGCGGCGCTCCAGAAGATCCGGCGGCTTCCGGTCGACCAACAGGCTGATTGGTTCGCCACGGCGGCGGTGCGCCAGGAACGCTGCGCCAAGGGAGCCTCATGAAGTTCTACGCGCTCACCGTGCGTCACTGGTGGGCCGTTCCTTCAGCGGTCGCGCTCGTCGTCGTGCTGTGCTGGACGGTGGGTGCGAGCGACGTCCCGGTGCCGAGCCTGACCGGTGGTATGGGCAGTGCCCAGCTCGCCTACTTCACCCCGGTCCTGATCGTCGCCGCTGTCGTCTACTGTCTGGAGCGGCGGCTTCACCAGGCCGAGGGCACGGCGGTGCTACCGGTCCACCTGTTCGACCGGGGCGCGGTCGTCCTCACCGTGGTTCTCATGCACGCGGCGGTACCGGCCGTGGGGTTGGACATCGCCCGCAACACCACACTCCTGCTCGCCCTGGCGCTCATCGCGCACCGTGTGGCGAACGAGGCCGTCGCGGTGGCCTCGGGGCTGATGTTCCTCATCCTCAACCTCATCCTGGGCCGCGCCTCCAACCCCGACGGCCGTACGGCGCACATGTGGTGGGCCGTACCCCTCCACCCGCCCGGCAGTCCGGCGGCCTGGCTGGTGGCGGTCGCCTGTCTCGTCCTGGTGCTACTGCTGCCGCGCGCACGCGACTCGGCGACCCGTTGAGCGGCGGAGCCTCGGAATCCGCCAATCGGTCCGGGGTTCCGCGGCGATTGTTCAGGGACGGAACACCCCCGCCTGCGCGGGGAAAACAGGCCCTGCCTCGCCAGTGAGACGGAGGCCGCCGGAACACCCCCGCCTGCGCGGGGAAAACCCGTACGGGACCGGGACCCGCCGGGGGTCCGTCGGAACACCCCCGCCTGCGCGGGGAAAACTGACCAGAGCCCCGATCTCTGCCCCTCTCCTCCGGAACACCCCCGCCTGCGCGGGGAAAACTCCAGCGTCGCCCTGGGCACCCAGCCGACCGCCGGAACACCCCCGCCTGCGCGGGGAAAACGTGTTCGCCGCGTCCGCCGCTACGAAGATGCCCGGAACACCCCCGCCTGCGCGGGGAAAACGGTGCTCCTGCGGATCGGGGCGGGGCCAGCGGCGGAACACCCCCGCCTGCGCGGGGAAAACCCGGACGGAGACGACCTGTGACCACCGTGAGTCGGAACACCCCCGCCTGCGCGGGGAAAACGTTCGTACGCCCGTCGGCGATCAGCTCAAGGACGGAACACCCCCGCCTGCGCGGGGAAAACCCTTCCTGAGCTGCGACGTCAGAGCGGCTTTGCAGTTACTTGACCATGGCTCGTTCTCACGGCTCCATGGTGTCAGAGGCACGCGGCGAAAACGTCTCCATCACCCGCATCGCACCCCGGCGAGGGTGGCGCGGTGCTCCTCTCTGAATCCTGGGGCGAACCGAGCACCATGCCCCCAGGACTCGATCGTCAACGTTCCCCTGACTCCCGGCCCTTGGTCCATCGGTCCGTTCGTCCGCTGGTAGTGGGATCGCGTTGTCCGAGGGTGCGCCGAGGCGTGACCGATCAATTTCCGCACTTCACGGAGTCTGAGTCGCCGAGCTGAAGCGGCAGCCTGGCCGCGAGCTTCAGATCCACGGAAGCGCCCGGCTCGGCCAGTCCCTGCTGGCCGCCGGTCTGATCGACGAGCTGCGGCTCGCCATGGCCCCGGTGGTCGTGGGCAGCGGACGGCGCCTGTTCCCGGACGGCGGTACCCCGGCCGGCCTGCGCCTGCTGCACAACGAGACGACGCCGAGCGGAATCGCCGTGCATGTCTACGAGTCGACGGGTCTTCCGGAGTACGGGACGTACGGGCACGACGCGTAGGCGCCGGACCGGACTGATCGAAACGGTTCACCGGCCGGCCCTGACCACCCGGCGTTGGAACTGGGGAGGGGAGGCAGGAGGGCAGCGCAGGGGAACGCCACACGGCGTATGAGGTTCCTTCGCGGAGGAGTTGTAGAGATACTGAGATACTACGTGCCACGTAGTACGCAGCACGTAGTATAGCGTCATGCGTACCAACGACGCCCAGATGCTCGTGCTCTCCGCCCTCGCCGACGGGCCCCTGCACGGCTACGCCATCAACACCGCCATCGAGAAGCTGTCCGGCCGGAGTCTTGGACCCGGAAGCCTGTACGGGGCCATCGCGCGCCTGGAGGCGAAGAATCTGGTGGAGCCGCTCGAAGGGCAGGGCAGGCAGCGGCCGTTCCGGCTCACGGATCAGGGGCGGGCGGCCCTGGAACGGGAGGCGCGCTCCATGGCCAGGGTGAGCGGGCATGTGTTCGAGACCGCGGTTCCCGATGAGGTCGGTTATCTGGACCGGACCGCCGCTTCCGACGTCGGTCGTGCGTACAAGCGCGTCCTGTTCGACGCGCTCGACGCGCGGCCCGGTCAGACCGTCCTCGATCTGGGCTGCGGGCCGGGGACCGACCTCGAAGCCCTCGCCCGTGCGGTCACAGACTCCGGCGCGGTCATCGGCGTCGACTCCAGCCCGGAGATGACCGGCCGGGCCCGCGAGCGTACGGCAGGACTGTCCGCCGTCGACGTACGGGACGGAGACGTCCACCGACTGCCCCTCGCGGACGGCAGCGTCGACCGCGCCCGGACCGACCGGGTGCTCCAGCATGTGGCGGATCCGGCCACGGCGCTCGCGGAGGCCCGGCGCGTACTGCGGCCGGGCGGGCGGTTGGTCATGGGGGAGCCCGACTGGGACTCGCTGGCCGTCGACTACCCGGACCTCGACGTCCCGCGCGCGTACGCCCGGCACATCACCGACCGGATCGTCCGCAACGGTGTCATCGGGCGGCAACTCGCCCGGCTTGCGACGGACGCCGGATTCACCGTCCCGGCGGTCGTCCCCGTGACGTCGGTCTTCCGCGATGTGCGGGCCGCGGACGCCATCCTCGGTCTGCAGCGCACTACGGAACGGGCCGTCGCGGCGGGCTACCTCTCCGCCGAGGTCTCCCGGCAGTGGCTCGACCACCTCGCCGAGGAACCGTTCTTCGCCGCCGTGACGCTGTACGTCGTCGTCGCGGAAGTGGCCGAATAGGCCCGCCGGTCGCCGGTCGCCGCTCAGCAACCAGGGGCCAGCGGTCAGGGGATATGGCGGGCCCTCGCCCCCGAGGAGAGGGCCCGCTCAGAGGCTACGGGGCCGGTTCGTACGTGACCTCGTCGCCGATGCAGCCGATAGCCAGGGTGAACAGCCGGTCCTGTTCCGTCTCGTCCACCGCGAGGTCCCAGCGGAGTTTGGTCGCGGTCCACTCCGAGAGGTAGCGGCAGAGCGCGTCCGGAGACGGGGGAAGCCATTCTGCCGGGTCCTGGTCGGCCTTGGAGCGGTTGGAGCGGGCGGTCACCGCGACGAGGGAGGCGGGTGCGCCCTGGTCGTTGGCGTACGCCTCGCGGCGGGAGGCGGTCCAGGCGGAGGCGCCGGAGTCCCAGGCTTCCGCCAGCGGGACCATGTGGTCGATGTCCAGCGCGGTGGCGGGGGTGACGGTCCGGTCGTCGTAGTACGACCACCAGGAGCCCCCGGTCAGCGCGCACTTGGCTCCGACCGCAGGGGCCTCGACCGCCTCCGCGATGAGCACTTCCGCTCTGGTGTTGCAGCCGTCACGGGGGTCGAGACCGGCGTTCCAGTGCTTGAAGAGGTCCCGCTGGTAGCCCTCCCTGCTCTCCTTGGCGACGGACAGACGGCTGATCGCGATGAGGATCGGCACGGTCTCAGCCGCCCGAGCCGCCCGAGCCGTCTGAGGCGCCCGAGCCGCTTGCACGTCGCCGGGCGCGGTAATGGCTCCGGGAGCGGCAGGCGCTGTCAGGGCCACCGAGGTCGCCGGTGCCAGAGGGTTGACCGGGGCCACCGGAACCACCGGAGCCGAGGGCACCGCATGGGCCGAGGCCGAGGCCGTGGGCGTGGTCAGGGCGAGGGGAAGGAGGACGAAGGCCGCGGCCAGAGTGGTGCGCTTCAGGTTCTTGATCACGTCAACTTGAGTACGCGCGTCTCACTCTCAAGAGGGGAATCAAACCGAACAACTGAGCCATCCGGGCGCGCCAGTTCACCGTAGAAACGATTCTTCATACCCGGTTCCCTTCCTGGGCGTTCTGGTACGCGCCCGGTGGCCGTGACCCCCCGCGCCTCGGGGCCGTTGTCCCCGGCATGACCAAGACACAGCGCATGCTCGCCGCCTTCGCCCTCGCCGCCGGAGCCTCCGCCATGGCCGTCACCGGTGCGGCCGCGGCGGGGCACACCAGCGGGCAGGCCGCCCCCGACGCGACTTCCCTGAGTGGGCTGAACCAGCTCAACGAGCTGAACCGGCTCAATCAGCTCATGGAGGTTCCCAACCAGCTCGCGCCGCTCACGGACCCCGTCGCCCAGGTCGCCGGCGCGGTCCAGTAGCGGATCCGGCCCCGGCCTCCGGGGCCACCGGTCCGGTCCGTCCACCCGCACGCCCTCCCGCACGCCGGACCCGCCCACCCGCACGCCGGCCCCGTCCGTCCCCGCCGGACCCGTCCGTCCCCCACCCCCGCGCCCTCCCCGCCCACGCGCGTCGAAAAAATCCGAAGTTCTTTCGCGGCATGTGTAGAGAACCCGTCATCGGTTCCGACGTCCCCTGTGAGAGTTGCCCGGGAGAGGGCGACCCCGCATCCGAGGGAGTGAAGTCATGAAGTATCTGGTGATGGTCCAGGGCACCCAGGCCGCTTACGAGGCCATGTCGGGCAAGGGCTCCGAAGGCAACCCGGCCTGGAGCGAGCAGGACCTCCAGACGATGTTCCAGTTCATGGGAGCCGTCAACAACGACCTCGCCGAGTCCGGCGAACTCGTCGACGCGAAAGGGCTCGGCGAGCCCGCCCAGACCCGGTACGTCCTGGCCGGTAAGGACGGGCGGCCGGTGATCACGGACGGCCCCTACGGCGAGACGAAGGAGGTCCTCGCCGGGTACTGGGTCCTCGACTGCGAGAGCCTGGAGCGGGTGACGGAGATCGCCGCCCGCGTCGCCTCCTGCCCGTGCCCCGCCGGTACCGTCCCGCTCCCGATCGTCATCCGGCCCATCCCCATCCAGGACGCTCCTCCGGTCGATGCCTGACCGGAGGACGCTTGACCCGTCGATGCCTGACCCGTCCATGTCCGACCCGTCGATGCCTGACCGGTCAACGTCCGACCGGTGGATGTCCGACCGGTGGATGCCTGACCGGTGGATGCCCGGCCGGTCGGGATCGCCGGGGTGAGTGACAGTCCGGTGTGATATCCACAACTGAATGAACCGCACGACCACGATCGAGGACCTGCTGCGCCTGCACGCGCCGCAGGTCCTCGGTGCGCTCGTGCGCCGGTACGGTCACTTCGACCTCGCCGAGGACTCCGTACAGGAAGCGCTCCTCGCCGCCGCCGAACAGTGGCCCGGCACAGGGATCCCCGACAACCCGCGCGGCTGGCTGATCAAGGTCGCCTCCCGGCGGCTCACCGACCTGCTGCGCAGCGAGGAGGCCCGGCGGCGACGCGAGGAGACCGTCGCGAACCTCGCGCCACGCGACGCGTTCACCGCGCCCCCGCCCGGCGAGAGCCGCGCGCCGTCCGAGGACGACACCCTCACCCTTCTCTTCCTCTGCTGTCACCCCGACCTCAGCCCGGCCGCGCAGATCGCGCTCACGCTACGCGCGGTCGGCGGGCTGACCACCGCCGAGATCGCCCGCGCGCATCTGGTGCCCGAGGCGACGATGGCCCAGCGGATCAGCCGCGCGAAGCAGAAGATCAAAGGGGTGCCGTTCCGGGCGCCGGGGCCCGAGGACCGCGACCGGCGGCTCGCCGCCGTGCTCCAGGTCCTCTATCTGATCTTCAACGAGGGCTATACGGCCACGTCCGGCAGTGTCCTCCACCGCTCCGACCTGGCGTACGAGGCGATCCGGCTGACCCGCTCCGTACGCCGGCTGCTGCCGCGCGAGGGTTCCGTCACCGGGCTGCTCGCGCTGATGTTGCTCACCGACGCCCGCAGCGCCGCCCGAACCGGGCCGCACGGCGAGCTGATCCCGCTCGACGAACAGGACCGCACCCGCTGGGACCGCAAGGCCGTCGAGGAAGGCGTCGCGCTGGTCGAGGAGGCCCTGCGTCAGGGGCCGGCCGGCCCGTATCAGCTTCAGGCGGCCGTCGCGGCGCTCCACGACGAGGCGGAGAGCGCGGACGCCACCGACTGGCCGCAGATTCTCGCGCTGTACGACCTGCTCGTACGGCTGGCTCCGGAGCCGATGGCCGAACTGGGGCGAGCCGTCGCCGTGGCGATGGTGTACGGGCCCGAGGCCGGGCTCGCCGAGGTGGCCAAGCTGGAGGACCGGCTGGAGGGGCACCACCGGCTCGACGCCGTACGCGCGCATCTGCTGGAGAAGGCCGGGGACCCGGACGGCGCTTGTGCCGCCTATCGACTCGCCGCCCGGCGCACGCTCAGCGTTCCGGAGGCGCGCTATCTGACGGCCCGCGCGGCGCGGCTCCAGCCCTGAGCCCGCGCCCGCCGCAGGCTCCCCGCGCCCGCCGCCGACTCCCCGTCGCGCGGGCGCTCTTCCGTGGTGCGGGCCGTGATCCGGGCACGGGCTGTGCGGGCCGTCCGGGCTTGACCTTTACGCAACGTCAAGATTTAGCGTTCAGGGCATGGAGTGGTCGATCCAGGAAATCGCGCGCCGCGCCGGCACGACGAGCCGCACCCTGCGGCACTACGGCGACGTAGGACTGCTGGAGCCCAGCCGTATCGGCGCCAACGGCTATCGCTACTACGGGCCGGACGCGCTCGTGCGCCTGCAACGGATCCTGCTGTTGCGGGAACTGGGACTCGGTCTGCCCGCGATCGCCGAGGTGCTGGAGGGGCAGCGCGACACGGCCGCCGCGCTCCGGGCCCATCTGGGGCTGCTGGAGCAGGAGCGAGAGCGCATCCGGCGGCAGATCGCCTCGGTGCGGACCACTCTCCGCAAGACCGAGAGAGGAGAGGAACTCATGGCCGAGGAAGTGTTCGACGGGTTCGATCACTCGCAGTACGAGCAGGAGGTGACCGAGCGCTGGGGCCGGGACGCGTACGAGAAGAGCGACCGCTGGTGGCGTCAGCTCACCGACCGGCAGAAGAAGGAACACCTCCAGGAGCACGACACCATCGCCCGCGACTACGCCCGCGCGCTGCGGGACGGCAGGTCCGCCGACAGCGAGGAGGCGCAGGAGATCACCCGCCGTATGTACGCGTGGCAGTCCCTGGCGGGCGGCGGCAGTGGCCCCTCGAAGGGGCACTTCGTCGGACTCGGTGAGATGTACGTCGCCGATTCGCGCTTCGGTGAGAACTACGACCGGTACGGGGAGGGGACCGCGGCCTTCGTCCGGGACGCGATGAAGGTGTACGGGGAGCGGCACCTCACCGACTGAACCCGGTGACCCGATCCGACCCGAGCCGACCCGACCCGACCCGAGCAGGACGCGAGCAGGACGCGAGCAGGACCCGAGCGGGATCCGACCCCGATCCTGCTCTCGATCCTGCTCCTGCTCCTCTGTTCCCGACCCCGTCGTCACCGGCTCGCCGCCCCGCTGCCGTCGGTCCGGTCTGATCCCGGTTCCGGTCATACCGGCTGATCCGCGACCTCGTGCCGTACCGCGCCGGAAAAATGGAGTGGATCTTGCTTCGGATGGCGTAAGGTTATGTCCAACGACGCGGGGTGGAGCAGCTCGGTAGCTCGCTGGGCTCATAACCCAGAGGTCGCAGGTTCAAATCCTGTCCCCGCTACTGAAGACGGTGGCCCGGCACTCGGCGAGAGTGCCGGGCCACCGTCGTATCCACGTCCGGTCGGGCCTCCGCGTACGGACGGCACGTGCCGACGGGCGCGTGCGGACCCCGCGTACCGACCGCACGTACTGACCGTGCGTACCGACCGCGCAGCGCACCGCGTTACCCCATTCGGCCGATGGCGGCTCGCCCCCGAGCCCCATCGCGGCGAGCCTGTAGAGGGGCGCGGTACCGTCCGCTGCCGCTGGCGGACCGGGGAGGAGTGCACCCTTGGCGCACCAAGAGCAGCGCAGTGGGTACGGTGCGCGCCGCTTCGTCCGCATGCTGCCCGTACTGATGATCGTCGTGGGAGTGGCCTACGACCTCAGACTTCCCCCGAGTTACACCGCCGTGCCGATGTTCGCGGCGGCTCCGCTGGTCGCCGCACCCTTCTTCTCGTGGCTCAACACCCTGCTGACGGGGATCATGGTGACGTTGGCCGAGCTGAGTCTGAACGTCTACAACGGGACTGCGGGGCAGCCTCACTCGTACACCGAGCTGAGCACGGTGGTCACCGTCTCCGCGCTGGCGTTACTCATCAATCGCGTCGTCCAGCGCAGCGGCCAGCGGCTCGCGTCCGCCCGGGTCATCGCCGAGACCGTCCAGCGGGCCGTGCTGCCCACCCCCTCCGCGGAGATCGGAGGGCTCCGTACCGCCGCACGTTACGAGGCGGCGCTCGCGGACGCTTTCGTCGGGGGGGATCTCTACGCCGTACAGGACACTCCGCACGGTGTACGGCTGGTGGTCGGGGACGTACGGGGAAAGGGGCTGGGGGCGGTCGAGGCGGTGGCGGTGATCATCGGGGCGTTCCGGGAGGCGGCTGAGCAGGAGAGTTCACTGGAAGCGGTCGCCGGGCGGCTGGACCGGGCGCTGATCCGCGAGGCCGAGCGGCAGGGCAGTCTGGACGCCTTCGAGGGGTTCGCCACCGCCGTGCTCGCCGAGATTCCGCGCGGCGGCGGTGCCGTGCGGCTGGTGAACCGGGGACACCCGGAGCCGCTGCTGCTGTACGGCGACGGCCGGGTGGACTATCTGGCGCCGCTGGAGGCGGCGCTTCCGCTGGGCATGGGCGATCTGGGGCACTGGCCGGACCGGGCCGAGACGCATCCCCTGCCGACCGGGGCGACGCTGTTGATCTATACGGACGGCCTCTCCGAGGCGCGGAACAAGGCCGGATTCTTCTACGACCCCGCGGCCCGCCTCACCGGGCGGCCCTTTCCGGGACCGGAAGAGCTGCTGGACGACTTGGTCGACGATGTGCGACGGCATACGCGCAACGGGCTGACGGACGATCTGGCGCTGCTGGCGGTCACCCGGCCGGGCTAACAACGGCTGACACGCCGGAGCGCGATGTCGGCTGTCCCACAGCCATGAGGGTGACCGAGGGCCCGGTGGTGAGAGGCGGGCCACGATCGCATGAATGTTCTCTCACCGGGCCGTCAGCACCATGTGTAGTCGAAGGACGGCTCTCCGCATAGAATTTGACGAACTGTCAGGCGTGTGATGTTGCTGAAGTGACGTTCAAGTCGCCCGACTCCGGCCTCTTGTGTCCCGGTTGGTCTGGCGCGAGCGCGTTAACGATCACCCGGAACGGCTTGGAATCCGGCCCCCCAGTCTATTAACGTTCGATAACGCAGCGCGGTCGTCCCAGCCGCCGTCAGGGCGGCACCGCGCGCATGCGCCGAATCCCGCAAGGGAACCGGGGAACCACCTTTTGGGGTGAATCGGGCGTCTTCGCACCCTGCGGAGACTCTCGTAGGAGACCTTCCTGCTCCGAACCCGTCAGCTAACCCGGTAGGCGAGAAGGAAGGAAAGGAGTACGCCTCAGTGGCGTCCAACAGCCCTGCCCCGGAAGCGCCCGTCAGGTCCGTGAGGCCCTCCACCACCGGCGTTTTCAGCCAAGAGGGGGCCGAGCGGTCATTCGGGGAATGGAACCCCACCGAGGAGAGCGTCCGTCCGGTACGCGGACGGCACCGTGTCATGAAGCAGCGGGGCGGATTCGCCCGTAGCTCCACGGTCCTCGGCGTCGGCGTGATCGCGGCGGTCGGCGCGGGCGGCATCGCCACCGCGCAGAACAAGCCCGCGCTCTCCATCTCGCTTCCCGACCAGATCTCGGACAACCTGCCCGACGGCCTGACCCCTTCCGAGGACGCGGACGGCGGCAACACCGCGCTCGCCGCGATGGGCACCATCGGCGGCGCGGCCGAGGCCGAGAGCGCCGGCGACACCAAGGACGGCGCGGGCGAGGCCCTGCGCTCCCGGATCCTTCAGCAGGCCGAGCAGCAGCAGGCCAAGGCGGCGGCCGAGAAGAAGGCCGAGGCGGAGAGGGCAGCCGCCGAGAAGGCCGCGGCCGCTGCGAAGAAGGCCGAGGCGGCGGCCAAGGCGAAGGCGGACGCCGAGAAGAAGAAGGCCGAGGCAGCGGCCAAGGCCAAGGCGGAGGCCGAACGCCTCGCCAAGCTCGCGAAGAGCTTCTCGCTGCCCACCTCCTCGTACACCATCACCTCCACCTTCGGCCAGTCCGGTTCGCTGTGGTCGTCGGGCCAGCACACCGGCCTCGACTTCGCGGCCCCGAGCGGGACCCCGGTCAAGGCCGTGGCCGGCGGCACCATCAAGTCGGCGGCCTATTCCGGATCGTACGGCTACCGCATCGTGCTGGAGCTGAACGACGGTACGGAGGTCTGGTACGCGCACCTGTCGTCGATGACCGCGAGCGCGGGCCAGAAGGTCGGCGCGGGCGAGACGATCGGCCGCGTCGGCGCGACCGGCAATGTGACCGGCGCTCACCTGCACCTGGAGGTCCACACCGCGGGCGGCTCGACGCTCGACCCGGCGGCGTGGCTGCGGAGCAAGGGACTCAACATCTGACACGGGCTGACACGCGGTACACGGGGTCGCCGACATCTGCGGCGGCCCGTGGGGGCCCGCGGTCGCATGGCCCGCGGTCTGCGGCGCATGGCCCCACGATCGTGGACGCGGAATCGTGGCCTCGAGTCCTGCGCGGTCCGGAGGCGGACGGCGTTCGTGCTCCGCGAGCCGCGCTCCGTACTCCTTGACCCGCGCTCCGTGCTCCTTGACCCGTGCTCCGCGAGCCGCCCTCCGCGATCCTCAGAAGGTGCACGACGATCTCCGGCAGCTCTGGCGCTCACCCCCCGACGTCAGGGCTGCCGGTCTTCCCCGCACTGCCGACCTGCCGTTCCGCTCTCCCGCTGTTCCGTCGTTTCCCTCGTTCGGCCGGTGCCGGGGTCGCCGGTGAGGTCAGGCGCGGTAGGGGTTGTACCCCTCGTAGTCGCGGTACGGGGGCGGTGCCCACACCCGTCCCGTCGCGCGCGCCGCGTACGTCAGCGCCGGGCCCGCCATGTCCTTCCGCTGCCACATGTGGTGCAGCAGTTCCTGCTCCCGCTCGGCGAAGTCCGGGTCCGCCGCGCCGCGCCGCGCCCGGTGGCGCAGAAACGCCAGCGAGGTCGCGAAGCGCTGGTACTCCGACACGGCGTGTGCCGCTGCCGGTCCCTGCCGCTGCATGGCGAAGGTCCGGGCGGCCTTGCGCGCCTTCATGGACGAAAGCGCCGGCGGCTCGGCGGGCGCGATCCAGCCCGCGGCGGCGTAGGCGGGCAGTTCGGTGGAGACCGTGCGCAGTTCGCGCTGCCGGGACCAGATCGTCAGCCAGGTGAGCAGCCCGAAGACGGGGACCATGAACACCCCGTACACCAGATAGAAGCCCCAAGGGCCGAAGAGTGAGGTCGAGCCGTTCCACAGCGCGTGCATGCCCATGGCCAGGGCGAGGCCGAGCAGGGGCAGCGCGACCCGGCGTATCCGCTGCCGACGGGCCGCCAGCGCCGCGATCCCGAAGCCGAGGCCGGTCAGCACGGTGAACAGCGGATGCGCGAACGGCGACATGACGATCCGTACGAAGAAGGTCGCCACCGTCACCGAGGCGAAGCCCGATGAGCCCATCGCCTGGTCCTCGTCGAACGCGGTGCCCAGATAGAGGATGTTCTCGGTGAAGGCGAAGCCGGTGGCGGTGAACCCGGCGACCACGATGCCGTCGACGAGCCCGGTGAAGTCCTGCCGCCGGAAGATGAAGATCAGCATGATCGCCGCGGCCTTCGCGCTCTCCTCGACGATCGGGGCGATGACCGTCGCGCCGAGGGTGTCCGCGCTCGCGGGGTCGGCGGTGGCGGTCGCTATCCAGCGGGTCGCGAAAGTGTTCGCGATGATCGCGACGAGCGCCGCCGCGAACGCGCCCCAGGCGAAGGCGAACGCGAGGTTCCGCCAGGGGCCCGGCTCGACCCGGTCCAGCCAGCGGAACGCCGCGGCGAGCAGCGGGACGGGAAGCGTGGCGAGCCCGATACCGACGAGGAAGCCCTCGGTACCGGTCTGTTCACGCACGAGGGCGAGGATGACGAGCCCGGAGAGCGCGAGGAGCGTGATCAGCACTCCGGCCCGGATCGCCTTGCTGCGCCAGAGCCGGGAGGCCCGGCGCGGCTTGTAGCGCCAGCGGGCTTGCTCGGGCATGGCGTCGAAGAGCGGCTGCTCCTGGAACGCCGGAACAACGGGGTGCGGGGGCGCGGGCAGCACAGGCGGATCCGCCGCACGGGGCGGCGGCTGGGCTGCCGGATGCGGCGGCTGATGCTGGGGCGACGGCTCGTACACCCATCGACCCTAACGAGGAGTACTGACACCTGGCGATGGCGCAGGGGGTGACCGGCGGTTACACGCCGAAGCGCTTCAGACCGTCCCGGCTGGGCATCCGGCCTTTTCACGCCACACGGGCAGCGCCGGGAGGGACCAGGAGGGAACCGGGAGGGCGTCTCGTACGGCTGCCGGAGCCGTTCCCGAGACGGTTTCTGGAACAGCCCGCCGAATCGGGTCGCCGGGCTGCCAGGGCGCGCGCCCAAGGCGGTTCCCAAGGGCGAGCCGTTAGGACGGTTCCTGGGCGCGACGCCGGAAGAGCAGGTCACATACCCTGTGGCCCTTGTCCAGTCCCTGCCCCTCGAAGCGGGTCAGCGGCCGGAAGCCGGGGCGGGGGGCGAATCCGCCGTCCTCCTGGGTGTTCTCGAACTCCGGATGCCCGGAGAGAACCTCCAGCATCTGTTCCGCGTACGGCTCCCAGTCGGTCGCGCAGTGCAGGACCGCGCCGGGCTTCATCCGTTCGGCGGCGAGCGTGAGGAACTCCGGCTGGATCAGCCGCCGCTTGTGGTGCCGCTTCTTGGGCCAGGGGTCGGGGAAGTAGACGCGGAGTCCGTCCAGGGAGCGGGGTGCGAGCATCTCGCGGAGGAGGATGATCGCGTCACCGTTGGCGACCCGGATGTTGGACAGTCCGTTCCGCTCCGCGAGACCGAGCAGATTGCCCTGTCCGGGCGTGTGCACATCGACGGCGAGTATGCCGGTCGCGGGGTCGTCCGCGGCCATCCGTGCGGTGGCCTCGCCCATCCCGAAGCCGATCTCCAGTACGACGGGCAGCCCGCCGAACATCTCCTCCAGATCGATGGTCCGGCGCCCGTCGATGTCGAAACCCCACACGGGCCAGAGCCGCTGGAGGGCGTCCTCCTGCCCTGCGGTCACCCGGCTCCGCCGTGGCTGAAAACTCCGGATCCGGCGCTCATGATGCGACCCGGCGGGGTCGGCGAGCGGCCCTCCGGGGAAGCGGGGGGCGCTCCGGGGGCGGAGGGGCGGGGTGGGGTCGCTGGGAGCGTTTCGGAGTGTGGACACAGTGCGATCGATTCTACGGCGCGCCGAGCGCGTGCGGCCCCGCCGGCGTCTGAGGCGCGGGACGCGGGACGGAGCCCCGGCGGGGGCCCGCACCGGAGGCACCCCGCACCGGTGAGATACGGCCACTCCGGACGCGGCACCTCCGGATACGGGCCCTCACGGCCGCGGCCCTGGACACGGACGCGGCCCCTCACACGGACGCGGCTCCGCCCCTACACGTTCGCCAGCAGGCGTCTCGCCCGGTCGGCGATCTCCCGGCCGATGGGCAGTGACGCCGTCGCCGCGGGTGACGGCGCGTTCAGGACGTGGATGACGCGCCGCGTCTCGCGGATCAGGAAGTCGTCCACCAGGGTCCCGTCCCGGAGCACGGCCTGGGCGCGAACGCCCGCCGGAGCGGGCCGCAGATCGGCCTCGGTCACGGCGGGGAGGAGACGGCGGACCGACGCCGTGAAGGCGCCGCGCGACAGCGACCGGTGCAGCTCGCCCGCGCCGTACCGCCAGTGGCGGCGCGCGATGCGCCACGAGCCGGGCCAGCCGAGCGTGCCGGCCAGCTCGCGCGGGCGCACCGTGGACCAGTCGTACCCCTCGCGCGCCAGCGCAGGGACCGCGTTCGGCCCCACATGTACGCCGCCGTTGATGCCGCGCGTGAGGTGGACGCCCAGGAAGGGGAAGGCCGGGTCCGGTACGGGGTACACCAGGCCCCGTACGAGCGAGGGGTCCGCCAGCTCGTAGTACTCGCCCCGGAAGGGCACGATCCGCATGCCCGGATCGTCACCCGCCAGCCGCGCCACCCGGTCGCAGTGCAGTCCCGCGCAGTTCACCAGCACCCGCGCCCTGAGCACCGTTCCGGAGGCGGTGCGCACCGCGACTCCCCAGGGGCGCCGGTCCACCACGGTGACCTCCTCGCCGCAGCGGATCTCGGCCCCGGCCCCGTCCGCGGCCTCGGCCAGCCGCCCGGCGACCGCCCCGAAGTCGCACACGCCCGTCGTGCCGACCTGAATCGCCGCGAGGCCGCGCACCTGCGGCTCGTACTCCGTGATCTGCGCGGGGCCCAGCTCCCGTACCGGAATGCCGTTCTCCCGGCCGCGCTGGACGAGCGCGTGCAGCCGTGGCAGCTCGTCCCGCCCGGTCGCGACGATCAGCTTCCCGGTGACCTGGTGCGCGATGCCGTACTCCGCGCAGAACTTCACCATCTCGGCCGCACCGCGCACCGCGAACCGCGCCTTCAGCGATCCCGGCCGGTAGTAGATCCCGCTGTGGATGACGCCGCTGTTCCGCCCGGTCTGGTGCCGGGCCGTCCCCGGCTCCTTCTCCAGGACGACGACCCTGGTCCCGGGTGCGGCGCGGGTCAGCGCGTAGGCCGTCGACAGACCGACGATCCCGCCACCGATCACCAGCACATCACAGTCGAAACCATGCCTGGACGCCATCACCGCGTCACCTCCCACCCCGATAGTGCACTGGCCCGCTGACAATGGCGTTAAACCAGCTGAAATCCAGACGTGAGAAAGACCCTGAAGATCGCGGGCGATGACGGACCAGGGCCGCCTGCGCCCGGCGGGTGCGCCAGCGGCCTCCGGCCTCGGCGGGCGAACCGGAGGGCGAACCGGCGGACGCCCCGAAAGCCGGAGGACGCCCGGAGGCGGACGCCCCGGAAGGCCACGGAAGAGCACCCGCAGGCACTGACCCGCAAGAGTCCACCTGCGAGCACTTGCCTGCGAGCACCTGCCCGCAGGAATCCGCCCGCGAGCACGCCACGCCCACGAGCACGCCACGCCCGCAAGCACTCGCCCGCTCGCCGTCCCGCCCGCTACGCCGGGGCCACCAGCAGCGGCCTCGCCCGCTCCCGCAGCTCCACCACCCGTGGCTCGTCCCCGTACGGTTCGAGCCGGTGCAGCAGATCCCGTACGTACTCCGTCGTCCGCGCCGAGGAGATCCGGCCGGCGACCTCCACCGCGCGCGTCCCCGCCGCGCACGCCGCGTCGAGGTTCCCCGACTCCAGCTCGGCGACCGCGCTGACCACGAGCCGCAGGCCGTGCGAGCGGACGAACTCCTCCGTCGGCCGTGACAGCGCCTGCTCGGTGAAGCGCCGGACCTGGCGGGGGGCCCGCAGATCGCGGTAGCACTCCGCCGCGTCCGCGGCGAACCGGTCGTACGAGTAGAAGCCCAGCCAGGACGGATCGGGATCGCCCTCCCGCGCCCGTTCCAGCCAGCCCTCCGCCGCCTTCAGCGCGGCCCCCGCGGCGACCGCGTCGTTGGCCTTGGCGTGCGCCCGGGCCTCCACCAGCCGGAAGAAGCTCATCGTCCGTGCGGTGGCGAGGCCACGGTTGCGTTCCAGCGCGGCCTGCGCCAGATCGACGCCTTCGTCGGCGAAGCCCCGGTAGATGGATTGCAGCGCCATGGATGCCAGTACATAGCCGCCGAGCGGAACGTCCGCCGCCGCGCGCGCGAGACGGAGCGCCTGGATGTAGTACCGCTGCGCCGCCTCCTGCTGGCCGGTGTCGAAGGCCATCCACCCGGCGAGCCTGGTCAGTTCGGCGGTCGCGCCGAAGAGGGCGCGGCCGACCTCGTCGGAGTACGACCCGAGCAGTAACGGCGCGGCGTCCACCCGCAGGCACTCGGGGACCATCGACGAACGCCAGTCCCCTCCGCCGTACTTGGAGTCCCAGCGGCGCGCGTCCTCCGCCGCCTCGCGCAGCTTGGTGACATCGCTGTGGCCCACGCGCGTGGGGGACTCCTCCGCGGCCGTGCCCTCCGGCGTGCGCTCGACCGACGGGTCGGCGGGTGTTATCAGCCAGCGGGACGCGGGGGTCGCGTACGCGCTCACCGCGAAGGAACCGGCCAGGGACTGCCAGATTCCGCCGCTGCCGGCGCGCCGGCCCGCCAGATCGAGACGGTACAGATCGGTGGCCGATTTCACCGCCGCGCGCACATCACGCGGGAAGGCGAGTCCGACCTCGGGGGCCGGGTCGGCGTCCGCGAGTCCGATCTCGTGCAAGGGCACGGGACGGCCCAGCTTGGCACCGATCGCCGAGGCGATGAGGTGGGGCGCGGCGCCCTGGGGCACCATGCCTTTGGACACCCATCTCGCCACGGACGTCTTGTCGTATCGGAGGGTCAGACCGCGCTGCGCTCCGAGGTCGTTGACCCGCCGGGCGAGCCCGGCGTTGCTGATTCCCGCGAGGGCGAGAACGGTGCCGAGCTTTTCGTTCGGCCCGCGTTGCTCCCTGGACATGCGCCACCCCTCGACACACAGACGGCCGCCGCGTCCCTGTCCGGCGCGCGGCATTCGTGCTGAGTCTCCCCGGCGGGCGGCTTCCGCTGCCCCGGCCGGGTCCCTTTCGGGTTCCGCTCCTGCCCCGGTGTGGATCCCGGTTGCAAAAGCTCCTGGCCGAGCCCCTCGGAATATGCCCGTCGGTTGAGAACATCAGTAAACCCAGCGTAGTTCGCCACATCCCGACCGTTAAGAGGCGGTGTTCCGTATGGCGAGATTGTTGTGCGTTGGAGCGAACCGGACGCGGACGGACGGTGAACAGGCCACGGATGGCGTGACCGCGGCGGGTTCATCGGCGCGCCCCCTTGCGCACCTCCTCCGGCCCGTACCGTGACGTCCGCGCGCCGCCTCCGCGGCCGCTGCCGGAGCATCGCCGACGGCCACCGCGGTACGGGCGGTTCCCGTGCCGCCTCCCGAACTCGTCCAGCGGGCCCGCCGTACTCCTGCCGAGGCCGTTCCGCGCTCGTCTTGCGCTCCTCCCGCGCTCCTCCCGCACTCCTTCCGCACTCCTTCCGCACTCCTCCTGTGCGCCGTCCCCGCTCGTCCGTGCGCGGGCCCAGGGCCGTCCGCCGCCTCGCCTTCCGTACCCCTCACCGCCCCTCGTCGTGCTCCCGTTGTGTGGCCGTGCGCCCGTTCGTGCGCTCTGGCCGCAGGGTGGTGCGAGGGCTTCCATGAGAGTTGCGTGGGTCGGCCCGCTGCGTACTGGAACCAGTGGGCTGGGGGACACCGCCGCCTTCAATCCCCGCGGGCGGCGGACCGGTCCGGGAGGCGAACCCCGCCTCCCGGACTGGCGTATCCGAGCGCGCCGACGGGACGTTCATACGCAGGTCCGCCGGTACGTCCGCCGACGTGATCCGGCATCGGTCACGGTGGTCGGCTCAGCGCCGATCCCGCGCCGGGCCTGCGCGGGCCCGACAGACGGACCGTGTGAATCCGGTGCGGACGCTGCCCGGACGAGGCCCGGACCCGGCCCGGTTCCGGGCGTGGAGGAGTCGCGGAACAGGCGCGGAACAGGCGCGGAACGGATGCGGAGCGGGCGCCGAGTCAGCCCGCATCCAAGCGCGCGTCGGGGCGCGGCGCCGGCACGCCGGGAGGCGCGGATCCGGACGGTTGTGCACCGGTTCGGTGTCGCTCCGTGCCGATGGACGGCGGTTCCGATCGCCCTAAAAATGGCCGAATGTCGACTGTCCTTCTCGTGGTCTTTGTACATGTATGGGGCTGACGTGATCCTTCCGCGGTCTTCTGAACCGTCGCCAAATCGGTCATGACTCAGGCGCGTTCACTTTTTGCTCGTGCTACCCGGGGTCCGTCTTGTTCCGCTCCTTCGTGGCAGCATGTTCCCGAACGGCCGGGTTCAGCCGGGGTAGCCCAGTGACCTCCGACGACCCCCGGCGGTCCAGGTACCCGGAAATCCGGACACCTGGACCGCCGGGGACCGTCGGCACTGCCCGGACCGCGGGAAGTCCTGAAGCCGACGAGACCGGGAGTCACCATCCGGCCCGACTCGGCTCGGCCCGACTCCTTCGGCCCGGCCCGGCCCGGCTCGGCTCGGTGAGCGAATTTTGTCCACAGCCTGTGGAGGCGGCGGTGCGTTGGTTGGTGGGGTGGAGCAGTATCGCCGCGAACTTCGGTTCGGCCGGGGTCGTCGGCGCCTCCGACGAGGGACGTTCGGTCCATCCCGTCGGCTCCCAGCTCCTGTGGGGCGACCCCGATCCGCTCTGGGCGGTGGGGGACTGGCGGCCCGACGAGGTACGCGTCGTCAGCATCGACCCCTTCACCAGGATCGCCGTTCTCGGGTGCTGCGCGGTCGGCGATGACGAACTGCGCGCCGGACTGCTCTCGGCGCGCGGCGGAGCGCTGCGGCATCTGACCGCGTGGCCCGGCAGTTACACCGCCGTCGTCCAGACCGGACGCCGGATCACGATCGCCGGCGACCTCGCGGGCGCGCGGCCCGTCTACTACACCCCCTGGGCGAACGGCACCGCGTACGCCACCGCCGCACTCCCGCTCGCCGATCTGATCGAAGCGCAGCTCGACATCGGACATTTGGCCGCGCTGCTCGCCTGCCCGGAGACGCCGGAGGCGCTGCGCGACTCGACCCCGTACGCCGGTGTGAAGCGCATCCCGCCGGGCCACGCCCTGATCCTGCGCGAGGGCTCCCGCGAGATCACCGGATACGAGCCGGTCGCCTCCCTCGCCGTCGCCGGGCCGCAGATCGAGGCGGACCGCGCGGTCGACGGCGTACGGGACGCGCTGATCGAAGCGGTACGGGCAAGGCTCACCGCACCCCGGCACGCGCCGGAGACCCTGCCTCCGGACCCGGGGCCCGTACCGGGCATGGGGCCCGCGGAACGGCGCGCCCGCAGAGGCGCGCCCGCGCCCGGCATCGGCGCCGACCTCTCCGGAGGCAGCGCCTCCGGAACGCTGGCACTGCTCGCCGCGGGGCTGCCCGGAGTGCCCGGCACGGTCCTCGGCCATGGCACGGGAGCCGGTGAACGCCTTCTCGCCGTCACCTTCAACGACCTCACCGAGGACGGCCGCGAGCCCGAACTGGAACGGGCGCGCGCCATCGCCGAGAACCCCCGGCTGCACCATGTCGTCGTCGCGTCGGGGGAGGAGGCGCTCCCGTACGCGGGCCTGGAGAACGGGCCCCTCACCGACGAGCCCGCGCCCTCCCTGGTCACCGCGGAACGCCACCGCGCCCGGCTCGCCTCCGGCAGCGCCGACCACTTCACCGGCGCGGGGGCCAGACAGGTCCTCGACGCGCACCCGGCGCGGCTCGCGGATCTCCTGCTGGACCGAAGACGCCGGCATCTGCTGCGCCCGGTGACCGCGCTCGCCAGGGCGGAAGGGCCTTCACCGCAGTCCCTGTTCATCCCGCTCACCGTCTACCGGGCCGCGCGCAGGCTGGCCCGTACGCCGTACCGCACCGGTCTCGAAACGGCGGCCGACCGACTGCTGGAGGCGAACCGCTCCGGTGCCCGCGCCAACGGCGTGGGCCCGGTGGACGCCTCCCTGGCCGCGCTGACCTGGTCGCGTCCCGGCCCGGCGGCGCGCTGGCTCACGGGTGAGGCCCTCGCTGAAGTATCGGTTCGTCTGACGGAGGCGGCGACCAGGCCGGTGCCCGTGCAGCGTCCCGGCGAGGCGCGCGCCCGCGCCGCGCTGGCCCGGCTGGCCACGGATCAGCGCATCCTGGAACAGGCCGCGGAGGTCCGCAGCCAGCGCCTGCACGCGCCCTTCCTCGACAACCAGGTCGTACGCGCCTGCCGCGACCTCCCCGAATCGCTGCGGGTCCGGCCGGGGGCGCGAGGGGACATCCTCCGCACGGTCCTCGCGGGCGCGGGCATCCACGACCTGCCCCCCGGATGGGGCACCTCCACCCAGGCCACCTCGACGGCCACGGCACGCAAGGGCCTCCGTGCCGCCCTTCCCCACCTCATGGCCCTCTTCGACGCGCCCCTTCTCGCCGACGCCGGCCTCATCGAGGCGCGTGTCGTCCGCAAGGCGCTCCGGGCCGCCTCCGAGGGCGAACCCCTGCCCCTCGACGGCCTCGCCGACCTCGTCTCCACCGAACTCTGGCTCCGCCGCCTCCTCTCCCGCCGAGGCACCTGCTGGACCGGCACCGCGGCCCCCAGGCAGCGGGCCGTGGCCGGTGGCGTCCCGCCCCGCCCGAGCCTGCGCACCTGAGCCTTCCGGTTCGGATCCCGCCGGGCTCGCCTGATCCGGACGAAGCCCCCGGGGCGCGTATCGAGAGTCTCCGCCGGTCGTTGTCAGAGCCCTCCGTTACGGTGCGGGCATGTCGAACTTCATCTTGGTCGCGGGCGCGTGGCTCGGATCGTGGGCGTGGGACGCTGTGGTGCCCACGCTGCGTGAGGCCGGTCATGGCGTTCACCCGCTGACGCTGTCCGGGCTCGCCGACAAGCGGGCCGTGCCCGTCGGGAAGCAGACTCACATACGGGACATCGTCGACGAGGTCGAGCGCCTCGATCTACGCGATGTCGTGCTGGTCGGACACAGTTACTCGGGCATCCCGGTCGGCCAGGCCGCCGGGCGGATCGGTGACCGACTGGCCCGAGTGGTCTTCGTCGACTCCGCCGTGCCGGCCGAAGGCGAGTCGTTCGTCTCCACCTGGTGGGAGGGCCCGGCGAAGCTGGAGGCGGCCATCGCCGGGAACGACGGTCTCTGGGCGCCGCTGACCGAGGCCGACTGCGCCGGTCAAGGGCTCACGGACGAGCAGATCGCCCGGATCGTGGGCGGATCGACGCCGCATCCGGGAGCCTCACTGGCCGACCCGGCCGTCCTGGCCCGGCCGCTCGGCGAACTCCCGACGACGTATGTGAAGTGTCTGCTCGACGGTCCGGAGCCGAGCGACGACGTGGCCGACCTGTTGAGGGGCGATCATTGGCGGTTGGTCGAGATGGACACCGGCCACTGGCCGATGTTCTCCGAGCCGGACGAGCTGGCACGGATCCTCCTGGACGCGGCCGAGCACTGACCGCGGGCCCGCGGGCCCATGCCATCACGCCGCCGCCACGCCGCCGCCGTACCCATGCGTACGGAGGCACGCGTACGGACGCATGCGTACAGACGCATGCGTACCGATCACCTCACCCGCAACTGATCCGCGACTCCGCCCATCCCGCCAGCACCAACGCGTCGAGCGGCTTGTGCGGTTCCACCACCAGGCGGATCTTCTTCTTGCCCGAGATCGCCACGTGGACCGTCCTCGCCGGGTCGCCGCCGCGGACGACGGGGGAGCGCCACAGACGCGTACCGTCCCCGTACACGGAGAACCGCATCGCACCCAGCCCCAGCGCCAGGTCGTCGACGCCGACCTTCGCGTTGTACGTGGAGCACGCGCGGTTGAGCTGGATCGTGATGGACGACCGTCCGTGCACGGTCACTCCGTGGGCGTAACTGTCGCCGCCGATCGACATGCTCGTCCGCTGCCAGAGCCAGGTGCTCTCGGCCAGCACCACCTCGGGACCTGTCTGGTCGCCGAAGATGCTGTACTTCAGCCGGTTGAGCTGGTAGACCTCCGGCTCGGGCTGAGGCCGCGTCGGTGGTTCCGAACTCGGCTCGGGGGGCGTCGGCTTGGTCGCGGGCGGGCTCGACCCCGTCGGCACGGCGGGATCGGAGCCCGATGGCGCCGGTTCCGACGGCGTCGTCTTCGACGGGGGGACCGACGAAGGATTCGGTGTACCACCCGGCGTCGCCTCTGCGGACGACCCCGGCACGGGCTTGTCCGGACCGGCGCCGGGACCAGCTCCAGGCCCAGCTCCGGGCCCAGAACCAGCGCCGGGCCTCGGCGCGGGCTTCGCTCCGGGCGGCGCCGGCTGCTCCGGATCCTCGGGCGGCGCGGGATTCCCCGGCTCGGCGGGACCGCCGACCGCCGGCTTCGCCTCCGAATCGGCCGCGGGCTGAGGCGCGCCCGTGAGCGCGAACACCATTCCCGCCGCCGCCGCGATGGCCAGCGCCGCACCGATGCCGACCTTGACCGGCGTGCCCAGCCCCTCGGAGGCCGCCCCGCCCGCCGCTCCGCCGGCCGCCCCGCCCGCCGTTCCAGCGGAGCTCCCCGCCACGCTTCCCGTGGCGGCGGCGGCCGCCCCCGCTCCTGCCGCGCCCACGACACCACCGGCGGCGACTCCCGCCGCCTTGAGCGAGTAACCGACCGCGAACCAGCCGAGGACCGCGACCGGCAGCAGCGCCGGAATGCCGGCGTTCACATGCTCCAACTCGCCTGCCGCCACCCGGCACTTCGCGCACTCCTCCAGGTGCTTGCGCAACCCGCGCTCGGCCCGCATCCGCAGCCCGCCACGGGCGTACGCGCCCAGCCGGTCCGCGTAACGGGCACAGTCCCCGCCAGCGGTCAGGGAGGTGCTGACATGAGCCTGGAGGTACGCCTGCTTGAGCCCCTCACGGGCCCGGCTGGCGAGTACCGCGGTGGCATTCGCGGTCAGGCCGAACAGCGGCGCGACCTCGCTGGGCGACTCCTCCTCCACGGTCGTGTGCCACAGAACCGCCTGCCACCGCTCGGGCAGCGACCGGAACGCCTGCATGGCCAGCGACCGTTCCGCCTCGTGCATCGCGCGGACATCGGCTCCCAGGCCGAGGGTGTCATCCGTCGCGACATCCGTGCTGCGCTCGGCCTCGGCGGCGAACACGGCGAAGTCCTCGACCAGTTGCTCCCGCTTCGCGGTCTTGGTCCAGGTCGCGGCGACCCTGCGCACCGTGGTGAGCAGATACGCCCGTACCGCCTGCTGCGGCCCCGCGCCTCCACGAACGGCCTGAAGGGTCCGCGCGAACACCTCGGCCGTCAGATCGTCGGCCGTGTGCGCGTCCCGGCAGCAACCGCGCGCGTACCGGCGCACGGCATCGGAGTGCCGCCGGAACAGTTCCTCGTACGCGCTGTTGTCGCCGTTGCGCATCCGCTGGATCAACTCGGCGTCCGCCGGCACCGGCTCACGCGGCGGCGGAAGCAGGGAGGCCCCGCCCTCGCGCTGCTGGGGCACGGCATGGCTCTCCACGCCGGGACCGTGAGGGCCGCTCATACGGGCCGCGCCGCCGGAGGACCCGGACGAGGCGCCGGAAGTCCCGGACGAGGCGCTGGGGACGCCGTCCGCCCAGCCGCTCCCCGACGCGGAGTCGTCCGCCTTGAGGCCGCTCGTCCCCTGCGTGGGAACCGAGTACTCGGAAACCCCCGTGCCCGCCGAGCCACTTGACCCGCTTGAGCCCGCCGCCCCGGCCGGATCGGTCTTGCGGGCCGCTCCGGAGAACCCGGCCCCTGCCCTGGGGCCTGCCCCGGAACCGGACGCCGACCCGGACGCCGACCCGGAACCACTGGGCCCGACTTGTCCTGGGGCCTGTCGCGATGGCGCCCCGACCGGGCCCCCGTCGTCCCCGGCACCGGGTGACCGGTCCCGCGCGTCCTGCCCGTCACCGCTCATAGCGGAAGCCCTCGTTCATGGCGGAAGCTCCCGTCAGCACCCTCAGACACGAACACCGGGCCAGCGTGCCACACGGTGAGAGCGCATCAAGACCTCTGTCTGTGCCAACCACTCATCCGGGGAGTTCTGTCGAATCCGTGCGCTATCCATCACCCTTTAGTGTATGGCTCAATTACTTGTCATGGTGACCCGGCCCCCGCCTCCAGGCGACCCGCAGGCCGCGGAGCGCGGTCCCAACCGGCCCTCGGCGGAGGCCGGTTCGGGGATCACCGCGGAAGCCGGACTCCACAGTCGGCCCCCGAGAGGCAGGAGCCCACCGGGCGCCGCGAAGCCATGGAAGGCCATCGGGGGCGGTCGGGCCGCCGGAGCCGGGAAGCGAGGGACGGTCACGCCGCAGAGGGCTCGGCGTCGACACCGCGGCCGGTACCGAAAGCCACTGAACCCCGGCCTGCCAAGCTCCGGCCTGCCAAGCCCGAAGCCCGCGGTCAGACCCGAAGCCCGCGGCCAGGCCCTGCCCAGGCCCGAGCGCCCGCCCGGCCACCCGCCACCCCGTCGGCCGGGGGCAGAGCCCAGCCGGTCAGGAGAAGGCCCAGGGCACAGCACACCCCCGGTCCACAGCACACCCCGGTCCACGGCACACCGTCACCGTCACGGTCGCCGTCACCGCCGTACCGGCCCTACCTGGACCGCAGCCCCTCCAGCAGGATGTCCAGCAGCCTCGCCGACGCCGCCGCCTGCTGCGCCGCGTCCGGCAGCGCGGGCGCGGCCGTGGCTATGACCAGCAGTACATCCGCCACGGTGACATCGGTGCGCAGCTCACCCGCCGCGCGCGCCCGGTCGACCAACTGCCCCACCACTTCGAGCAGATCGCCCGCACCGCCGTCGTCCAGATCCTGAGCCGACGCTGACGAGGCCGAACGCTGCCCGACGATCCGCAGCTCGGGAACGGGACCAGGGGCCTGAATCCCCGCCCGCTGATGCGGCACCCGCGCCTCGTCCCCCGCGACGGCCGTCGACTCGTCGGAATCCACGCCCACGCGCAGCACCTGAGGCGGCAGCAGTCGCCCGGCGCCCGAGGCCACCGACGTACGCAGGAAGCGGGAGAGGGCCGACCACGGCTCCTCCTCCTGCCCCAGAGCCGTACGCGCCTGCTCGGTCAGCCGGGAGGTCTCCTCCTCGGCTATCCGCCGCACGAGCACGTCCTTGCTGGGGAAGCGGCGGTACACCGTCCCCACGCCGACCCGGGCCCGGCGCGCCACGTCCTCCATCGGCGCTCCGTACCCCAGCTCGCCGAACACCTCACGAGCGGCCCTGAGCACATGCTCCAGATTCCGCTGCGCGTCCACCCGCAGGGGCGTCGAGCGGCTGGCCCCGCCCGATCCCGCCCGTCCGTTCCCTTCGCTGCTCACATGCCCACCGTGCCCGGCTGCTCCGCCGTGCCCGATCTGGCCGTCCGCGGTCGGCGACACGGCGGCCTGCCAATGAGAATCCTGAATGGTCATACACGTTCCCCCGGTCACTGAGTCTCCCCCCGGAGACCTCCCCACCTGGTCTGCCGGATGAGCCTTGGCCAGGCACCCCGACGAGGTACGAACATAGTTGAGCCAGGGTCAATTCAGAAGGGGGTAGTTCCGCACGGAGCGCCCCCCGATCGGAGCAAGGACCGGAACACTCCTGTTTACGCCCCCTGGCACCGCCCTCTCCACGCCACCTGACCTGCGCGCCTTCCCTATTTCTCGGGAGCGGCCCGGCGCGCGCCCAGTCCAAGCCTCCGGTCACACAATTTGCCGGGGCTGTGGACAAACGCCGGGGACCGTTGCCTCATGGGATGGTGACGGCTGCCAACTCCCAGGGCTCGACCCCCGGCTCCTCCCGGGGTTCCACCCCCAGCACCCAGGGCTCGACCCGCGGCACCCCGCCGCCGACCCGCGTCAACGGTACGCGCATTCTCGTGATCGGCGGTGGTTATGTCGGGATGTATGCGGCTCTGCATCTCCAGCGGAAGCTGAAGGGAGAGCTGGCGCGCGGCGAAGCGGAGATCCTGGTGATCACGCCCGACCCCTATATGACGTATCAGCCCTTTCTCCCGGAAGCGGCGGCCGGATCGATCTCCCCCGCCCATGTGGTGGTTCCCCTGCGGCGAGTTCTCGGCAAATGCCAGATCCTCATCGGCGAGGTCACATCCGTCGACCATGCCAAGCGCACCGCGACCGTCACCACGCTCGCCACCGCCGAGGAAGGCACGGGGGCCGTCGAATTCGCGTACGACGAGCTGGTCCTCGCGCCGGGTTCGGTCTCCCGCACCCTCCCGGTCCCCGGCCTCGCCGACTACGGCATCGGCTTCAAGGCGGTGGAGGAGGCCATCGGCCTGCGCAACCACGTCATCGAGCAGATGGACATCGCCTCCTCCACCCGCGACCCCGCCGTCCGGGACGCGGCCCTCACCTTCGTCTTCGTCGGCGGCGGCTACGCGGGTGTCGAGGCGCTCGCCGAACTCGAGGACATGGCCCGCTACACCTCGCGCTACTACCACAACATCAAGCCCGAGGACCTCAAGTGGATCCTCGTCGAGGCCGGCGACCGCATCCTCTCCGAGGTCGGTGCGGAGATGGGCACGTACGCCATCCGTGAGCTGCGCTCCCGCAACATCGACGTACGCCTGGAGACCCGGCTCGACTCCTGCGAGAACCGGATCGCCGTGCTCAGCGACGGCAGCCGGTTCCCGTCCCGTACGGTCGTGTGGACCGCGGGCGTCAAGCCCGCGCCCCTCCTCGCCGCCACGGATCTGCCCCTCGACGGACGGGGCCGTGTCCGCTGCACGGCCCGGCTCGCCGTCGCGGGGGCGGAACACGCCTGGGCGGCCGGTGACGCGGCCGCCGTCCCCGACGTCAGGTCCGTCGTCACGGGCGCGGAGTGCGCCCCCAACGCGCAGCACGCCGTGCGCCAGGCCAAGGTCCTCGCCGAGAACGTCGTCGCGTCACTGCGCGGTCGGCCCCTGAAGGAGTACGCGCACACCAACGCGGGCTCCGTCGCGTCGCTCGGCCTCCACAAGGGCGTCGCCCATGTCTACGGCCGCAAGTTCAAGGGCTACCCCGCCTGGTGGATGCACCGTATGTACCACCTCAGCCGGGTTCCCACCTTCAACAGGAAGGCGCGCGTACTCGCCGAGTGGACCCTCGCCGGGCTGTTCAAGAGGGAAATCGTTTCGCTCGGTTCGCTGGAGCACCCGCGCGCGGAGTTCGAACTCGCCGCGGGCGGCAGACACGGACTCCACCTCAAGGCCGACGGCCCGCAGCCCGGCGGTCCGCGAAGAAGCACCAGGACCGACCGAGCGAACAGCCCCGGAAGCGACCGAGCGAACGGCACCGGAAGCGACCGAACGAACAGCCCCGGAAACCGTCCTGGGGACAGCGCCGGAAACAGCCCCGGGAAACGCCCTGGTGCACCGGAAAACGGCAGCGACCCCACCGATCGATCCGATCGTCACACCGATCCCACGGACCCCAGAGATACCTAGTAGACGCCCAGTCGACACCGACTGTCAGTCCGTTCGGTCACACTGGACGTGTGACCATAGGTGGGCTCACATTTGCACAGAGTGACCCTCGTGACCCTTGGCGACAACCATTGAGGCTAGTAAGTCAGTGAACTTCACGCGTTGGAGCGCAAGGCTCCCCGGTACGCAGCGCCGCGCGGCAGCGCGGAGGACCGACCGCGGGATCTTTCCCATGACCCGGCCGGTCCAGCGGGGAGAGAGCAGGGCGGAAGCCCGTGACGAGGACCGGAAGGAATCCACGGAGAGCGCGGAGAGCACGGAGAACACGCGGGGCCCGTGGAGCGGGGAGAACGGCGGAGAGCGCACCGGGGAGCACTGCGGAAAGTACGACGAGGGCCACGCGGACCACGCGGACCACCCGGCCGATCGCGGCACCGACCACCGCCCCGCAGACGGCCCTGAAGCAGGCCCCGACGGCGAAGCCGACCCCGGGACCGGCCGACGAGCCGACCGGAGCGCCGATCAGGGGATCGGCCCGCGAGTCGGCCACCATCCGGAACACCGCGCGGAATCCCGAGGCGAGCGCCCCGTTCCCGCCGCCCGCGCCGAGCGCGAAACGCGGCCGGCGTCCCCCGCGCCCGCCCTGGAGGACTTCCCGTCCCACGAGATCCTCGGCCGCCTGCCCGCCCTCGTCGCTCTGTTGTACGGACCCGAGCACCGCATCGCGTACGTCAATGACGCGTACGCCACCGCCTTCGGCCCCCGCCCCGTCGGCAGCATCGCCGCCGTCTCCTGCCCCGAACTGACCGAGCTGGGCCTGCCTCCGCTCATGGACCAGGTCCTGCGCAGCGGCAAGCCCCGCACCGTGAAGTCCCGCAGGATCCCCGACGCCGGCTCGTACACCGTCACCTGCCTGCCCGTCGAGATCCCCAAGGAAAGCGGCGGCAGCGGGCTCCTCGTCTTCATCGCCGACGTCACCGACCACGCCGAGGCCGCCGAGCGCCTGCGCGCCAGCGAGCGCCGCCAGCGCGACACGGCCGTCACCCTCCAGAGGTCCCTCCTCCCGCAGAAGCTGGAGCAGCCCGACGATCTCCAGGTCGCCGCCACCTACCAGCCGGGCGGCGAGGACGCGGCGGTCGGCGGCGACTGGTACGACGTGATCACGCTCGGAGGAGGGCGCACCGCCCTGGTGATCGGCGATGTGATGGGCCGCGGAGTGCGGGCCGCGGCCGTCATGGGCCAGCTCCGCACCGCGGTACGGGCCTACGCCCGCCTCGACCTGCCGCCGCACGAAGTGCTCCAGCTGCTCGACGGCCTCGCCTCCGAGATCGACGCCAGCCAGATCGCCACCTGTGTCTACGCGGTCCACGATCCGAACGAGGGCCGGCTCGTCTACGCCTCGGCGGGCCATCTCCCCGTCCTCGTCCGCGACGCGGACGGCACGGTCCACCGCGCCGAGGACCCGACGGGCCCGCCTCTCGGCACCGGCGGCTGGCTCCACACCTCGGGCGCCATCGACCTCCCGCCCGGTTCCAGCGCCGTCCTCTATACAGACGGTCTCGTCGAGCGGCGCAGCGAGGACATCGACGAGGGAGTCGCCACGCTGGAGCGCGCCCTGGCCGGGGCGACCGGCACCCCGCAGGTCGTCTGCGACCGGCTGATCCGTGCCATGGGCATCACCGCCGACCACGACGACGACGTCGCCGTGCTGGTCGTCCGGCACCCGTCGCGTACAGGAGTGGCCGCCGAACTGTTCCACAACGCGGCGCTCGAACTGCTCGGCGGCGTCGAGGCGGCGTCGCGCGCCCGCGCCTTCGCGTCCGGAGTCCTCGCCTCCTGGCGCTTCTCGCCGGAGCTGCACGACCTGGGCGTCCTGGCGACCAGCGAACTGGTCGCCAACTCCCTCAAGCACGGCACCCCGCCCATGCGCCTGCGGCTCCGCCGCACCGACCGCCGCCTGATCATCGAGGTCACGGACGGCGACGATCACCTCCCGCGCCCCCGCCGCGCGGAGACGGAGGACGAGGCGGGCCGCGGGATCTCCATCATCGCGGCGATCGCCTCGTCCTGGGGAAGCCGCCGGACCCCGGGCGGCGGCAAGGCGGTCTGGTGCGAGTTCGCCCTGCCCGTACATCCCGCGCAGCATCTGTAACCCTGTGCCCCGCGGCAGCCCTGTAGCCCGCGGCCCGAGCGGTACGGGTTACGCCGCGGCCTTCACCGGTTCGGCGGGCTGGTACTGGGCCACCACCCGCGTCTTCTCCGCGGCGGAGGGCTGGTCCTGTGCGGGGGTGAGATGCCGTCCCAGCCGTAGCGCCAGCACCGTGATGCCCAGCGAGAACAGTACGAACGTCACGATGTACGGACCGTGCAGCGCGGCCCCCATCGGCCCGCCGACGGCCGGACCGATGGCCAGCGCGAGCTGCTTGACCAGCGCGAACGCGGAGTTGTACTGGCCCACCATCGAATCCGGGGCCAGATCGACGACGAGCGGCGCGACGGTCGGCGCCAGCATCGCCTCGCCGAGCCCGAAGAGGGCGTACGTCGAGATGAAGGCGGCCGTCGCCATGGCCTGGCTCGACGCGCCGAGCCCCGCGTATCCGGCAGCCGCCCATGCGACGGCCCAGATCAGACCCACCGCGGCGATCACTCGCGTCCTCTTGTGGCGGTCGACGAACCGCAGGATCACGAACTGCGCGATCCCGATCACGGCGGTGTTCGCGGCCAGCGCCGTACCGAACATCGAAGGCTCGATCCCGGCGGCCTCGGTGCCGTACGCGGAGAGCCCCGACTCGAACTGTCCGTAGCAGGCGAAGAAGAGGATGAACCCCAGAATGCTCAGCCGAACCATCGCCTTGTGCCCGAGCAGTGCCTTCATGCCCCCACCGGCGGGTGCCTGCGGAACCGGCCCCTTGAGGGGAGCCGGGCGCGACAGCCTGACCGAGAGCACGATTCCGGCGAGCACCAGGAACATCACGGACTCGATGCCGAACAGCAGGCTGAAGGTGCCGGGACGGCTCTTGTCGACGATGTTCCCGCCGATCAGGCCACCGATGCCGAGGCCCAGGTTCTGCAGGAAGAACTGGAAGGCGAAGGCCCGCGTACGGGTCGTGGCGTCCGACGACCAGACGATCATCGTCGCGAGGGCCGGCTGTGTCACGGCCGTACCGGCGCCCAGCAGCGCGGCGGAGAGAACCACGGTCACCGTGTCGGCGGAGAGCCCGAACGACAGCGCTCCCAGCGAGGCCACCACCGAGGCGCCCACCAGGACGGGCTTCGGCCCCCGGCGGTCGATGACCCGCCCGACGAACGGCAGGGCGACGAGCGCGGCCATCGCGAAGACGCCGATGACGACACTCGCCGTCGTCGAGCCAAGATCCCGTACGTACGCCACATAGATGTACAGAAACGGAACCGTGAATCCGAGTCCGAACGCGCTCAGCGCGCTTCCCGCCTGGATCCGGCGCATCGCTGCACCCATCTCCCTGGTCACACTCACCTGCCTCATCAAGCCGAAGGAGTGAAGTTTCAACACTTCAACGCTAAAGTTAGAGGCTTAACAATACATGTCGAAGGACTTCAACGCCAATGAACGTCATGCGATACTCAGGGGCATGCCTACCGCGAGCCCCGAGGACCCAGTAGCTCCGGCCCGGGTCCCCGACCCGGAGCCGAGCCTCGACGAACAGATCGCCGCGTACCAGCGCGAATACGGCGATCTGGACCCCCAGGTCGAGAAGGTCGTCTCGGCCCTCGGCCGCCTCAACCGGCGCATGAACGTCGCGTACGGCCGCCAGGTCGCCGCCCTCGGCATCAGCAACGCCGAGTGGGAGGTCCTCAAGAGCCTGGTCCTCTCGGGCTCCCCCTACCGCATGGGCCCTGGCGAACTCGCCAAGCGGCTCGGCCTCACCCCGGCCGCCATGACCCATCGCATCGACCGGATGGCAGGCGAGGGCCTCGTCACCCGCGACCGCGACGAGAACAACCGGGTCCGCGTCATCGTCGAGCTGACGGACGAAGGCCGTACGAAGTGGCTGGAGGCCATGCGCATGGCCACGATCTTCGAGGAGGACCTGCTCCAGGACCTCTCATCCGAGGAGCGCGTGGTTCTGGGCGAGCTCCTGATCCGCGTCCTGCGCCGCGTCGAGCACACCCAACCGGACGCGGGCGGCCGCCTCACGGACTTGGACTAGCCGGGCCCGACCGGGATCCACCAGATGTGCCCTGACCGGTTTGGCGCGCGGGCAACGAGGGAAGTTGACACGCCCTCCATCGTTCCGTAAGGTTCTTCGAGTTGTCACGGGACCGGAACGGCCCCGCGATGAACACTCCCGCCGCTGATGCGGCACCCAAAACTCTGCACGATCCCCCAGCCGGGATGAATTTCGGCATGCCGAAATTCGTTTCGAAAAGACCCGATTAGGAGTCGCCGGGGAAATCCGCTAGAGTTTTGAACGTCGGAACGGCCGAAGGGTCGGAAAGACAACCCGATTTCGACCGGGAATCAGGCCCGAAAGGATCTGATAGAGTCGGAAACGCAAGACCGAAGGGAAAAGCCCGGAGGGCCTGGAAGGGTCTGATGGAAGCGTCCGTTCCTTGAGAACTCAACAGCGTGCCAAAAGTCAACGCCAGATATGTT
>NZ_JBSGAW010000023.1:70646-151012 GCF_053600955.1 Streptomyces sp. NPDC004838 | reverse complement strand
TTGAGGGGGCAGCGCTTGGTGTCGTCGTCGATGTTGGGGAGGAGGATCGCGCCGCGGGAGTCGGTCCAGGTGTCCTCTCCGGCCGTGTCCGAGTCGCCTCGCACGTCGACCCGGCCGTCGCGGTCGACGTCCGCCCTCAGATCGGGTCCCGCCGTGGGGGGTGCGGCCACCGCCTGGGTGACACCGGTGGCTATGAGTGCCCCGGCCACGGCTGTGGCCAGGGCGTGCCCCTTCCGGTTCTTGACGCGCACGAACATGTCCTTCCGGTCGGTCGTGTTTGGTGAGGATGACGGCCACCGCGGTGCACGGGTTCACCAGGATCTGGCCATGTGGTGGTGAGTACGGGTGTGGCGAAGGGGTCCGCGGTGACCTTGGCTCTGCGGGGGTGGGGGTGAGACTTGTGGGGTGACAGGCCGTCAGCTCTGCTGGGTCAGCCTGCCGCGCGGACCAGCCGTGCTGGAGTGCGGTGAACAACAGGGCGTTTGAGTCGCAGCACCTCGTCCGCGACGTCCACGACGTCCGCGACGTACCTGAAGTGGGTGACGACGATGGCGCACTCGCCGTCGTCGTGGGCCGGTTTCGGGAACACCTCGACGTGGAGGTGCGGATACCGTTCTGTTCGTTCACGTCGCCGCGGGAGTCTGCCACCCGGGGGCCTGCCGGGGCAGTTTGACGGTCGGTGCGTGGACGGGGGCCTTGAGCTTGAGCAGGGCCGGGTCCACTAGACCGGGTCCACTGGGCGCTCCCGTGCGTCGGGCGGGAGGACTTCGCCTCAGTCGGTCCGGTCTTCAGGGAAGCGGGGAGGTAGGACTGGTTGCTCCCAGAGGCCGGTCAGGTGTTCGTGGAGGACGTCGTGTGCCTCTTGCGGGGTGAGGTGGCCGATGAGGACGTGCGCGGTGAGCCCGTCCGCAAGGGCGAGGAGGGTGCGGGCCTCGCGTTGTGGATCGAGGGGGACGGCGTGGTCGGCGCCCTCGCCGGCTTCCGAGATGAGGCGGGTGAACGCCTCCTGCAGGGCTGCGTAGTTCGCCTTCAGCGTCCTGGCGAGCGCCTCGCTGACAGCCGCCTGCGCGACGAAGGCGAGCCAGACCCTGGCCTCGGCACGGTGCTCTTCCCTGAGCAGTGAGATCTCGGCGGCCGCGTGGCCCAGGGCGGTGCCGGCCGACTGGGCCGGGCTCCTGACGAGGCGGGCCTGTACGCGCTCGCTGATCCGCTCGCTGATGTGCCCGAGAGCGAATACGAGCATCTCTTCCTTGGTGCGGAAGCACCGCTGAACGGCGCCCATGGACACCTGCGCGCGGGCGGCGACGTCGCGAAGGGTCACGCCCTCGAGGCCGCGTTCGTCGGCGAGATGGCAGACGGCCTCGGCGATGAGGCGGCGTCGGCTCACGTGATCCACCTGCCTGGGCATGCCCGGTCACCTCCCTGCTCCACGGCGGCTCTGCTGCGTACCGCACTTTATTCGATGCACTCGTATCGGTACCAGGGTACGGTTGCGGTTCCGATGCGGGCGCATCGGTATGGAGGGGAGGCAGGAAAGATCATGCAGGATGCCTTGTGGAGGATGTCGGCCGCCGCCCAGGCGGAGGCCGTGCGCGGCGCACACGTCTCGGCACTCGAACTGGTCGACAGCCACCTCGATCGCATCGCCGAGGTCAACCCACAAGTGAACGCGGTCACCCAGCTCTTGGCGGAGCGCGCACGCGAGGCCGCGAGACAGACGGACCGTCGGCGGGCCGCCGGTGAAGCGCTGGGGCCGCTCGCGGGCGTACCGTTCACCGTGAAGGAGAGCACCCCCGTCGAAGGTGTGCCGACCACGTTCGGCACGGAGCGCTTCCGCGATCTGGTGGCGCGGGCCGACGCGCCGCCGGTGGCGCGGCTGCGCGCGGCCGGGGCCATCCCCATCGGGCACAGCAACATTCCCACCCTGATCCTGGCGGGGATGCACACGCGCAGCGAACTGTTCGGCGACACGGTCAATCCGTGGGACAGCGGCCGGACCCCGGGCGGCTCCAGCGGGGGCGACGCGGTGGCCGTGGCCACGGGCATGGCGGCGCTCGGGCTCGGCAACGACTCCGGGGGATCGGTGCGCATCCCGGCCCAGTTCTGCGGTGTGGCCGGGCTGAAACCGTCCACGGGCCGGTTTCCGGCGGACCACCGCGTTCTCGGCCCGGACGACCCGGGCCCGGCGTCCCAGATACTGGTCACCGACGGCCCGCTGGCCCGGAGCGTGGGCGACCTGCGGCTGGCCTACGAGGTGCTGGCCGGGACCGATCCGCGAGACCCACGGGCCGTACCGGTGCCCGCGTACGGCGAAGCGCTCCCCGGGCCGGTGAAGGTCGCCGTCGTGGCGGACCCCGGCGGGCACGGCGTCCACTCCGCGGTTCGGGGAGCCATCGAGACCGCGGCCGACGTGCTCCGCGACGCCGGATACGACGTGCGCGAGGTACGGGACGTACCGCGGATGGACGAGGCTCTCGAGGCGTACGGCCGGATCACCGTGACCGAGTTCGCCCCGACCTGGCCGGTGGTGCGCCAACTGCTCGGCAAAGGCGGGGACCGCTACATCGCGATGGCGATGGAGCGGACCCCGCCCGCGAGCGCGGACGAGTTCATGAAGCTGATGGGCACCTGGATGACCATTCGCCGCTCGTGGGCCGAATTCCTCGACGCGTACCCGCTGTTGCTCGGCCCGTCGTTCACCGAGCCACCGGTCGAGCCGGGGCTGGAGTCGCGCGACAGGGCGGGCCGGGACCGGGTCGCGTCGGGAATGCGCCTGTGCAGCGTGACCAGCTTCGTGGGCGTGCCCGGTGTGGCCGTACCGACCGGCGTGGCCGACGGGCTCCCCCTGGGAGTGCAGATCGTCGGGCGCGCGTTCCGGGAGGACCTGTGCTTGGCCGCGGCCCAGGCGATCGAGGACCGGCTCGGAGTTCTCACACCGGTCGACCCGCGCGTGGGAGGCCGGGCCGATTGAGCCCTTGGGCTGTAGAGGGCGCGTACGGCGGCCCCGCATCCCTCACCCTCGGCATGCCGGTCCCGTCTCGGCGGCCTGGCAGAGAACGAACCCGTTCGCCACAGAATAAACCGCTTGCGACGGCAGCCCGAGATCGCGGTACGTGTAGAGACGCCCGAGGCTCCGACGACGAACGGCGCAACGACGAACGGCGCCCGGCACGACAGGCGATCGGCACGACAGACGATCGGCGCCCGGCACGACAACCGGAATGGACACCATGAACAACGTGGACACCATGAACACGGCCCCCACCGAGGACCATTCACCCTCCTGCCGCGACCTGGTCGGTCTCCTCGCCCAGACCGACCGGCGCGCCGTCTACGCGGCCCTCGCCCTCGGCGCGACCTCCGTGGCCGAGGTCGCCGAACTGACCAAGCTCCGCCCACCGGCCGCCGCCGCGGCTCTGCAGAAGCTGACGGACGGCCGGATCGCCGCCTTCGACGACGAGAAGCGCACGTACACGCTGCTCGACGACACGTTCCGGCACGCGGTCCAGGCCGAGGTCAGGGTCTCCGGTCGGGGCAGCGGAGACGGGGCGGGCTCCTACTTCCGCCGTGGCCGGCTCACGTCTATTCCGGGCAAGGCGGAGGTACGCGGCCGCGTCCTGGCCGTGGTGAAGGACTCGTTCGAGCCCGGCGTGACGTACTCCGAGGCCAAGGTCAACGCGATCTGCGGCGAATGGTTCGACGACTGGGTAAGCCTGCGCCGTGCCCTCGTGGACGAGGGTCTGCTGCGCAGAAACGAGTCCGGTACCACCTACGAGCGCGTCTGACGGATGGTGCGCGTACGGGCCGACGACGCCCGCACACTCGCGGATGTCACCGCGCGGCGGGCCGGGCACACGGGCACGCCCGTCGGCGCGTGCTGCCGTCGCGGTGGTTTCGTGGCTCGGCCCGGACGAGTCGCGCGGACCAGGACATCGGCGGCGTGTCCTCCTGGGGTCGGCGCGCGCCGCAGTGGCAGGCGGGGCGTTTCGCCCAGCAGCGGTGCGACTCGTCCGTCGCGTCGGCTGGAGCCGTCGGCCCCGACGACCGGTCACCTCGGGGGTCTGCCGAGACTGCTCCCAGGGGGCTGGGGACCGGGGGGCCGGAAGAGCGGAGGACCGGGAGATCGGAGGACCGGGAGATCGGAGGACCGGGTGCGCTCCGCGTCAGCCGCGCCCCGGATGCGTCGGAACGTCCACCCCGACCTCGACGAAGGGGGCCACGAGCACCTCGTACTGCTCCGGCGACAGCTGCGCCATCTTGAGCACGGCGCGCCCGGCGATCACCGCGGCGCTCTTGGCGTCCGCCTGGAGACCGTTGCGGACGGCGTTCAGCTCGTCCGCCCTCGGCAGCAGGATCTCGCGGACGGCGTGCTCCAGCGCGGAGTTCTCGGCCGCGGACGGCTTGGTGGCCCGGCTCGCCTCCTTGCCGCCGGCGCGACGAAGCGCGACGGCCCGGTCGAACGCCGTGGCGAGCGACCCGGCCGGCAGCGCGCGGACCTGGTCGACGAACCGTTCGGTGGCCGCGTCGAGCACGGGCCGGTTCCCTTCGCTCATACGGCAACACCGACGGCAACGGGCGTCAACGCCCTGACCTCGCCGAAGTCCGGCGCGTGCCAGTCCGGCGCGTGCCAGTCCGCGCCGACCTTCCCGGTGAGTTTGTCGACGGAGATCGCGGTGTCGTCCATCCGGCCGAAGGCCGCCCGGCCCTCGCCGATGAACTCCCGCGCACCCCGGACCGGCGCGTCGTCCACGGCGACCTCGTACCACTCGGGCGCGATGCGCAGCTCGCCGTAGACCGGCGGCGGATGCTCGGCGGAGTACGCCACGAAGAGGGTCCTGGCGTCGCGGGGAGTCGGCATGGTGCCAATCTCGCACACCACGCCGTCGGAACGCGTAGCCGTTCAGACCGCGTCCCGCGGTTCCGACCCGGCTTCCGCACCAGCAGGTCATGGTGCCGGTACCGACGGCAGGCGCCGACGCACGAACGCGCCGCCTGACCCCGGCCGGTAAGGTTCCTGCCCATGTATCCGGTCAGCCGCGCCAGCGAGCGCCTGGCTCTGCGTGAAGTCCGTTCCGATGACACCGTCGACGTCCTGGCGATCTACGGAAGTCCGCAGGCGACCGAGCACCTCTCGTTCGCACCACGGACGCGGGAGCAGGTCACGGCCATCGTCGACGGTTCCATCGCCTCGGCCGCCGCCGAGCCGCGCATCGAGTACGCGCTCGCCGTCACCACCCGCGACGACGACCGGCTGATCGGGTGCGCCCGCCTCGCCCTCGACCCGCACCAGCAACGCGCCGCGACGATCGGCTTCGCCCTCGGTCCCGACATCTGGGGCAGCGGGTACGGGACCGAGACCGTACGGCTGCTGCTCGCCGTCGCCTTCGAGGATCTGGACCTCCACCGTGTCTGGGGAGCCCGCTCTCCCCTCAACCGGATCTCCGCCCGCACGATGACCCGTGCGGGAATGCGCGAAGAGGGGCGCATCCGGGAGCACATCCACAAGAACGGCGCCTGGCGCGACTCCATCGTCCACGCCATCCTCGAACACGAATGGGCCGGCTGACGCCGCGTCCGACCCGACCCGACCCGACCCGTACGCGAACGAGAGGGAACCCGGCGGCCCCTGCCACGCCGACTTGGCGGCCATGTGAAACGTCCGGGCCGCCCGCGGACTGGTCGCTCACCGCGCGCCGGAACGGGTGCTGGTCCAGGCGCGGCGGCGGCACCGGATTGCTCATGGACGCCGGTCGTCGGGCGAACAGTTCAGCCTCCGGCGTGAGCTGGACGTGCTGCTCCTCGCCGGTCTTCAGGAGGCGGGCGGCGACCTCCGGCGCGATGACGTGGATCAGTCCGCCGCGGTAGGGGAACGGGCTTGTGTCGGCTTCGTTGACCTTGGGCGTGCAGGACACGTTTCATCTCCATCCAGACATGTCGGAATCCAGGCATGACGGATTGAGGGCATGGTGGATTGCGGGCATGACGAATCCGGTCGGCCGGGTCCGGTCCGGCCGGGGCACCGAGTGATGGAGTGGATGACGCGATGCGAGTTCTGCTTGTCGGAGCGGGAGGCGTGGGAACGGCGATCACCAGGATCGCCGCCCGCCGTCCGTTCCTCGACCACATGGTGGTCGCCGACTACGACCTGTCCCGCGCGGAACGCGCCGTCGCCGCCCTCGGCACGGCGGCGAGCCGCTTCACCCCGGCGCGTGTGGACGCCTCCGACCAGGCGGGAGTCACGGCGCTGCTCGCCGAGCACCGCTGTGACGTCCTGCTCAACGCCACCGACCCGCGCTTCGTGATGCCGCTGTTCGAGGCGGCGCTCACGGCCCGTGCGCACTATCTCGACATGGCGATGTCGTTGTCCCGTCCGCACCCGGAGCGCCCGCACGAGGAGTGCGGCGTCAAGCTCGGCGACGCGCAGTTCGCTCGGGCCGACGCGTGGGAGGGCAGCGGTCGGCTGGCGCTGGTCGGGTTCGGCGTCGAGCCGGGGCTGTCCGATGTGTTCGCGCGGTACGCCGCCGATGAACTCTTCGACGAGATCGAGGAGATCGGCGTCCGGGACGGCGCGGACCTGACCGTCGACGGCTATGACTTCGCACCCTCGTTCAGCATCTGGACCACGATCGAGGAGTGTCTCAACCCGCCGGTTATCTACGAGGCGGACCGGGGCTGGTTCACCACCGAGCCGTTCAGCGAGCCCGAGGTCTTCGACTTCCCGGAAGGCATCGGTCCGGTCGAGTGCGTCAACGTCGAGCACGAGGAGGTGCTGCTGATCCCGCGCTGGGTGAAGGCGGGGCGGGTCACCTTCAAGTACGGGCTCGGGAGCGAGTTCATCGACGTCCTGCGTACGCTGAGCAAGCTCGGCCTGGACCGAACCGAGCCGGTCACCGTAAACGGCGAAGCAGCGAACGGCGAAACCGGGCCGGTGCGGGTCTCCCCGCGCGATGTGGTCGCGGCGTGCCTGCCCGATCCCGCGACCCTCGGCGAGCGGATGCACGGCAAGACCTGCGCGGGCACCTGGGTCAAGGGCACGAAGGACGGCCGACCGCGCGAGGTGTATCTGTACCACGTCGTCGACAACCAGTGGTCGATGCGCGAGTACGGCTCCCAGGCCGTCGTATGGCAGACCGCCGTCAATCCGGTCGTGGCGCTGGAACTGCTCGCCACCGGCGTCTGGAGCGGAGCCGGGGTGCTCGGCCCCGAGGCGTTCGCGCCGAAGCCGTTCCTCGATCTGCTCGTCGAGTACGGATCTCCCTGGGGGCTGCGCGAGCAGTGAGGGCGAGCGCCCCGAGTATGGGGAGGCGTTGACGGGGGTGCGCGACGGACCCGGTGGCCGCGGAACCCCCGGCTCCGTCGGCTCGGGTTCCGGCTCCGGGCGTGGGCTCCGGGCGGTGGCGGCGGCGGGGACGCGGTGCCGCTCTCGCCGCTGGAGATCTTCAGCGTCAGCCGCCTGGTGCGGGCCCTGCACTGGGCCACCCTCGGCGCCGACGCCCGCCGCTACCCCCACCGGGTGCGAGCCTCCGCCGCCGAACGGGAGTTGCTGGGGGAGTGCGCCTGGCTCGAACCCGGCGACAACGGCGTCGCGGTCCTCCGCGCCCCGCGTCCGGATGAGCGGGACCACCTGCCCGCCCTCCTCACGGGGGCGCGCGCCCGGCAGGGGGGTGGAGCGACCCGGAACAGCGGTGGAGCGACGCGGCAGGGCGGTGGGGCGGCCCGGCACGATGCGCGGCGGCTGCGCGAACTCCGCACCGAGCTGGAGGAGGCGGCGCGTACGACGGCCCTGCTCGAAACGTGCCCGGTGTGCGCCAGGCCCGACCCCCGGCGTCCCACCGAGTTCGAACCCCGCGACGGCGGCCTGTTCGCCGCCTCCTGCCCCGCCTGCCTGCCGCACTCGCTGGGAACTCCGCCGCTGCCCCGCCTGCGGCGACGCCTTCCCTCTGCTCGCCGCCGACGGCCACCACACCCCCGGCGCGCTCGAACCGGAGCTCGACCACCAGCTCGGCGGCGCGTTCCTGGCAACGCCTTGCTGGTCCCCCGACCACACGGGCCACGCCCTCTGCCCGGCCTGTCGGGCCTGCACGAGGACGACCCGCGTCCCGCCCTGCCCCCGCGCCTGCCCACCGGAAGCGGGCTCCCGGCCGGCGACCGGGCCGACCGCTCGGGACGGTTCCTGAGACAGCTCCTGAGCACGAGCGGGATGGCCCTGAACAGGAGCGGGAAGACCGTGACGACGAGCCCGGCGGGCGGCTGACGACCTCCGCGTCACGGGACCGGTTCAGGTTCAGGTCCAGGTTCAGGTTCCGGTTCAGGTCCGGCGGGGAGTGCTTCACCGGGGTCTGTCGAGAACGTTGTGGATACGGGTGGCCACATGGAGGTTGAGCCGGGTCTCGACTTCCCCCAGATCGTGGCCGGTGATCTCGCGGATCCGCCGCAGGCGGTAGCGCACGGTGCTCCGGTGGATGCGCAGGGCCTCGGAGGTCGCGTCGTAGCTGCCGCCGCTCTCCAGATACCGCGAGAGCGTGGTGACCAGGTCGGTGCGGTGGCGGGCGTCGTAGTCCAGAAGGGCGCCGAGCCACTCCCGTACGAATCGATCGGTTTCCCGTTCGCCGTCGCCGGTGCCCAGCATGCGGCAGAGGCCGAGTTCCCCGAACGCGGTGCTGCCGTGCGGATCAAGGGATCCGCGCCGGACGGCGAGCGCGCGGACGGCCTCGTCGTACGAATGCGGCAGGTCCGTGACGCGGTCGCAGGGACCGCCGATCCCCACGGCACCGCTCGCCGAGCCGAGGTCTTCCGAGACGGCTCGGTACAGGGCGTCCCCGAGGTCCTGGGGAGCCGGTCCCGCCACCAGGGCGACCGTGGTGGGCCCGCGGGCGCCGATGAGCACGTTCAGGCGGAGGCGGTCGGCCGCCCGAGCCACCGCGTCGCCCAGCGCGCTCCCGCCGGCCGTTCCGGGCCACTGCAGTACGGCGACGCGGTGCGGCCGGCGCAGGTCGTGACCGAGGGCCGCCGCGTGGACGAACACATCGTCGCCCTCGTCGGTCGCCTCGCCCGAGATCAGCTTCTCGACGAGGTCGTGCCGCAGGGTCGGTTCCAGTTCGGCCAGTTCGCGTTCGTGGGACAGCTCGGGGGCCAGGACCAGGGCGGTCGTCTCAAGGGCCGACACGTCCGTCTCTCCCGCCCGCCGGTCCGGGTCCACCAGCGCGACAAGGCCGAGCAGGTCGCCGGCCATCTCGATGGGGGCGACCAGCAGGTCCCGGTCCCGGAGGGCTCCGGGACGGCGGCGCGCGGTCCGCAGCAACTCGTCGTGGTGCCGGGGCTCCGGTCCGGGGCGTGGTGCGGGGCGCGGACCGCGCTGACGGGGACCCGCCCAGCCGCGCGGATTGCCGAAGAGGTCCTCGGTCAGAGCCGGGAACCCGGTGTGATTGTGCAGGGTACGGAGGATCTCCCCCTCGCCCTTGCCGGAGGCGGCGGCGCGGGAGAGCGCCTGGTGGAAGGCGTTCTGTGAGGCGAGGGAGGAGAGTGCGGCGTCGGGGTCGGGGTCGGGGTCGGGGTCGGGGTCGGGGTCGGCCACCGGCCCGGCCTCCGCGACCGTCGGATCGGCCCGTCGCCGGGTCCGTCGCCCGTTCCGGCCCGCGTTCCGGCTCTCGGGGTGGTCGGACTCGGACTCGGACTCGTCCTCGTGCTCGTACGAGAGGAGACCCGCCAGTGCGACGCCGGTCTGCCGCGCGAGGAGATCCGTGTGGGCGGTCTCCTCGGCCGAGGGGGTGCGGAGTACCCGTACGACGAGGTAGCCGAGACAGCGGTCGCGGTAACGGAGGGCGATGGCCCGGATCGGGAAGCCGCCGGGATCGTCGAAGTACCGGCTCTGGCCGTCCAGAGCGCCGATCCACCGGCCGACGCGGTCGTCGGCCGCCTCGACCTCCGATGAGGCGGGCTCCGCTGCGGCGGGTCCGCCCTCGACCGCCGTGCCGCCCGGACGGAAACGGCCGAAACCCCCTGGCCGTTGTGGCGGGCAGCGCTCCGGCAGGCCGTCGCGTACGGCATAGGCCGCTTCGGCCGCGTACGGCCCCGTGGCGGTGATCGCGGCCAACCCCGCCCACAGCACCTCGCGCGCGTCGGAGCCGTCGAGTATCGCCGTCATGAGGCGGAGAAGGCCGGGCCCGGCGGCCCAGCGCTCCGAAACCGGCTGAAGCGGCCGCTCCGGGATCGGGTGGAGCGGCACTGCCGCTCCTGGGGGAGCGTCCATCGCGGCTCCATTCGAGGCTCGTCACGGCAGCTCTCCGCCTCCCACGCTACGCCGCCCGATTCGAGTCCTCACTCCGAGTCCCCACCGCCATGCGGCCGTCCCCTGGGGGTCGCCCTCCCCTCGAGGCCGCCCTGACCTCGGGGTCGCCCTGACCTCGGGGTCCGGTGAGCCCGTACGGATTGGTCCTGCCAGGGCAGGGAACCCCGGCGCGGGCCGCGCCACCCTGTCCTGTGGACGGGTGGGCACCGCGCCGCCCAGGCGGCGGGCGTCGGGGGCGCGGGCGCGTGCGGCCGTGAGCCGGAGCCGTTGCTCCCGGCGGTTCCCGGAGCCGTCGTCCCGTGGCAGCCGCGCCGTCCGGTCCGTATCGGGACGGATTCGTATCGGGACGGATTCGTATCGGGACGTCCGCATGGGGACGGATCCGTATCGGGACGGAGGAGATTCCCATGGCGAAGGCAGTAGGCATCGACCTCGGCACCACCAACTCGGTCATCGCGGTCTGGGAGGGCGGCGAGCCGTCCGTGATCCCGAACGCCGAGGGAGCCAGGACCACCCCCTCGGTGGTCGCCTTCTCCGACAGCGGAGAGCGGCTGGTCGGACAGCTCGCGCGTCGTCAGTCGATCCTCAACCCCAAGGGCACCATCACCTCCGCGAAGCGGTTCATCGGCCGCCGCTACGACGAGGTCTCCGACGAGGCCAAGGCCGTCTCCTTCGACGTCGTGGAGGGAGAGGGCGGGGTCGCCCGCTTCGACGTGCACGGAAAGCAGTACGCGCCGGAGGAGATCAGCGCGCAGGTGCTGCGGAAACTGGCGGAGGACGCCGGGAAGTCGCTCGGCGAGCGCGTGACCGAGGCCGTCATCACGGTGCCCGCGTACTTCAACGACGCACAGCGGCAGGCGACCAAGGACGCCGGGAGGATCGCGGGCCTGAACGTTCTGCGGATCATCAACGAGCCGACCGCCGCGGCCCTCGCCTACGGGCTGGACAAGAAGGGCCACGAGACCGTCCTGGTCTTCGACCTCGGCGGAGGCACGTTCGACGTCAGCATCCTCGACGTCGGCGACGGAGTGGTGGAGGTACGGTCCACGGCCGGCGACTCCCACCTGGGAGGCGACGACTTCGACCGCAGGCTGGTGGACCATCTCGCGGACGGCTTCCAGCAGGCCGAGGGCATCGACCTGCGGAAGGACCCGCAGGCTCTGCAGCGTCTCTTCGAGGCGGCCGAGAAGGCGAAGACAGAGCTGAGTTCGGTCACCCAGACCCAGGTGAGCCTGCCGTTCGTCACGGCGGACGCCTCCGGGCCGAAGCACCTCACCGAGACGGTTCGCCGCTCCACCTTCGAGCAGATCACCGCCGATCTGGTGGAGCGCTGCCTGGGCCCGGTCAAGCAGGCGATGAGCGACGCGAAGATCACCGACAACGACATCGACGAGGTCATCCTGGTCGGCGGCTCGACCCGGATGCCCGCCGTGCAGGCGCTGGTACGGCGGCTGACCGGCGGCAAGGACCCCAATATGACCGTGAACCCGGACGAGGTCGTGGCGCTCGGGGCCGCCGTCCAGGCCGGGGTGCTCAAGGGCGAGGTCAAGGACGTCCTCCTTCTGGACGTCACTCCGCTCTCGCTGGGCGTGGAGACCGCCGGGGGCGTGATGACCAGGATCATCGAACGGAACACCACCATCCCCGCCCGCCGGTCCGAGATCTTCTCCACCGCCGAGGACAATCAGCCGGCCGTGGACGTCGTCGTGCTCCAGGGCGAGCGCGAACTGGCCGCCGACAACCGGGTACTGGGCCGCTTCCGGCTGGAGAACATCAGGCCCGCGCGGCGCGGTGAGACCCGGATCGAGGTCACCTTCGACATCGACGCCAACGGCATCCTCAAGGTCGGCGCCAAGGACAAGGACACCGGAGCCGAACAGTCGATCACGATCAGCGAGGGCTCCAACCTCGAACCGGCCGAGGTGGAGCGGATGATCCAGGAGGCCGAGAGCCACCGCACCTCCGATCAGGCCCTGCGCGAGGCCATCGACGCCCGTAACGAACTCGACGCCGCCGCGTATCAGGTGGAACGGAGGCTGGGCGAACTCGGGGACGCGGCTCCAGAGCACGAGCGCGCCCGCGCCGAACTCCTCGTCGGGGAGGCGCGTGCGGCCGTGAAGGAGGAAGCGCCGGTGGACCGGGCCCGTAGCCTCGGCTCCGAACTCCAGCAGATCTACGCCGCGCTGGGCGCCCACTCCGCCTCGGCCTCCGCTTCGACCTCCGCCTCGGCCCAGCCCGGAGCCCAGCCGGGCGCGGGGCCCGGTGAGGCTCCCGAAGGCCGGCGGCCGGGCGGCGACGACGATGTCATAGACGCCGAATTCGACCGGGACTGAGGCGGTGTCATGTCGGACCAGGAACAGGACCGCGACCGGGAACAGAGCCAGGACCGCGACCGGAACCAAGGCCGGCACCGGGAACAACACCGGACCGGTGGTGCGGAGAACGCCGGTAGTGCGGAGATCGCCGGTGGTATGGAGAACGCCGGTAGTGCGGAGATCGCCGGTGGTACGGAGGACCGAACCCCCACCACGATCCCGCAGGAGCCGACCGCCCCGCCGCAGGAATCGACCGAGCCGACCGCGTCACCGCAGGGGCCGCCGGCCCTCGACGCCGCGGAACTGGAGGACCGCTGGCGGCGCGCACTCGCCGATCTGGACAACCTCCGCAAGCGCCACGCCCGCGACCGGGCCCGGGAGCTGGAGTCGGAACGCGCCGGGGTCGCCGCCTCCTGGCTCCCGGTCGTCGACAATCTCGAACGCGCCCTCAGCCATGCGGACGCGGACCCCCAGGCGATCGTCCACGGAGTCCGAGCGGTACGCGATCAGGCCGTGGAAATCCTGCGGAGCCTCGGCTATCCGCGCCACGACGAGACCGGCGTCCCCTTCGACCCCAAACGGCACGACGTGGCGTCCGTGGCCGACGCCCCGGACACCGCTCCGGGCACCGTCGTCCAGGTACTGCGCCCCGGTTACGGCGACCCCGACCGGCAGTTGCGGCCGGCGACGGTGGCGGTCAGCGGCAAGCGGGAGTGAGTGACGCCATGGCCCGCGACTACTACGAGGTGCTCGGAGTCCCCCGTACGGCCGACGCGGACCGCATCCAGCAGGCTTTCCGCACCCTGGCCCGCCGTCACCACCCGGACGTCAACCGCGACCCGGCGGCCGAGGAACGCTTCAAGGAGATCAACGAGGCGTACGGAGTCCTCTCCGACCCCGACACGCGGGCGCGTTACGACCGCTTCGGCGCCGACTTCCGGCAGATCCCGGAGGACTACGACGAGCGGGTCGCCGCCGCGCAGGGCTTCGGCGCGGGCGGTCCGTACGCCGGTGGCCGACCCGGTGGCGGTGCATACGGCGGTCCGTACGGCGGAGGTCCGTACGGCGGAGGTCCGTACGGCGGAGGTCCGTACGGCGGAGGTCCGTACGGCGGCGGCCCCTTCCGCGGCGGCCGGGTCCGTACGGAAGGGACCGCCGGTGCGCGGGCCGGGGGCATCGACTTCGAGGATCTCTTCGGAGACCTGTTCGGCGGCGGGGGCGGCGGGCCGGTGCCCGGCGCGGACCAGGAGGCCGAACTCACGCTCACCGTGGAAGAGGCATACCGCGGCGGCCGGCGGAAGATCACTCTCGGCGGCCCCGGCGGGGAGCGCGCCTACGACGTGAACATCCCCGCGGGGGTGATCGACGGCCAGCGCATCCGGCTCGCGGGCGAGGGCGGCCGGGGTCGCGGCCCCGGCCCCGCCGGAGACCTCTACCTCGTGGTCCGTATCGCACCGCACCCCCGCTACCGGCTCAGCGGTCGCGACATCCACGTCGACCTGCCGGTCACCCCCTGGGAGGCCGCCCTGGGGGCCACCGTCCCGGTCACCGGACCCGGCGGCAGCGCCAAGGTCCACATCCCTCCGGGCACCTCCACCGGCCGTCGGCTGCGGCTGCGGGGTGAGGGGATGCCCCACCCCAAGGGCACGGCCGGTGATCTTTACGCCGAGATCCGGGTGAAGGTGCCCTCCTCGCCGACTCCGCGTGAGCGCGAGCTGTTCGAAGAGCTGGCCGCCGTCTCGACCTTCGACCCGAGGAAGCAGACATGAGACACCATCAGCGCTCTCCGGCACGGAGGGCCGAGCGAGCCGGGGAACCCGGGGCAGCCGGTGGAGCCGGTCGGACAGGTCGGACCGGTCGGGCACGGGCCGAAGAGGCCGCGAGGGCCACAAGGGCCGCAGCGGCCGACGAGCCCGCACGGACGGAGGGGACCAGCCGGCCCGCACACGCCGACCAGCCCGCGCACACCAACCAGCCCGCAGACTCCAGCCGACCCGCACACTCCAGCCAGCCCGCACAGCGCACCCAGCCCACTCACCCCACCGAGCCCACTCACCCCACCCAGCCCGCGAGGCCCCCCACCCCCCGATACCCCCTGCTACGAATCCATCCGGCCACCCCCTACCGGCTGCCCCTGACGGACGCCGCCCGGCGCAGCGGCCTCCAGCCCGACCTGGTCGTCCGCTTCGTCGCGCTCGGGCTGGTGGACGCCGAGCGGGACGTCTGCGGACGCCTGTGGTTCCGTACCACCGCCCCGTCCGCCATCGCCCGGATCCAGCGGCTGCGTACCGGACTCTCCCTCAACTACGCGGCCATCGGCCTCGTCCTGGACCTGCTCGACCGCATCGACCGTCTGGACACCGCGCTGCGGCGCAGCGAACAAGCGGCCAAGGAGCGAACGCCATGGACATGAACCGCCTGACCCAGAAGTCGCAGGAAGCTCTTCAGGAAGCGCAGAGCGTGGCGGTGCGGCTCGGCCAGAACGAGGTCGACGGGGAGCATCTGCTGCTGGCCCTGCTCGACCAGCCGGACGGTCTCACGACCCGGCTGCTCGCCCGCGCCGGAGCCGACCCGGCCGCGCTGCGGGGCGCCGTCGAGGCGGATCTCGCCAAGCGCCCGCGTACGACCGGGCCCGGTGCCGTCCCCGGCCAGGTGATGGTCACGCAGCGCCTCGCCCGGCTGCTCGACACGGCGGAGCGGGAGGCGAGACGCCTCAAGGACGAGTACGTCTCGACCGAGCACCTGGTGCTGGCCCTGGTCGACGAGGGCCCGGTGACCGCCGCCGGCCGCCGGCTCGCCGAACAGGGCGTCACCAAGGACGCCTTCCTCACCGCCCTCACCGAGGTGCGCGGGAACCAGCGGGTCACCTCCGCCAACCCCGAGGCCGCCTACGAAGCGCTGGAGAAGTACGGCCGTGACCTGGTCGTGGAGGCCCGCACAGGCCGGCTCGACCCAGTGATCGGCCGGGACTCCGAGATCCGGCGCGTGATCCAGATCCTCAGCCGTAAGACCAAGAACAACCCCGTGCTGATCGGCGAACCGGGCGTGGGCAAGACCGCCATCGTGGAGGGACTCGCGCAGCGGATCGTGCGCGGTGACGTACCGGAAGGGCTGCGGGACAAGACGGTGTTCTCGCTCGACATGGGCTCGCTGGTCGCCGGGGCCAAGTACCGAGGGGAGTTCGAGGAACGCCTCAAGGCCGTCCTCGCCGAGGTCAAGGGGGCCGAAGGCCGGATCCTGCTCTTCGTGGACGAACTGCACACCGTCGTCGGCGCGGGCGCGGCGGAGGGCGCGATGGACGCGGGCAACATGCTCAAGCCGATGCTCGCCCGCGGCGAACTGCACATGATCGGCGCGACCACGCTGACCGAGTACCGCAAGCGCATCGAGTCCGACGCGGCTCTGGAACGCCGTTTCCAGACCGTCCTGGTGGACGAGCCGACCGTGGAGGACGCCATCTCGATCCTGCGCGGCATCCGCGAACGTCTGGAGATCTTCCACGGAGTCAAGATCCAGGACGGTGCGCTGGTCGCCGCCGCCACCCTCAGCCACCGCTACATCAGCGACCGGTTCCTTCCCGACAAGGCCATCGACCTGGTGGACGAGGCGTGCGCACGGCTGCGTACGGAGATCGACTCCATGCCGGCCGAACTCGACGGACTCACCCGCCGCGCCACCCGGCTGGAGATCGAGGAGGCGGCGCTGGCAGAGGAGACCGACCCCGCGAGCGGCGCCCGTCTGGAGGATCTGCGCCGCGAACTGGCCGACGTGCGGGGCGAGGCGGACGCCAAGCACGCCCAGTGGGAGGCCGAGCGCCAGGCGATCCGCCGCGTCCAGGAACTGCGCCGGCAGCTCGAACACGCCCGGCAGGAGGCCGAGGAGGCCGAACGCGCCTACGACCTCAACCGGGCCGCCCAGCTCCGCTACGGCACCGTGAGCGAACTGGAGCGCCGCCTCGCGGCCGAGGAGGAGCAACTCGCCGTCCGGCAGGGCGAGACCCGTCTGCTGCGCGAGGTGGTCACCGCCGAGGAGATCGCCGGGATCGTGTCCGCCTGGACCGGCATTCCCGTAACCCGGCTCCAGGAAGGCGAACGGCAGAAACTCCTGCGCCTGGACGAGATCCTGCGCGAACGCGTCATCGGACAGGACGAGGCCGTCCAACTGGTCGCCGACGCGGTGATCCGGGCCCGCTCCGGGGTACGCGACCCGCGCCGGCCCATCGGCTCGTTCATCTTCCTGGGCCCCACCGGCGTCGGGAAGACCGAACTGGCGAAGACGCTCGCCGCCGCGCTCTTCGACAGCGAGACCAGCATGATCCGCCTCGACATGAGCGAGTACCAGGAGAGGCACACCGTCAGCCGCCTGGTCGGCGCGCCCCCCGGTTACGTCGGTTACGAGGAGGGCGGCCAGCTCACCGAGGCGGTGCGCCGCAAACCGTACTCCGTCGTCCTCTTCGACGAGATCGAGAAGGCGCACGCCGACGTCTTCAACACCCTGCTCCAGGTGCTGGACGACGGCCGGATCACCGATGCCCAGGGGCGTACGGTCGACTTCCGCAACACGGTCGTCATCATGACCTCCAACCTCGGCTCCCCGTATCTGCTCCAGGACGCCACCGAGGCCGGAGAGATCAAACCCGAGGTGCGGGAACTCGTCATGGGCGAGCTGAACAGCCACTTCCGCCCGGAATTCCTCAACCGGGTCGACGACATCGTCCTCTTCCACCCCCTCGGCCTCGCCCAGATCGAACGCATCGTCGACCTGATGCTCGACGAACTGCGCCGCCGCCTCGCCGAACAGCGCATCACCCTCGCCCTCACCGAGGAGGCCCGCCGGCTGATCGCCGGGGAGGGCTACGACCCGGTGTACGGGGCCCGGCCGCTGCGCCGCTTCATCTCACACGAGGTCGAGACCCGGATCGGCCGGGCGCTGCTCCAGGGCGAGGCCCGCGAGGGCGCGACCATCCTGATCGACGCGCGCGCCGGGGAACTGACCGTCACCTTCCAGGACGAGCCACAGGAGCCGTCATGACCACCCTGCCCGACCCGCATCTCTCCATGATCCGGGACGTCACCCCCAAAACCCCCCAGGGCTGCGAGGACTGCCTGCGCGAGGGCACCGTCTGGGTCCATCTGCGCCTCTGCCTCACCTGCGGCCAGGTCGGCTGCTGCGACTCCTCCCCGATGCGGCACGCCCGCGCCCACGCGGCGAGCGCCGGGCACCCCATCATCCAGTCCTTCGAGCCCGGCGAGGACTGGCGCTGGTGCTTCATCGACGACGCCATGGTCTGAGACGGTGGGTCGGTCCAGCCGCTCGTACGGCAGGGGAGCGAACGGCGACCACCACCTGCACGACGCGTGCCGCCCTGATCGACAGGCTGCACGAAATCGCTTCAGTCCCAGCGGCAACCGCACCCAGCTGCATACACATCTGGCTTCAGACCATCTGACAGCAGGCGACCCCGCCGACCGCTAGCCTGTACGCATCGCGCACATTTCAGGATCTGAATCCATGGGGGCGGTTCCTTTGGGGCCGAGAAACAGCGAAGATCCTTCCGCCTCGCCGGAGCAAGGCAAGGATTTTCCCTACGATGTCTGTTTCTCATTCGCGGGAGAAGACCGACCCTATGTCGCGAGAGTGGCGCAAATCCTCAAGGATAAGGGCGTTCGCGTATTCTATGACGATTACGAGAAGTCCACCCTGTGGGGAAAGGACCTGTACGAACATCTGAGCTGGGTGTACCAGCGCTCCGCGCGCTACTGTGTCATCTTCATCTCCGCTGCTTACGCCGAGAAAATGTGGACGAATCATGAGCGCAGAAACGCTCAGGACCGTGCGCTGACCGAGGCCCGGGAGTATATCCTTCCGGCTCGATTCGATGAAACGAAAATACCCGGAATGAGGGATTCTGCGGGATTTATAGATCTGCGGGACATGGCACCGTCGAATCTCGCCGATTTGATCTCCGCGAAAATCCTTTCCTCGACTGGTCGCAGTCTAGCGGTGCCGAATGGCCAGGAGATCGTGAACCGGTCAGGGTTGACGGTGGGCGAATCCCCCGTGAAAGGGATCGGTATATTGCGAGTTTCGGCATCGCGCATCAGGGGGGCGATTGCCCTTCGGGCGGTCAGGCCGCGAGCAGAATTCTGCGGAAAGGAGCATGTCATCACCTGGTCGGGGGTGCATGAATTTGCCCTTCCTGTCGGCAGGTGTGACGTCAGTGTGTTCTTTCCCTATGTGCAAGGGGCGCGATGCTGTGCCGCTTCTATTGCGGTGGAGATCACCTTGGAGAATATTGTCGAGGTGGAGTACCGTGCGCCCCTCTGGATGTTCAATTCAGGGACCGTGAAGGCTAGATACGTGAGGCGCGATCAATCGAGTTTATGACAGTCCGGAAAGTCCGGGCCGCTCGACGGACCTGCCTGGACAAGCCCGTGCTTGTACGGCGTATCCACCCACTTCCTGGTCACACTCGAAGAACCCGTGCGGCCGTCCTCATGTCACGGCCGGAACACCACCAGCTATCGCCGACCGAGTCGTCAGCGTCGCAGGGCCTCCGCCGGCTGGATACGGGAGGCCCGCCACGCCGGGTACAGGCCGGCCAGTACGCCGGTGAGCAGGCCGATGAGAGGGGCGGCGAGGACCGTGGCCGGGTGGACGACCGGAGTCCAGTCGCGGGCCGCCGCCACCCCCACCACGGTGATCACCCCGAGTGACGTGCCGACGAGTCCACCGAGCGCGCCCAGCGCACCGGACTCGGCGAGGAACTGCGCGGTGACATGACGGCCCCGGGCGCCGAGCGCGCGGCGCAGGCCGATCTCGCCGGTGCGTTCCAGTACGGCGACGAGTGTCGTGTTGGCGATGCCGACCGCGCCGATGACGAGACAGATCGTGGCAAGGAGAAGGAAGAGGCGGTTCAGGTCGCCGCTCACGCCGGAGCGCAGGGCCTTGGGCGCGGGAGGCGGTACGGCCTTCAGGTACTCGGGGTGGTCGGGGCGCAGCGCGACCGGGGCGAGCCGGGCGACCTGCTGTGCCGCGCCGAGTTCTGTGGCCACGAGCATCGACGCGGCCCCGGCTTCGGGCTGCCCCCATACCTTTTCCGCGGTGGTACGCGGCACGACGACCGACAACAGCAGGTCGGCCTTGCGCCGGGTGTCCGTGATGACGCCGGTCACGGTGAAGGGCTGGTCGCCGATGAAGACCGCGGGCCGGGTCGCCAACGTGGTGATGCCGAGTTGGGACGCGACGCCCTGACCGATGACGGCGACGAACTCGGCCTTCTCGTCCATGCGTTCGTCGTAGAGGCGGCCCTGGCTGAGCGTGGGCTCCGCGGCCGCCAGCACCCCGGGGGAAGCGGCGACGATATCGATGTCCGCGCCCTGCGCGGCGCCGCCGACCGGGGCGGTGCGTACGGTGGTACCCGGCCCGGTCCGCACCGGCCAGTACACGCCCGCTGCCCGGACGCCGCTCAGCTTGTTCAGCCGCTGGTCGGCGTCGGCGGGGAATGCGGCCGAAGCGAACTCGTCGTGTTCGGCGGCCACGTCCTCGACGTTCACCTCCGTCGCGGTCAGCGCGTTGAAACGGGCGTCGATCTGCGAGGAGGTCGTCGCGGTCAGACCGAGGATGGCGACGAAGGTGCCGACGCCGAGCACGGTGCCGAGCGCGGTGAGCGCCGAGCGGCCGGGGCGTTGGAGCGTTCCGGCGAGCGCTTCGGCGAGCAGATCGCGGACGGGGAAGACGGACGGGCGGACCACCGCTGTCCGACGCGGCCGGCGCTTCAGTCTGATCACCGTGTCTCTCCGCCGCGCTCGGCGATCCCCGTCCTGGTCTGTTCCCGCAGTATCCCGTCCCTGATCGCGACCGTGCGCGCACCCCGTTCGGCCACCCCGAGGTCGTGGGTGATGACCAGGACGGTCATGCCGTCCTGGTGCAGTTCCTCCAGCAGGGCCAGCACCGAGCGGGTGTTGGCGGTGTCGAGGTTGCCGGTGGGCTCGTCGCACAGGAGAAGGGAGGGACGGGCCACCAAGGCGCGGGCGATCGCGACGCGCTGACGTTCGCCGCCGGAGAGGCGAGTGGGTACGGAGGCCGCCCGGTGGCCGAGTCCCACCCGTTCCAGAGCTTCCAGAGCATCGGCCTTTCGGCGTGCACGCGGTGCGCCGTTGTAGACGAGCGCGAGCGCCACGTTCTCCAGCGCGCTGCGGTGCGGGAGGAGGTGGAAGGACTGGAAGACGAAGCCGATGCGCCGCCCCCGCAGGGCGGTGCGCTCGGCGTCCCGCAGCGCGGAGGTGTCGACGCCGTCCAGGAGATAGTGACCGGTGGTCGGGCTGTCGAGCAGGCCGACGATGTTCAGGAAGGTCGACTTGCCCGACCCGGACGGCCCGACGACAGTGACGAACTCCCCGCGTTCGACGGTCAGATCGCACGACTTGAGCGCGGGTACGGGAGGTGGGCCCGGGTAGGTGAGGCCGACCTGCCGGAACTCGATGACGGGTCCTTCGTTCACGGGGACGGCACCCCCGTCGCCTTCTTCTCCCCGGCCACGCCGATGACCACCTCGTCGCCTGCCTTGAGGGTGCCCGGGTTCACCGGTTCGACGGCCACGTAGCCGTCGCCGCTCGTCCCCGGCCGGATCTCCACCCGCCGCTGAGTGCCGTCGGCCCCGACCACGATGACGACGGTACGGCCGTCCGCGCCGGACGTGATGGCGGTGACCGGCACGACCAGCGCCTTCTTCCCGGTGGACGCCGCCTCGATGGTGAGCCGGACGTCTTGGCCCGTCAGCCGCGGGTCGAGCGCCTTGTCGGGGGTGATGCGCACCAGGTAGCCGGAGGTGTCGGCGGCCGTATCGGCTCCCCCGCCCTCCCCGCCCTCGCCGTCGCTGCCGTCGGACTGCCCCGCGCTCTCCGCCGACGTGCTCATGGTGTCGGCGACCGAGGTGACCTCGCCCTTGGCGGTGATCCCGCTGACCTCGGAGTGGATCTCCACGCGCTGGCCGGCGCGCAGCAGCCCCTTCTGGTACTCCGGCACTTGGGCCTGAGCCAGCAGGCGTCCCGCCGAGACCGTCATCACCGTGCCGGTCACCTGGTCGCCGACCTGGCCCTGCACCCCGCCGACCCGGGCCGGAAAGCTCTCCAGGAACACCGCCTCGGCCGCCGGCAGCATCGGCCCCGACTCGGCCTGCGCCTCGGCGTACGCCGCCCGCGCGTCGGCGAGATCCTCCTTCGCGCGGTCCACGGCCTTGCCGAGCGCGCCGTCGGGGTCGCTGTCGGCCGCGTCCCTGGCGTCCTCGGCGTCCTCCACCGCGCGTCGCGCGCCGGTCACGGCGTCGGCGGCGGCTTCCAGAGCGGCGCCATCGTCGTCCTGGGCGGGGCGCGGGTCGTAGCCGATGGCCGCGTAGAACGCGGTCAGCGCCGTCTTGGTGCCCGCGCCGAAGGTGCCGTCCGGGTCGCCGCCGGTGGCGTGTCCGAGTGCGCGCAGGGCTCGCTGGAGCTGGGTGACGTCCTTGCCGGTGGCGCCGGGGCGCAGGTCGCGGTAGAGGGGCAGCTTGCCGCGCAGGGCGAACACCGGGCGGCCGGAGACCTCCAGCAGGACCTGGCCGTTCCCGACCGTGGATCGGGCGGTCGCCGCGATCTTCGTGACGACGGCGCCGGAGCCGCCCTCGCCGGGTGAGATCTGCGGTGCGACCCGTACGGTCTGTCCCGCCACGACCTCCCCGCGCGTGATGACCGAGGACACCAGCACCCGGTGCTCCACCTGGGCGGTCAGCGCGTCCTGCGCCGGCGCCTTGGCATCCGCCGCCACCTGGGCGGGTGACTTGATGACGAGGGAGGCACCGAGCCCCCCGAGCGCGACCAGCGCGGCACCGGCCGCGACGGCGAGTGCCCAACGCCGGCGACGGCCCATGCCGTCCGTCGGCCGCGAGGGTGCCGGGGAGTTCTCCACGGCGTCGCGGTCCTCAGTGTCGATGGCCACGCCTGTCCCTTCTCCGCCCTGTCTCCGTGCCGCTCGCTCAGCCACCCTCGTTGATGCCGTCACCGGCGCCGGTGTCGGGCGTGCACTCCTCCAGGGCCGCCACCAGGCCCGGATCGCTCTTGGCCGCGGCGGCGGCGGAATCGGGAACATCGCCGGTCGCCGGGTCGGGATCGGGATAGTCCTTGAACCCCTTTTCCCGGACACACGCGCTGAGTTCGCGCGCCGCGGCCAGGGCCTTGGCGGAGACGGGGGCCGAGGCCGGGGTGGGCAGGAGATCGCGGCACTTCTCCTCGGCCTTGGTGATGGCGGCGGTGTTGTTCTTGTCCTTGTCGACCCGGGGTTCGCCTCCCTCGCTGGTTTCGAGGACCACGTCGTTCTTCTCCAGGCAGGAGTAGTACGCCTTCACCTCGGGGCGCGCGGTGGCCGACGGGGACCCCTTCCCCTTCCCCTTCCCCTTCCCCGCGTCCGGGCCGCCGCTGTCGCCACCCGAGCAGCCCGTCAGGACCAGGGCCGCCAGCGCGCACAGGGTCACGGCGGTACGGGAGAAATGGGGGGCGATAGGCACGTGGGGCTCCAGGCAGGGGCAGAGGAGTCGGGCGGGAACAGGAGAAACACGGACGAGAGTCGCCGAGAGCTCCGGTGCTCGATGGGCAATCCGGCCGACTGGTCAACGTATTCACGCTTGCCTGCGGTGTCTACTGCCTCCAGGGGCAGTAGACACCGGCTGATTCTGGTTGTTTTGATCGTATTGGCGCACGCATCAGTGGGCGCATCGCAGAACACGGGAGGAATCGACATGTTCCGAACTTCCGGCAAACGCAGAATCGTCACTGCCGCCGCCGCGGCCGTCGCCGCCGCGGGTCTGGTCTTCGCCACCGCCCCGAACGCCTCCGCGGCCAACAAGGACGGCTCCTTAGAGACCGGCGAGTTCGGCCTCTACTACAACACCAACCTCGGAGGCTGCGTCTTCGATCTGCTGGTAGAGGACGCGAACTTCTCGAACGACACCTTCGACGCCCCGGGAGCCAGCACCTGCAACGGTCTGGGGCAGACGACCAACGACAACGCGGCGTCATACCGGAACCGCGACGCGTACAGATGGTACGTGTACACGGACTCGAACGCGGGCGGCGTCGAGGGCTGGCTCGACGGCGGCACGTGGAGCAATGCTTCGGCCAACTTCAAGAACAGGGTCTCGTCGGCCTACTACTACGACGCAAACTGAGTCGTACGACCTGCCCAGTTGAGCAGCCGCTGTTCCGCCCGTAAGCGCCGGGCGGAACAGCGGCTGTGCCATCGTACCCGCGCACGAAGGACCCCTGATGCGACTGCTGCACGGCCGGCGGACCGGCACCCCGCTTCTGGCACTCACGCTCGGCACCTGCGCCCTGCTGCTCACCGCCTGCTCCGGTGGCGGCACGGCGGACAAAGCAGGCGGCGAGCCGGAGCTGGGCGCGATTCCCAAGATGCTGGCGACCGCCGGGCTCGAATTCCCCCTCGACGCCTACGAAGCCACCATCGCGGAGCGCACGGCAATCACCCAGGCGCGAAAGAAGCTGGAGGTTCAGTGCATGGCGCGGTACGGCTTCATCTACACGCCTCCGCAGATTCCGGAAACGGGCAGCGGGACGTCCAACACCCGACTCTACGGTGTGGTGGACGCCAAGATCGCCGCCCGGTACGGATATCAGAATCCTCGCACCGTCTCTGCCCCCCCGGAAGCCGGTGGCGAGGCCGCTCACCAAGGCCGAGGAACTCGCTTTGCACGGAGATCCCCAGCTGAAGCCGGAGGAAATCCCGGCGAGCCAGGAGGAAGCCGAACGCGAAGGCGGCGGCAAGCAGAGGATCGCTGGAAAGGCCGTGCCGGTGGGCGGATGCGTCACCGAGGCGTCCCTCAAGGTCCACCGGCCGCAGGGGAACGCGGTGGAACCGCTCTACATCTTCAACCTCAAGGCCGAAGCGCAGTCCCTGGCGCGTGCCGACTCCCGCGTCCGTGAGAATTCGGAGCAGTGGTCCGCCTGCATGCGCGAGGCCGGATACTCCGTCACCGACCCGATGGACGCGACCGATGAACTCGGTTACGAAGGCGACCGGTTGTCCTCTCCGGCCGCGATCACAGCGGCCAAGTCGGATGTCGCGTGCAAGGAGAAGGTCAATCTGGTCGGCGTGCGCTACACGGTCGAATCCGCCTACCAGAAGCGCGTGATCGACAAGAACGCCGAGACCCTGGACCTCGCCCGGAAGCAGTTGGAGGACCGCCTCAAACTCGCCGCCCGGTTGGACGGTTGATCCGCACCCACCGCACCGGTACCCATTGACCGCGTGGCGAGAGGGGGGTGCGTACCTATCCGGCCCCGGCGTGGTCCGATCTCCGTAATCCGTTGCCGACACCATCCCCCGCGTGGAAGCCTTGTCGCGAGGCGATGGCGTCGATTCCGTCGCTCAAGCACACCTCCGGGGGCCACGCTCGTGTCCGAGGACGCCTTACCGTCGTGCAGTGCGGTTTCGCTTCATTGTCCACACAGGACCCGCGACCCCGTCACCACAGCCCTCGCCCGAGTCGGTTCGCTGACCGCACGAGAGAGGGAGGTCTTCTGCCTCTTGGGCCGCGCCGAGTCGAACACGGAGATCGCCGAGTGCCTCGGCATCGGCTCCCGCACCGTGAAGTTCCACATCACGAACATCCGCCGGAAGCTGGGCCTGCTCAGCCATCACCTGCTGTGCGCCGCGTCCTACGTGCACAGCAGGTCGGCCCCCCACCTGACCGGTCCTACGCCTCCTGTCACCGACTGCGCCCGGTCGGCGCCCCAGTCGACGTCGTGCTGAAGCTCCCTGCGGGTGCGCAGCCCCGCCCCTGAGCCGAACACAGGTCGACGGGTTGGTCGGTGGGAGCTGGGTCGGGGCCGGTGTTCGTAGGTGAGGGTGGTGCCCGGCTGGTGGACCGATATGCCACCTCGGCCGTCCTGGAGTCAGTGAGTATGGAATGGCTCCGGTAGTGGACCCTGTCGCCGATCGCGCCCTGACCCACCGAGCCGCCGCGCTCACGCCGGCCACAACACACATGCTCAAGATCGCTTAGGTCAGGGGCCACGGCGGCACAGCCGCGAGCGACCGCCGGGCACGCCGCCCGGCCGCGTACCCTCCGATCCCCAGGCCGATCCCGACCAGGGTCAGCACGATCCCGAGGACCCCGAGCGCCACCGACACCGCTGGCACAGTGAAGCCCTTATGCACTCGCCCGAGCACCCCGGAGGCCGCGACGCTGCCCGACTGCTTGTCGAGGAAGTACCGCGAGTCGTTCGAGTTCCCCCGGTGGTCGCCCAGCAGGAACAACCGCCCGTCCGGCACCTTCACGTCGTACGGTCCGGTAGTCGGGTTCACTTCGCCGCGCATCACATACGGTTCGTCGACCGGCTTCCCGTTCACCGTGATCCGACTTCCGTCGCTCACCACATGATCGCCGCCCATCCCGATGACCCGCTGCAGGACCGGTCTGCCCTGATAGCGATCGGGCACATGGACGAGTACGACATCACCCCTGCGTATCTCGCCCGCGTCGATGCGGTCGATGACCAGCCGCTCACCTGGGCGGTACGTGGGCTCCATCGCCTCGCCCGTGACGGTGGCCCCCTGGTAGTTCGTGAGGAAGTACCCGATGCCCCCCAGCGCCAGGATCAGCCCGAGTGGCACAAGTACCCAGGCCGCGACTCTCAACCCGCTGCCCACTCCCCGCTGCCGCATGAACACCCCTCCCTTGAACCGCCCGAGGCCAGGCGGACCGGTAGAGGCTAAGCGGTCTCGGAGCGGGTACGCACCTCACCCCAAGGCAGCATCGGTCGGTGGAGTCTCTGGCCCAGCCAAGTGCCGGCGCAGGGGCCCAGGAGCATCAGCCTGGAAGATCGGCGCGGAGCGGACCGGAGGCGGGAGCGGAACGAACGACGAGTGCTTGGTGGGCGAGCGTGGCAAGCCGTTCCGGCGGCCCCTGAAGTGGTCTAGATAAAATTCAAGGCCGCGGCCTCTGGCCTGGGCCTTCTCCATGGAGCGGGTGACGAGAATCGAACTCGCGCTCTGAGCTTGGGAATCAGCGATCCGAGGATGGCGTCCGAGTGCTGACCTGCGCCAATGCTCTCCCTCGACGCGTCAGGAAGAGCAATTGCTTGACCGCTGCTGACCGGTGTCCGCTGGCCCTTCTGGCATGACCATGGCACGGAGACCTCCTCGTCCCGAAGTAACTGGGGTGGAGGCTCTGCCTGGGGCTGGTGTGCCTCTCACCTGCGCTGATGGTCCGCAGGCGTTCACCCTCGTCCGCCGCTGTTCATCGGCGTTGTCATGCAGATAGACACCCATGGCTGCTGCGCCGCTTGCTTCGCTGCCGCGTTCCGCGCGTGAGCTTCGCGGTGCAGTCGTCGTTCGTAGTCCCAGATCTGGCGGGCTACGGGGGCACTGGTTGCAGTTCGGATCAGCCGCTCGTTTTCACGATCCACCAAGAAGGGACCGTTGCCTCCCAACCGAGGGTGCTGTCCGCTCCGACCGTCTCTGACTGCCCCCAGTAGAAGATCCACTCGAACGGCAAGGCCCCCACGCGCAGGATCTCAAGGTCGTACGTTACGTGGCCCCGCACGTCGTCGATCTCGGAAAGCACCAGTGGGCGCGCGCCCTCCCCTGTCAGCATCTTCCGATGATGACAGGGCACCATCACATACTGGTTCGGGTACACCCGCTTCAGGGGTTCGATCACCGAGCGCATACGGGGCCACGTCCGCGCCTGCCGCTGAGCGTGGCGCCGGCATCGCCAACGAGAACGATGTGAGCCGTGGAGCGGGGACAGGTACTGCTAGTGCCGGATCAGGCAATGTTTGCCCTGTTGACGACCTTGTGTAGGTGTTTGTCGGCGGCGTGGCGGTTTCGCCAGATGATGTAGCGGCGGATCATGCTGCCCTGTTCCTTGTGGGTGGCGTGGTCGGTGCCGTCCAGGGCGAAGTCGCGCAGGGCGGTGAACTGGGCCTCGATGCGGTTGAGCCAGGAGCTGTTGGTCGGGGTGTAGGCGAGTTCGACGTTGTTCGCCGCGGCCCAGTCGCCGACCAGGCTGTCCTTGGCCGTGGTCAGGTGAGGGGCGAAGTTGTCGAGCACGATCGCGATCCGGATGTGCGGCGGGTAGAGGCTGCGCAGGTAGCGGCAGAACTCCAGGAACCTCGTGCGGTTCTTCGTCGGCTTGATGTGGCCGTAGAGCCTGTCCCGGGCCAGGTCGTAGGCGGCGAACAGGTGCCTGACCCCGTGCGGGCGGGTGTAGGTCGCCCGGCGCCGTCGGCGGGGTTCCCGGTCGGGGTCCTTGTGCTTCCCGCCGCGTTCGGCCCACTGCCGGCCGGGGTGGGGCATCAGGTTGAGCGGCCCGAACTCGTCCAGGCAGAAGACGACTTCGGGCTCGCCGTCCTCGGGTATCACCTCGCCGTCGGCGATCGCGTAGAGGTGCTCGACCCGGGCCTTCCTGGCCGCGTAGTCGGGGTCGCGGGAGGTTTTCCAGGTCTTCAGGCGTTGAAAGGAGACGCCTTCCTCGCGGAGCAGGATGCGAAGGCCCTCGTGGCTGATGTCGTCGACCACCCCCTCGGCGACCAGGAAGTCGGCCAGCCTGGCCAGGCTCCAGGTGGAGAACGGCAGGCCGTGCTCGGCCGGCCTGGACTTGGCGGTCTTCTTGATCTCGCGCCGCTCGGGCAGCGTGAACGTTCTCGGCCTCCCGCCCCTGTACTTCGGATACAGCGAGCCGAAGCCGTCGGTGTTGAAGTTGCGGATCACGCCCCGGACCCGGTCCGCGCTGGTGAACGTCACCTCCGCGATCCCCGCCACCGGCATGCCCTGCGCGGACAGCAGCACCATCTGCGCCCGCCGCCAGGTCACCACCGAACCCGTACCGCGGCGTACGATCCGCAGCAACCGCCTGCCCTCGCCGTCATCAATCTCCCGCCCCCGCACACGTTCAGCCACCCGATCATTCTGACCGTACGGCCCCACCCCACGCAGCAACCACGCACCGACTCATCACAGGGCGAACCTTGCCTGATGCGGCACTAGCCCAGATCGGTGGCCTTTTTGAGCACTCCTCTGCGTCGCGGGTTGGGCCAGTAGCGGTGCAGCGCTGCCAGTGGGTTCTGTCGGTACTGAGCGGTGATCGTCAACTGTCCTGAAAACGCAGAGGCTTAAGCCATGCAGTTTTAGCTCTCCCATCAATTTAGGCTTGCCCCGTTTTGCGTGCCCGGCATGCTCCTGAGAGGTAGGCCGACGCGCCCTGTTCCCTTGTCAGGGAAGCTGACCTCGACTGTCGCTGGCCAGCCGCACTTCGTTTGTTTCTTCGGACAGTTGACAACAGGTCTCGTTTCATGAGATAGACTGGAGCAGTCGATATTGCGCACTCTTAAGAAAGAAGGCTTGTGGAAGGCCAGGCTGATTTCATTGGTAACAGTCACGCTCAGGAGGCATCGGCTTCTCTTCCTGCGAAAAATCCTCCTGGCCAAGTTGTAAGTGGTTCCCTATCTCCCAAGAGGCCAGCAACAGAATCGGCTGGAATGGCGGATGCCTTCCCATACTATGCCGGTTTCTCATTCGAGTGGGCATGCAGCAAAATTAAAGAAGCTCGATCTCAGGACCAGCTGACAATTCTGGATCCTTGGAATGGTAGTGGAACAACGACACTTGCGGCCAACTTTAATGGCCACAGATCTGTTGGAACAGACCGCAATCCCATTGCTAGCCTGGTCGCACAGCTTCGTTGCTTGACTCCACCAAGCACAGTAGTACTCGAGAATCCAACAGTCGCTAATTCAGGGACTAATCGAGATTCGGACCCGTTGAATAATTGGTTTGCCGCTGAGACAGTCACGAGAGTACGTGACTGGACTGAGAGCCTTTCTCTCGCCCCAACAAGTACTCGCACGTTGGGTATGGTCGGCCTGTTCAGAGTCGTAAGAGGGCTCACCAAAAAATTCGGTGGAAGTAACCCCACCTGGGTCAAGCGCGCAAAGAGTCAAGAAGATTTGATTTCTACTTCACCAGGTGAGATTGACCGCTTGGTGGTCGAAGAGCAAAGAATTTTGAAAAAAAGGCTGACAAATACTAGTCGTACCAGTTCGCAGGTTACTCTGCTCACGGCAAATGCCAATCAGCTCCCTATTTCTGACTCCTCGGTGGATTTTGTACTCACTTCACCGCCTTACCTAACACGAATCGACTATGCTGTTGCTTACTCTCGAGAGTTGGCACTTCTAGGAATCGATGTTTTCGCGGATCGCTCCATTCGCTCATCTCTGATGGGTACTACTTTGATTCGCAACGCGGACGGTTTCACCCCGAGTTTCGGCGCTTCTGGGAGGAAACTACTGGAAGATGTTGCGTCACATCAGAGCAAAGCATCTTCTGGCTACTACCTCAAGCAAACTCGGCAATACTTGAGTGACTTGAGCCAGGGGCTGAATGAAATTACTCGAGTTTCCAAGCTCGAGACTGTAATGCATCTCGTGGTTCAAGATTCCTACTATAAAGATATCCCCGTTCCGCTAGCAGAAATCTGCATCGACGAGGCACAATTGCGAGGGTGGGTGCTTGAAGACAAGGAAGAATTTCCTGTGCGGAGACTTCTGACTTCTCTAAATAAGTCAGCACGCGCTTACATCAAGGGAGAAGTGGCGGAGAGCGTCGTCACTCTGAGGAGGAAAAGGTAGTGACGAGCGAAATCACCCCAGTTACGCCCGACGAACTGATTCAAGCTGTCGATAAGAAGATCTCTGCGGTTCGCACCCAGAGCCTGGACTTCTCCTTCAATGAACTGGCCGACATGCATGCTGATGGCGAGCTGATCATTGACCCAGAGTTCCAGAGAATGTTTCGCTGGTCGGAAGGCGGCCAAGCCCGATTCATTGAATCCCTGCTTCTTGAGCTCCCAATTCCTCCCATCTTTCTGATTGAAAGAGAGGACAGGGTCTATGAATTGATCGATGGCCTTCAGAGAATCTCTTCATTCTTGCACTTCAGGGGTCAGCTGAAGATTGACGATGAGCTTCTTGAGCCGCTAGTTCTCTCGGACTGCGATATCGTGAAAGAGCTTAACGGCAAAACATACGCCGACTTGCCGCGCGCTCTCGAAATTAAGCTGAAGCGGAGTTATATCAGAGCGGAGATTCTCAGGAAAGAGAGTGACCCTCGCCTCCGTTACTACATGTTTAAGAGGTTGAATACTGGCGGCGAGAGGCTTGCTGAGCAGGAAGTCAGGAATGCAACTATCCGACTCCTATCTAATGAATTCAATCACTTCATTGTGAATCTGAGTAAGGATGTAAATTTTGCATATTCAGTGGATGCGATCACTGAAAACGCAAAGAAGCGGAAGTTTGATCAAGAACTTGTATTGAGGTTTTTCGCCTTCAAGAATGTGCGACACCTCTACAAGCATGATATCGCAGACTTCCTAACTGACTACCTTGAAGATGTATCAGATTCGAACGTCGATACGGACTTCGACTACGAAGCTGAAAGGGAAGTGTTCGAGAAGACCTTCTTGGTGATCAGGAAGATTGCAGAGTGTCTTGATTACGGCTCTAAGATCTTCGGTACTGTGACAGCAGGAGGCCAGCCGAAGGCCCAGTTCTCCGTTTACCATTACGAGGGAATTGTCTTGGGGCTTCAGCCTGTCATCGATAGAATTGACCCGGAAAATCCTGAAACGATTGAACCGCTGTCCGCTGTAGTGCGAGAAGGGAAGGCAGACAGGGAGTTCCTGAAGGCGACCGGCGGAGGGAAAAACGAGCGAAATGCCTTGCGTGCGCGAATCGAGTACTTCTCAGAACGATTTGAGAGGGCTTTGGGTTGAACATCGCAGACCTGAAGGCCGAACTCGAAGAGGATCTTGTTTGGCGGCTAGACGAGCTTCGTCACCTCAAGAACCGACTGTTGGGGGATGAACCTCGCGATCAGTGGTCTGCGGCGTCAATGCGCACCATTCTTGTGATGCAGTACGCGCATCTCGAAGGTTTTACTCGAAACGCCTTTGCGGTGTACGTTGATGTCATCAATAGCGAGTCGCTTATGGTCAAGGACATGCAGCCACAGCTCATGGCGGCCGCTTTGACAGAGGAATTTGACGCAGTCCGTAAGAATGTAAATTCAGACGGAGATAAGGATGAAGATGGTCGGCTGACTCGAAGGGCAAAGAATCAGGTTGCCTTCGTCGAGAAGATGCATGCTATAGCTGATTCTCCCGTCACTCTCGTTTCGGAAGTAGTGGCATCTATGGAGATGAACCTAGGGCGCGACGTTTTGAGGCGTTGCCTGTATATGCTTGCAATTCCGGGCAGTCAGGTCCCTAAGGCGCAATACAGTGCAATCGAGTTTGTGAAAAATGCGCGGAATGATATAGCTCATGGAAGCCGCAAGGAGCGCATTTCGGTCGGAATGTTTGACGCGCATCGGCAGAAGTGTGAACAATTTATGAAGGATTTGATCCGTCTAATTACCTTGGCTGCCTCCAGTGGATGGTTCAGGAAGGGGGCAATCGAAGTTGACTGATCGAAAGGTCCGCGTAGCCGACCGCCCCAGCCACGACGTACCCCTTCTCTAACCTCAAGCGGCTTACTGCTCTGCGCGCGGCACGGGCGTCGGCCGGGCTGGAGTGGGGCGGAGACAGGAGCGCAGGCCCGGCCGGGGCCGGGCCGCGCGCGGCGCGCTTGCGCGGCGCCTTGAACCCGTAGAGAAGGTTGTAACTCACTGCCCGTCCGGTGGGCTGAACTGGTCTGTGCACGCGGGGGGTCGGCCTGTACTGCGGTGTGCTAGGGGTAGGAAGTGGACTGGGTGGGCGGTCCAGGTGATGCGTTGGCCGGTGCTGGTGAAGGAGACGTTGCAGGGCTTGCCCTGGCGTAGTGCCTCTGCCATGGCCTGGCGGCCTTCGTAGAGCCATTGCCATGCCTGGGCTGCCGAGTTGTCATCGAGTGCGGAGGTGATCGTGTTGAGTGCGATGGCGATCCAGCGGACGGCCTGTCCGGCGGAGTGGGCGTCGAATGCGGCGAGCCGTGTCGGGGCCGTTCCGTCCTTCCCGCCGGTCCAGCATTCGCACCAGTAGCCGGGGGTCGGCTTCACCATCGGTTGCCCTTCGGACGGGTGGGGGTGGCGGTGATGACGTACGTGGTGTGGTCGTCGTGGAGGGTGAGGCGGTAGGCGTGGCCTGCCGCGAGGGAGCTGAGGGCCCGTTCGTGTTCGCGTGCGTCGTTGAGCCAGTGGCGGCCGGGGCGTGCGTATGGGGTGTCGAGCTGGTCGGCGACGGCGGCCGTGCGTTCGCGGAGCCAGCGCAGTGCGAGGCGGGGAGTGGTTGCCGTGCGCGAGCCGAGCGGGATCGTCTCCGGCGGGGCACCTCCGGGTTCATAGCGGGGGCGGGCCGCTGCCCGGCATTCGTAGGTGGTCCGGTCGGCGGCGGGGAGTAAGCCCACAAGGTGCGTCACCACGGGTGGCCTCCGCTGGTCGGGCTCGTGAAGAGTTCGGCGGTGACCGTGCGGCCGTGCTCTCCGTGACGGATCTCGACGCGATGGGCGAGTGCGTTGACGATGCCCAGTCCCCGGCCGTGTGCGGCTTCGTCGGAGGGGCGGCCGATCGTGGGGACGCTGTCGGTGGTGCCGGCGTCGGTGACCGAGAGGGCGACGCAGCGGGCCAGGACGGCCACGGCCAGGTGGAAGCTCCCGTGCCCGGCGGAGTCTCCGGGCGCTCTGCGGCCGCTGGCGGTGTGGAGGATCGCGTTCGCGCTCAGTTCGCTCACGATCAGTTCGGCGTCGTCTGCCAGCGGGGAGCCGCGCAGGATGTCGCGGGTCCAGCGGCGGGCGCGGCTGACCTCTTCGGGTAGACCTGGGCAAGTGAGTCCCCAGCCCCGACCCTTGCTCGTATACTCGTGTGTACAAGTTCCTCCGTGCTGATCGGCCGCTGTGTGCAGCAGGTTCGGGCTAGACGAGTTTCACGCCGTCGTGGGCGCGTACGGCAGGCGGGGACGCCGCGTCCATCGCGTCCAAGACGCGGATCGCGTACGCCTCGTCGGCGAGTTCGGTGACCTCTTCACGGGTGACCCACCGCAGTGCGCGGGTCTCGCTCCCGGTGGCCGGGGTGCCGTCGGCTGCCTCGCAGCGGAAGACCAGCGAGACGATGAGGCCCTTCATGTTCTTGTAGACACCGGTGAGGGTCGCGGGAAGCGCGATCTTGACGCCGGTCTCTTCGAGGACTTCGCGTTGCAGCGCCTCGGGGATGGTCTCCTCGCGTTCGAGGACTCCGCCCGGCGGTTCCCAGTGGCCGTTGTCGCGCCGCTGGATCAACAGGGCCCGGCCCCGGTCGTCCACGATCACTCCGGCGACGCTCATGGAGTGCGGGCGGTCAGTGCTCACGTTCCTCGGGCCCTCTCGGCTGACCAGGCTCTCCACCGTAGCAGCGAAACTCACCCACTCGTCTAGATACCTAAAGGAGTGCACATGCCCTCACTCCCCTCCGCCGCGCTCGGGGCCCTCGACCCCACGAGCGACCGCGCGGTCTTCCGGCAGATCGCCGACCAACTGCGCGAGGCGATCGACCGCGGCCGGTTCAAGGAGGGGGAGAAACTGCCCTCCGAAGCCGAGCTGGTCGAGCATTACGGGGTCTCCCGGATGACCGTACGGAACTCCTTCTCGATCCTCCAGGGCGAGGGCCTGGTCCATGCCGAGCACGGCAGGGGTGTGTTCGTGCGTCCCCGGCCGCCCGTGCGGCGGCTCGCCTCCGACCGGTTCGCCCGTCGCCACCGCGATCAGGGCAAGTCCGCGTTCGTCGTGGAGGCCGACGCGGTCGGCGGCCACCCCCAGGTGGACAGCCTGGAGGTCAAGGAGGAGAAGGCGAGCCAGGACATCTCCACCCGGCTCGGCTCCGTACGCAGGGTCCTCGCCCGTCACCGCCGCTACCTGCTCGACGGGCGGCCGGTCGAGTTCGCCACCTCGTACCTCCCGCTCGACATCGCACGCGGTACGCAGATCGCCGAGCCGAAACTCGGCCCCGGCGGCATCTACGCCCGACTCGAAGAACTCGGCCACCACCTCGACCACTTCGAGGAGGAGATCCGCGCCCGCATGCCCTCACCCGCCGAGGTGAAGACGCTCCGGCTCGCCTCCGGCGTGCCCGTGATCCATCTGATCCGCACCGCGTACGACACCGAAGGGCGGGCCGTGGAGGTCTGCGACACCGTGATGGCGGCGGACGCGTACGTCCTCAACTACCAGCTCCCGGCGACCTGACCACGCCAACGACGGCAGCGCGCAAGGGCACTCCCGAAACGGCCGTCCAACACCCCCGCCTGTTCGCTACCTTCACGGCTCCTGGCTTCGGCCTGGTTCACCACTGGCCGAGCCGCATCAAGGGCGCGGGCATAGGAGTCGTCCGCCGAACGGCAGATCGCCACCGTGGACCAGGTCGACGCTCTCGCCGATGCGCTGGGGCCGAGCTGGCGGCTGATGGTCTTCCTCGGGGCCTACGGGCCGATGCGGCCCGAGGAACTGGCCGAGCTGCGGCGGAAGGATGTGGACCTTGACGCGGTGGTGGTGCGGGTGCGGATGGCAGCGCCCGAGTTGACGACCGGCCGTCGTGCCGAAGGGCCGACCAAGTCCGAAGCGGGGACGCGTCGGGTCGTTCTGCCGGCGTTCCTGCGGACCGATCTGCGGCGGCATCTCGACTGGTACGCGGAGAAGGAGCCGGACGGGCTGCTGTTCGTGGGTGAGCGGGGCAAGCCATTCCGGCGGTCCACCTTCGGGCGGAAGTAGCGTAAGGCGCGTACCGCGGTCGGGCTCCCCGCTGGCTTCCGGTTCTACGACCTTCGTCACACGGGGCACACCCTCGCGACCCGTTCCGGAGCCACCCTCAAGGACACGATGGTCCGGGCCGGACAGTCGTCCGAGCGGGCGGCGCTGATCTATCAACACTCGGATCTCGACCGGCAACAGGAAGTCGCGCACGGCCTGGATCAGCTCGTGCGGGCGGCCCGTCAGAAGGACCGTGACCGGCCTTCTGGTGCGGATCTGGTGCGCGACGCCTGATGTGGTCTAGACAACAATCAAGGCCCCGGTCTCCGACCAGGGCCTTTGTCTGTGGAGCGGGTGACGAGAATCGAACTCGCGCTCTGAGCTTGGGAAGCTCATGTTCTACCATTAAACTACACCCGCGTGGCGGCCGACGATCGAGAACCGCAACGCCGCTCACTCTACCCCATCGCAGGCCCCAGGCGTATGACGCCGCGGGGCCTCATTGCTGTGTGGGTGGCCCGGAGTGCGGTGGATGTGGGTGCGCGGCAGGGGAGTTGAGGCGTAGCGTGGTGGGCGGAGTGCCGCTCCAGGGCGGGGAGGGTTCATACCCTAATGTGGGCGTTCGTCCGCATTTCTTGGGGAAGGGACCTGATGGACTTGATGGAGCGCACCGTCGTCCGCTGTGCCGAGGGGCACGTCTTCACTACCGCTTCGTTGCCGATGCAGCAGCTCGGAACCCGGCGGATCGGACCGGGGAGGCTCATCCGGTGTCCGCGGTGTGCGCGGCTGCGCAATGTCGTGCCGGTGGAGGTCGGTAGGTAGTCGGCCGGCAGGAGAGGCGGGGCGCGCACGGGCCGTCCGGGTGAGGTGGGTCCGTGCGCACTGCGTATCCTCGGGGGGTGCTTCTCTCAGACAAGGACATCCGTGCCGAGATCGACGCCGGACGGGTGCGCATCGACCCGTACGACGAATCCATGGTGCAGCCCTCCAGCATCGATGTGCGGCTGGACCGCTACTTCCGGGTGTTCGAGAACCATCGCTATCCGCATATCGATCCGGCGGTCGAGCAGGCCGATCTGACGCGTACGGTCGAACCCGAGGGTGACGAGGCGTTCATCCTCCATCCGGGGGAGTTCGTGCTGGCGTCGACGTACGAGGTCATCTCGCTGCCCGACGATCTGGCGTCGCGGCTGGAGGGCAAGAGTTCGCTTGGGCGGCTCGGGCTCGTCACGCACTCGACCGCGGGCTTCATCGACCCCGGGTTCTCCGGGCACGTCACGCTCGAACTCTCGAATCTCGCGACGCTGCCGATCAAACTCTGGCCGGGAATGAAGATCGGTCAGCTGTGCATGTTCCGGCTGAGTTCGCCGGCGGAGTTCCCGTACGGGAGTGAGCGGTACGGGTCCCGCTACCAGGGACAGCGGGGGCCGACGGCCTCGCGGTCGTTCCAGAACTTCCACCGGACGCAGGTGTGACGGTGTGGCGGGTGTGAGCGACGCTCGGGAGAACCTGACGTACGAGATGTTCGGGACCGCGGTCCGGGAGCTGGCGCAGGCCGTGGCCGACGACGGGTACGAGCCCGACGTCGTGCTCTCGATCGCGCGCGGCGGGGTGTTCGTGGCCGGCGGGCTGGCGTACGCGCTGGACTGCAAGAACATCCATCTGGTGAACGTCGAGTTCTACTCGGGCGTCGGGCAGACGCTGGAGATGCCCGTGATGCTCGCCCCGGTGCCGGACGCCATCGACTTCAGCGACAAGAGAGTGCTGATCGCCGACGATGTCGCCGACACCGGCGCGACGCTCAAGCTGGTGCATGACTTCTGCCGGGATCACGTTGCCGAGGTGCGGTCCGCGGTGATCTACGAGAAGCCTCACTCCACCGTGAAATGCGAGTACGTGTGGAAGCGCACCGAGGCTTGGATCAACTTCCCGTGGTCGGTCGAACCGCCTGTCGCGCGGCGTCAGGGCCGGATTCCGGACGCCTAGATCCAGACGGTATGGGTCTGCCGGTGGGCTTCTTCGGCCGCAGCGCGACCCGGACCGTACCGGGCGCGCGCCCGATCGCGTCGAGCACGACCCGGCTCGTGCCCAGCGTGAGCTAGATCGTGCCGAGCTTGATGATCGACAGCAGCGCGATCAGCTGGATCGCGGACGCGCCCAGCGCCTTCGGCCACGGCAGGTCGTGCGACTTGCTGACCATCACGGTGAACAGGGCGCCCGCGCCCAGCCAGGTCGCCCAGCCGAGGAGCTGGACCAGGGAGTTCTCGCCGCCGAGGAAGAGGGCGAAGAGAAGGCGGGGCGTGTCCGTGATGGACATGATCAGCATGGAGAGGCCGACGGTCGGCTGCCAGGCGCCCGTGCCGCCCAGCTGGCGGGCCAGGGTGTGGGTCACCGCGCCCAGGATCAGGCCGCCGATCACGAACGCGATCGCCGTCGTCAGGACGAACGGGATCGCGGTGGAGAGGGTCGCGTTGATCGTCTCCTCGCGCGGCTCGTCCAGGCCGAAGATGGCCAGCAGGCCGTAGAGGAACGTCACGACCAGCGCCGGGCCCCACACCGGGTAGTCCCGCATCTGGAGGAACGTCGCGCCCGGGCGCAGGACGACGCCGCTCAGGAGCTGCTTCCAGTGCAGCCGCGGGCCCACGGGGGCGGCGGGGGCGTTGCCCGCCTGGTAGGTCGCGCCCTGGCCGTAGGGGTCGTTGGTGGAGAACACCTGCGTGTGGCCGGGGTTGTTCGCGTACGGGTCGTGGTACGGGTCGCCCTGCGGGGGGCGCTGCTGCTGGTGCGGGTCTCCGTAGTACTCCGGTTCCCCGTACGGGCCCTGGGGCCTCTGCCCGCCCTGATGGCCGCCGCCGCCGGGATAGCCGCCCTGATGGCCGCCGCCCGCCTGGGGCGGCCACGGCTGCTGCCCGTACGGGGGCGCCTGTGGTGCCTGCGGTGGTCGCTGCTGCTGCGTGCGGTTGTCCCGGCCGCGTCCGATCCTGAATCCAGCCACGCTTTCGAACGTACCCGGTTCCGCTGTGCGCTGAGGCTGCCCGGCGGGATGAGGGGCCCTTTGCGGCCGACCTGTGACATCCCTTAGGGGGTCCCCGGGGGGTTGTCCCCAGGTGGCGGACGCTCCGGGAACGCCGCCGCCGTCACTCCCGTCCCGGTGGTTCCGGGAGCCCCACCTCCGCGCCGCCGGATCCCGCCTCCATATCGCCGGATTCCGGCTCCGTACGGACGGAAGCGGGTGGTCCCGCCCCGAGGCAGTGCCACCCGCTTCCGTTTGCCGTTTGCCGTCGCCGGTCGGCGCGGCCCTGTGACCGGCTACTGCACCGGTTCGGGCTCCGGCGCGTCGGTCGGTTCCTCGTCGGGGGCCGGGTCGGCCGGGGGAGTCTTCACCGAGTCGAGGAGGAGCTGTGCCACGTCCACGACCTTGAGGTTCTCCTTCGGGGCGACGCCCTTCACGGAGCCGCCCTCGGCCGCGGCCTTCTTGCTGTTGACGGAGTCGGTGAGCATGACGAGGCAGAAGGGGCAGGCGGTGGAGACGATGTCGGGGTTGAGGGAGAGCGCTTCGTCCATGCGCTCGTCGTTGATGCGCTTGCCGATGCGCTCTTCCATCCACATACGGGCACCGCCGGCGCCGCAGCAGAAGCCGCGTTCCTTGTGGCGGTGCATCTCCTGCTGGCGCAGACCGGGGACGGCGGTCATGATCTCGCGCGGGGGCGTGTAGATCTTGTTGTGCCGGCCGAGGTAGCAGGGGTCGTGGTAGGTGATCAGGCCCTCGACGGGGGTGACGGGGATCAGGCGGCCCTCGTCGATGAGGTGCTGGAGCAGCTGGGTGTGGTGGATGACCTCGAACTCGCCGCCGAGCTGCGGGTACTCGTTCGCGATCGTGTTGTAGCAGTGGGGGCAGGTCGCGACGATCTTCTTCGCGGACTTCGGCTTGCGGGTCGACTCGTCCTCGTCATCTTCGCCGAAGGCCATGTTCAGCATCATGACGTTCTCCTGGCCGAGCTGCTGGAACAGCGGCTCGTTGCCCAGGCGGCGCGGGGAGTCGCCCGTGCACTTCTCCTCGCCGCCCATGATCGCGAACTTCACGCCCGCGATGTTCAGGAGTTCCGCGAACGCCTTGGTGGTCTTCTTGGCCCGGTCCTCCAGGGCGCCCGCGCAGCCGACCCAGTACAGATAGTCGACCTCGGTGAGGTCCTCGACGTCCTGGCCGACGATCGGCACCTCGAAGTCGACCTCCTTGGTCCACTCGACGCGCTGCTTCGGCGCCAGGCCCCAGGGGTTGCCCTTCTTCTCCAGGTTCTTGAGCATCGTGCCCGCCTCGGACGGGAACGCGGACTCGATCATCACCTGGTAGCGGCGCATGTCGACGATGTGGTCGATGTGCTCGATGTCGACCGGGCACTGCTCGACGCACGCGCCGCAGGTGGTGCAGGACCAGAGGACGTCGGGGTCGATGACGCCGTTCTCCTCCAGGGTGCCGATCAGCGGGCGCTCGGCCTCCGCGAGCGCGCCCGCGGGGACGTCCGCGAGCTGCTCGGCGGTCGCCTTCTCCTCGCCCTCCATGCTCTTGCCGCCGCCGGCCAGCAGATAGGGGGCCTTGGCGTGCGCGTGGTCGCGCAGGGACATGATCAGCAGCTTGGGGGAGAGGGGCTTCCCGGTGTTCCAGGCCGGGCACTGCGACTGGCAGCGGCCGCACTCCGTGCAGGTGGAGAAGTCGAGGATGCCCTTCCAGGAGAAGTGCTCGACCTGGGAGACGCCGAACACGTCGTCCTCGCCCGGGTCCTCGAAGTCGATCTCCTTGCCGCCGCTCGTCATCGGCTGGAGCGCGCCGAGCGCGGACGCGCCGTCCGCGTTCCGCTTGAACCAGATGTTGGGGAAGCCGAGGAAGCGGTGCCAGGCGACGCCCATGTTGGTGTTGAGCGAGACCGTGATCATCCAGATCAGCGAGGTGCCGATCTTGATCATGGCGGTGAAGTAGATCAGCGTCTGGAGGGTGGGCACGCTCAGGCCGTCGAAGGCCAGGACGAGGGGGTACGAGACGAAGTACGCGGCCTCGTAGCCGTCCACGTGGTGGATCGCGCCCTCGAGTCCGCGCAGGACGAGGATCGCGAGGCCGATGACGAGGATGACGTACTCGACGAAGTACGCCTGCCACGCCTTGGAGCCGGCGAAGCGGGACTTGCGGCCGGCGCGGGAGGGCAGATTCGCCAGCCGGATGGCCATCAGGACGAGGATGCCCGCCACGGTCATCAGGCCGATGAACTCGATGTACATCTCGAACGGCAGGAAGCCGCCGATGACCGGGAGCATCCAGTCGGCCTTGAAGAGCTGTCCGTACGCCTGCAGCAGGGTCGGCGGCAGGGTGAGGAACCCGATCGCGACGAACCAGTGGGCGAAGCCGACGATTCCCCAACGGTTCATCCGGGTGTGGCCGAGGAACTCCCGGACCAGGGTCAGCGTGCGCTGCCGGGGCGCGTCGGTGCGGCTGCCCGCGGGGACGGCCTGACCGAGCTGCACGAAGCGGTAGATCTGCGCGACGGCTCGCGCGATGAGCGCGACGCCGACCACGGTCAGAACCAGCGACACGATGATCGCGGCGAGCTGCATTTCGGGGCTCCTCGGGCCTGCGAGGGTGGGTGACTGTAAGGCTAATTCAGCACAGTTGGGGCGATTGAGCACCGTGTGCCATGTCACTTGATAATACTAAGCGGTAACTTAATCAGTCCGTGCTGAGAGTACCCATTTCCGCCGCCGCACTGTTAGCCACTCGGCCGGTGATCTGCGTCGCTCAGGCTTGCCTCAGCAGGGGTGCACGTCGCGGGCTCCGGCCCCGTACGGCTGCGGGGAGCGTGCGGGCCAGGATCGTCAGGTCCATGCCCAGCCAGTGCTCGCGCACATAGTGCAGATCGAGTACGGACATCTCCTCCCAGGGCAGTCCGGACCGGCCCCCGATCTGCCAGAGCCCGGTGATTCCGGGGCGTACGGCGCTCCGGGCCCTCTCCTCGGCGGTGAGGATCCTGTCCGGCGGCAGCGGGCGCGGGCCCACCAGAGACATCTCGCCGCGAACGACGTTGATCAACTGCGGCAGATGGTCGAGGTAGTGACGGTGCAGCAACCGCCCCACGGCGGTGGCCGGAGCCATCCGGAACGTCCGCATCGCGAACGGCCGGCCGTCCCGTCCGGAACGCTGCCTGTGTACGAGGACGGGGCCCGGCGAGGTCGCGGCGATCGCGGCGGCGAGGGCGAGGAGCGGTACGGCGAGGAGCAGGAGAAGGAGGGCGCCGCCCAGGAGATCGACGGCTCGCTTGGCGGGCATGGGCGCACTTCCTCACTGGGGTCGCTCGGGGTTGCTCGGGGTTGCTCGGGCCGGTCGGGTTCGGTCGGCCCTGGTCGGGTCCGGTTGGGGCCCGGTCGGGTCCCGTCGGGTCGGGCCCGGTCGTCGGGGGCGCGCTGGAGCCGGGGCGGGTTCCGGGCGGTTCCGCCATGGCTCTGTGGCGGCTCTGGGGTGGCTGTGGGCTTTCGGGGGCGCGTGGCGGCCGTTCGGGTGGTCTCTGTGGAGGTGACGGCTTCCGGCGGGTCCGGGGGCCCTTGGTGTCCGCTCATGGATTTGACGGTGTTCGGTGTATTTGTAAGCCATTGAGAGGTGCGGCCCCGGCATGACGCGCTCCGGAGTGGCCCGACCGCACCCGGTGCGGCCGGGCGCGGCCCTGGGCGAGGGTGGGGCGACGGCAGGATGAGAGCGGGGTGAGGATAAGGGCGGGATAAAAGTTGAGTGGGCTCGACTCAGGTCTGTTGACTCGGGCGGGAAGGTCATGCATCCTTGAGCCAGATCCACTCAAGTAGTCAGCTGGAGGAATTGACATGGCACGTGCGGTCGGCATCGACCTGGGCACGACTAACTCCGTCGTCAGCGTTCTGGAGGGCGGCGAGCCCACCGTCATCACCAACGCCGAGGGTGCCCGGACCACGCCGTCCGTCGTGGCCTTCGCGAAGAACGGTGAAGTGCTGGTCGGCGAGGTCGCCAAGCGCCAGGCGGTGACCAACGTCGACAGGACCATCCGGTCGGTCAAGCGCCACATGGGCACCGACTGGAAGATCGAACTCGACGGGAAGAACTTCAACCCGCAGCAGATGAGCGCCTTCATCCTGCAGAAGCTGAAGCGCGACGCGGAGTCCTACCTGGGCGAGAAGGTCACCGACGCGGTGATCACCGTCCCCGCGTACTTCAACGACTCCGAGCGCCAGGCCACCAAGGAGGCCGGTGAGATCGCCGGTCTGAACGTCCTGCGGATCGTCAACGAGCCGACCGCCGCCGCCCTGGCCTACGGCCTGGACAAGGATGACCAGACCATCCTCGTCTTCGACCTCGGTGGCGGCACCTTCGACGTGTCCCTCCTGGAGATCGGTGACGGCGTCGTCGAGGTGAAGGCCACCAACGGTGACAACCACCTCGGTGGTGACGACTGGGACCAGCGCGTCGTCGACTACCTGGTGAAGCAGTTCGCCAACGGCCACGGCGTGGACCTGGGCAAGGACAAGATGGCCCTCCAGCGTCTGCGCGAGGCGGCGGAGAAGGCGAAGATCGAGCTGTCGTCCTCCACCGAGACGACGATCAACCTCCCGTACATCACGGCGTCCGCCGAGGGCCCGCTGCACCTGGACGAGAAGCTCACGCGCGCCCAGTTCCAGCAGCTGACCGCGGATCTGCTGGAGCGCTGCAAGACCCCGTTCCACAACGTCATCAAGGACGCGGGCATCGCGCTCTCCGAGATCGACCACGTCGTTCTCGTCGGCGGCTCGACCCGTATGCCCGCCGTCGCCGAGCTCGTCAAGGAGCTGACCGGCGGCAAGGAGGCCAACAAGGGTGTGAACCCGGACGAGGTCGTCGCCATCGGCGCCTCGCTCCAGGCCGGTGTCCTCAAGGGTGAGGTCAAGGACGTCCTGCTCCTCGACGTGACCCCGCTGTCCCTCGGCATCGAGACCAAGGGCGGCATCATGACCAAGCTCATCGAGCGGAACACCACGATTCCGACGAAGCGCTCCGAGATCTTCACGACGGCCGAGGACAACCAGCCGTCCGTCCAGATCCAGGTCTACCAGGGCGAGCGCGAGATCGCCGCGTACAACAAGAAGCTCGGGATGTTCGAGCTGACCGGTCTGCCGCCGGCCCCGCGCGGGGTCCCGCAGATCGAGGTCTCCTTCGACATCGACGCCAACGGCATCATGCACGTGACCGCGAAGGACCTGGGCACGGGCAAGGAGCAGAAGATGACCGTCACCGGCGGCTCCTCGCTGCCGAAGGACGAGGTCGAGCGGATGCGCCAGGAGGCCGAGCAGTACGCGGACGAGGACCACCGCCGCCGCGAGGCCGCCGAGACCCGCAACCAGGGCGAGCAGCTCGTCTACCAGACCGAGAAGTTCCTCAAGGACAACGAGGACAAGGTCCCGGGCGAGGTGAAGACCGAGGTGGAGAGCGCCGTCTCCGAGCTGAAGGAGAAGCTCAAGGGCGAGGGCGACAACTCCGCCGAGATCCGCACCGCCACCGAGAAGCTCGCGGCCGTCTCCCAGAAGCTCGGCCAGGCGATGTACGCCGACGCCCAGGCGCAGCAGGCCACGGCCGGCGACGCGCAGGGTGACGCGGGCGCGCCCGGTCAGGCCAAGGCGGACGACGATGTCGTGGACGCCGAGATCGTCGACGACGAGAAGGACGCCAAGGGCGGTGCGGCGTGACGGAGGAGACCCCGGGCTTCGACGAGAAGTCCGACGTTCCCTCCGGCGCCACACCTGACGACGCCGCCGAAGCCGCTGAAGCCGCCAAGCTCTCTGCCAAGGAGGGGGAGGCGGCCCCGGCAGGGGACGCAGCCAAGATCACCGGTCTGACGGCTCAGCTGGACCAGGCCCGTACCGCTGTCAACGAGCGCACGGCCGACCTCCAGCGGCTCCAGGCCGAGTACCAGAACTACCGCCGCCGCGTGGAGCGCGACAGGGTCAGCGTCAAGGAGATCGCCACGGCGACTCTGCTGGGCGAGTTGCTGCCCGTGCTCGACGACATCGGCCGCGCCCGTGACCACGGGGAGCTGGTGGGCGGTTTCAAGTCGGTCGCCGAATCGCTGGAGACGGCGGTGGCGAAGATGGGCCTCCAGCAGTTCGGCAAGGAGGGCGAGCCCTTCGACCCGACGATCCACGAGGCGCTGATGCACAGCTACGCCCCGGATGTCACCGAGACGACGTGCGTCGCGGTGCTCCAGCCGGGGTATCGCATGGGCGAGCGGACCATCCGCCCGGCGCGGGTCGCGGTGGCCGAGCCCCAGCCGGGCGCGGCCCCGGCGTCCGCCAAGGATTCCCAGGACGCCAAGGACTCCAAGGGAGCGACGGCTGACGGCGAGGAGAGCGGTGGCCCGGACGAGGGCTGACGCTGCGGAGGAAGTCGCGGAGGAAGTGAACGTCCGGAGGACCGTCCGGAAGGAGGGACGTCGATGAGCACGAAGGACTTCGTCGAGAAGGACTACTACAAGGTCCTCGGCGTCCCCAAGGACGCCACCGAGGCGGAGATCAAGAAGGCGTACCGGAAGCTCGCCCGCGAGTTCCATCCGGACGCCAACAAGGGCGACACCAAGGCCGAAGAGCGTTTCAAGGAGATCTCCGAGGCGAACGACATCCTCGGGGACGCCAAGCGGCGCAAGGAGTACGACGACGCTCGGGCTCTCTTCGGCAATGGCGGCTTCAGGCCCGGTCCCGGTGCCGCCGGCGGTTCCTTCAACTTCGACCTGGGCGACCTCTTCGGAGGCGCCCAGGGCGGGCAGCAGCAGGGAGCCGGTGGCTTCGGCGGCGGTCTCGGCGATGTCTTCGGCGGGCTGTTCAACCGCGGCGCGGGCGCGGGCACACGCGTTCAGCCGCGCCGCGGCCAGGACATCGAATCCGAGGTCACGCTCAGCTTCACCGAGGCGGTCGACGGGGCCACGGTCCCGCTGCGGATGTCCAGCTCGGCCGCGTGCAAGGCGTGCGCGGGCACCGGTGACAAGAACGGCACCCCCCGCGTCTGTCCGACCTGCGTCGGCACCGGGCAGGTCTCGCGCGGCGGCAGCGGCTCCTTCTCGCTGACCGACCCGTGTGTGGACTGCAAGGGGCGCGGTCTGATCGCGCAGGACCCGTGCGAGGTCTGCAAGGGCAGCGGGCGCGCCCGTTCCTCGCGGACCATGCAGGTCAGGATCCCGGCGGGCGTCTTCGACGGCCAGCGGATCCGGCTGCGCGGCAAAGGCGCGCCCGGTGAGCGGGGCGGCCCGGCCGGCGATCTCTACGTCGTCGTCCACGTCGGCGCGCACCCCGTGTTCGGCCGCAGGGACGCCAACCTCACGGTCACCGTGCCCGTCACCTACACCGAGGCGGTGCTCGGCGGCGAGGTGAAGGTGCCCACCCTCGGCGGACCGCCGGTGACGCTGAAGCTGCCCGCCGGAACACCCAACGGACGGACGATGCGCGCCCGCGGCAAGGGAGCTGTCCGCAAGGACGGCACCCGTGGTGACCTGCTGGTCACCGTCGAGGTCGCGGTTCCCAAGGATCTGAGCGACAAGGCGAAGGAAGCGCTGGAGGCGTACCGCGAAGCCACCGCGGACGAGGACCCGAGGGCCGAGTTGTTCCAGGCCGCGAAGGGAGCATGAGAGTCCATGGACGGAAGGGACCCGAGGGACGGTAGGCGTCGCAACCCCTACCAGCTGACCGATGAGTCGCCGGTGTACGTCATCTCGGTGGCGGCCCAGCTCTCCGGCCTGCACCCGCAGACTCTGCGCCAGTACGACCGGCTGGGCCTGGTCTCCCCGGACCGCACCGCGGGCCGGGGGCGGCGCTACTCCGCCCGCGATATCGAACTGCTGCGCACCGTCCAGCAGTTGTCGCAGGACGAGGGCATCAACCTCGCCGGGATCAAGCGCATCATCGAACTGGAGAACCAGGTCGCGGCGCTTCAGTCCAGGGTCGCCGAGCTGTCGGCGGCGGTCGAGGGCGCGGCGGCGGCGATGCGGCAGCGCGAGGCGCAGGTGCATGCCTCGTACCGGCGCGATCTCGTGCCGTACGAGGATGTGCAGCAGGCGAGCGCGCTGGTGGTGTGGCGGCCCAAGAGGGGCGAGTAGGCGCGCAGGCGCGTACGGGAGTGTCCTCGGGGGGTTCCCACGGACGGACCCCGGTCGGACCCTGGTCGGGCTCCGCGGGTCTTTGCCGGGCTGCGGCGGGCTCCGGCGGGCCTCCGCGCGCTCTCCGCGCGCCTCAACGGCGTTGCGCTGCCGCGTGGATGGGCCTGCGCGGCCCACTCGGGCCCGTACAGCCGTGCGGCGAGGTAAACCCGCTGCCGGAGGTTTATCGCCCGGCACCGCGCCGTCTGGCGCGTTTCGCTCGGGGGTGCCGTCGGTCGCTCGGGTCCGGGCGGTGTACCGGTCGTTGTCCGGGCCGGGCCCCGGAACCACCCGGCCCTGGTCTTCCCGCCGTTCGGCTGGAAACCGTCGCCCCCGGTGAACTCCGGGGGCGACGGTCTCAGGAGTCGTGCTCCAGAACCCCCGACTGCGCGATGAGATAACCCAGTTGGGTACGGCTGCCGCTGCCGAGCGAGGACCCCAGCTTGGCGATATGGGCCCGGCAGGTGCGGACGTTCATCCCCAGCCGGCGTGCGATCGCCTCGTCCACATGGCCCTCCACCAGCAGCTTCGCGATGGAACGCTGGACTCCGGTGATGCCGTCCAGATCGGGTCCGTACGAGATCGGCTGCTCCCACGGAAGTCCGTGCAGCCAGAACTGCTCGAAGACGCCGACCAGATACTCGACGATCCCCTTGTGCCGCAGCTCCAGTGCGAAGAGACGGTCGCTGCTCGCGGGGATGAAGGCGACCTTCCGGTCGACGATGATCAGCCGGTCGATGATCTCCTCGAGCGTGCGCACCTCCACTCCGGCGGGTGCGACCTTCTCCATGTAGGAGAGCGTGGCGGGGTGGTGCCGGGCGGTGTGCTGATAAAGCGTGCGCATCCGCACACCGCGTTCGATCAGGGGTTCTACCCGGCGCAGCGCCTTCTCCAGGGAATGCGGTTGGCGCCCGCTGCCCGGCTGGACTGTGAGAAGCTCCTGCGTGCAGTCGGCGGTGACCTGGTCGAGTGTCGCGTTGATGCGGTTGAGTCCCTCAAGGACGGTTATTCCCTGTGGAACGGTGGAATTCTGAGCTGTGAACGCCATGAATGGCTCAAGAGCGTCGGCGAGCGCCACGGCCCGTCGCCGCCGCTCCTGAATCTCCCTCTCGATGGGGTGAATCAGCTGTGACAGTGCGGTGGTTGGAGGGACCGGATGGAGCCATTCGCCGTCGTACGGATCCGGGTCGAGCAGGGCGAGGTCGAAGAGACACGGTGTGGATTCGGCTACTGACCGGGCGATACGCCCGGTGCGCAGAGCGGTGATGTAAAGACTCTTTCCCGCCTCGCACAGCTTGCCGTCTGAGTGAGGGTGTCCGACTTCGCCCTCGATAGACGCCATATGTACCCCCTCATGTTCCTGCAATACAGGAACATGATGCCTGCCGTCGCTGGTGCAAGCGTTCGGAGTGAGACATCGTCTTATGCGCGGGGGAGGAGGAATGATCAAATGAGGTGGAGAACACCCATGTCTAGGACGGTACGTGCTCTATGTGCCCTTGCCCTGGCGGCGGCCGCGCTGGGTGCGGTGGCTTACAGCGGTGAGCCCTCCTGGGAAGCCCGCTCCGTCGGCACGGTGACGGCGGGGTCCCAAGGCGAGCCTTCGTGGGAGTCGGCCGCCCCGGACACGGCGTGGGGCGGGAACCTTCCGCCGGACACCTCGTGGGGCGGCGCCGTCTCCGTCGGAGTCATCGTCGGCGAGCCCTCCTGGGAGCTCTCTCCCGAAAGCGCACGAGCATGACCGTTCCCCCGGACGACCGGACCTTCCGGCGCGAGATGGAGACGGCCTACCGCTCGGGTTGGCACTTCATCGACCTGGTCACGGCGATTCCCCACAGCGGCGACTCGTTGATGGTCACCCTGTTCGGAGAGCCGATCGTCGTGGCTCGTGAGGAGGACGAGGACGTCCGCGCGTACCGATGCCTCCGGCGGCCGCGTGGTGCACCGCAGCCGGTCCGCTGTGCCATCCGGTACGGCATGATCTTCGTCAACTTGGACCAGCGCGACCACCAGATGGCCGAGCCCGACACCACCACCGCCACCCCCCGCAGTGCCTGAGCGATTCCCCCGTCGTTCCAAATCGCTCCGGCACTACCCCCACACAGCGGCGCCATCGCGGACCTGAAACGCGATGGCGCCGCTGTGCTGCGTGTGCGCTGGGCCGCGCGGGCGGCGCGGGGGCTTGTCCGTGCGGGTTGCATGCTGCCGCAGGGGGCGCGGGGTCTTGTCCGGTGCGGGTTCGGGCGTCCTCCGGGCTCGACTCCTCGGGGTCGGCGGCGTACAGGCCCAACGGTCAGGAGCCCGGGTTTTGCCGCCGATCCCCTGCGGGGACGACCCTGCACACCCCCTCTCTGAGGGAGACGGGAACGCACCGCCCTCGGGGTGTGCCGGAATCGCGAAACTCGAGCTCCTCGGGGAGCGCGGAGGCGTGCGGGTAGCGACCGCCCCTCGCGCCCGCCGGGCACCCTCGCGCCCGCCGGGCGCCCCCGCCCCCGCCGCGTACCGTCATGCCCGCCCGAGCGCCCGGCTCACCGTGATCTCGACGGCCACCCGGTCCGGGTTGGGTCCCGGCATCCGCCCGTACCGTTCCGCGTACCGCCGCACCGCGTCCTCGACCACCTCCGGCTCGGTCCGTACCCGCGCGCGGCCCTCCAGCGTCGCCCAGCGCCCCCGGTCCACCTGGCAGACCGACACCCGTGCGCCGCCCTCGTCCGGCGACCCCAGGATGTTGGCGACCTTCCGGCTGCCCTTGTTGGTGATCACGCGCGCGATACCCGTCTTCGGATCGAACGTCACGCCCACCGGAACGACATGCGGGCTGCCGTCCTGCCGCAGCGTCGTCAGCGTGCAGAGCTGGTACTCGCGCCAGAACGCGAGGTACTCGGGGCTGAGGTCCTTCAGATCTGTGGTGGCCATGGCGCCAAGCGTAGGGACGACCGGGATGGTGGCCCTATCATTGAGTGGAATAGACTCAACTTTATGCAGGTTGATTGAGTCAGTGTGCTGAGTTGCCGTGCTGACCGCAAGGAGGAGAGACCACACGTGGACGCCGAGCTGACCAACAAGAGCCGGGAAGCCCTCAATGCCGCCACTGACCGGGCGGTGTCCGCGGGACACCCCGATCTGACCCCCGCGCATCTGCTGCTGGCCCTGCTCACGGGACAGGGACGGCAGGCGAACGAGAACATCGTCGATCTCCTGGCCGCCGTCGAGGCCGACCAGGCGGCCGTACGGTCCGGGGCGGAGCGCCTGCTGGCCGCACAGCCCAGCGTCACCGGCTCCACCGTCGCCCCGCCGCAGCCGAACCGGGAGTTCCTGGCCGTCGTCTCGGACGCCGCCCAGCGCGCCAAGGAACTGGGCGACGACTATCTCTCCACCGAGCATCTGCTGATCGGCCTCGCCGCCAAGGGCGGACAGGCCGGCGACGTGCTCGCCGAACAGGGCGCGACGGCGAAGAAGCTGCTCGACGCCTTCGAAACGATCCGGGGAGGACGCAGGGTGACCACACCTGATCCCGAGGGACAGTACAAGGCGCTGGAGAAGTTCGGCACGGACTTCACCGCCGCGGCCCGCGAAGGGAAGCTCGACCCCGTCATCGGCCGCGACCAGGAGATCCGCCGGGTCGTGCAGGTGCTCTCCCGTCGTACGAAGAACAACCCCGTCCTCATCGGCGAACCGGGCGTCGGCAAGACCGCCGTCGTCGAAGGGCTGGCCCAGCGGATCGTGAAGGGCGACGTTCCCGAGTCCCTGAAGAACAAGCGGCTCGTCTCGCTCGATCTCGGCGCGATGGTCGCGGGCGCGAAGTACCGCGGCGAGTTCGAGGAGCGGCTGAAGACCGTCCTCTCCGAGATCAAGGAGAGCGACGGCCAGATCATCACCTTCATCGACGAGCTGCACACCGTCGTCGGCGCGGGCGCGGGCGGCGACTCGTCGATGGACGCGGGCAACATGCTCAAGCCGATGCTGGCCCGCGGCGAGCTGCGCATGGTCGGCGCGACCACCCTGGACGAGTACCGCGAGCGGATCGAGAAGGACCCGGCGTTGGAGCGCCGCTTCCAGCAGGTGCTGGTCGCCGAGCCGACCGTCGAGGACACCATCGCGATCCTGCGCGGACTCAAGGGCCGTTACGAGGCGCACCACAAGGTCCAGATCGCCGACTCCGCCCTGGTGGCCTCGGCCACCCTCTCCGACCGGTACATCACCTCGCGCTTCCTGCCCGACAAGGCCATCGACCTCGTGGACGAGGCCGCCTCCCGGCTCCGGATGGAGATCGACTCCTCGCCCGTCGAGATCGACGAGCTGCAGCGCGCCGTCGACCGGCTGCGCATGGAGGAGCTGGCTCTTCGGAACGAGTCCGACCCCGCGTCCCGGCAGCGGCTGGAGAAGCTGCGCCGCGACCTCGCCGACAAGGAGGAGGAGCTGCGCGGCCTCACCGCCCGCTGGGAGAAGGAGAAGGAGGGCCTCAACCGGGTCGGCGAGCTGAAGGAGAAGCTCGACGAACTCCGCGGCCAGGCCGAGCGGGCCCAGCGCGACGGCGACTTCGACTCCGCGTCCAAGCTGCTGTACGGGGAGATCCCGACCCTGGAGCGGGAGCTGGCCGAGGCGTCCGAGGCCGAGGAGTCGGCGCGTTCCGGCAGCCGCCCCACCATGGTCAAGGAGGAGGTCGGCCCCGACGACATCGCGGACGTGGTCGGAGCCTGGACCGGCATCCCGGCCGGGCGGCTCCTCGAAGGCGAGACGCAGAAGCTGCTGCGGATGGAGGACGAGCTGGGCCGCCGGCTCATCGGCCAGAGCGAGGCCGTACGGGCGGTGTCCGACGCGGTACGGCGTACCCGCGCGGGAATCGCGGACCCGGACCGGCCCACCGGATCGTTCCTCTTCCTCGGACCGACGGGCGTCGGCAAGACCGAGCTGGCGAAGGCCCTCGCGGACTTCCTCTTCGACGACGAGCGGGCCATGGTCCGCATCGACATGTCCGAGTACGGCGAGAAGCACTCCGTCGCCCGGCTGGTCGGCGCGCCTCCCGGCTACATCGGTTACGAGGAGGGCGGGCAGCTCACGGAGGCGGTGCGCCGCCGTCCGTACAGCGTGGTCCTGCTCGACGAGGTGGAGAAGGCGCACCCCGAGGTCTTCGACATCCTGCTCCAGGTGCTCGACGACGGGCGGCTCACCGACGGCCAGGGCCGGACGGTCGACTTCCGCAACACGATCCTGATCCTCACCTCCAACCTGGGCAGCCAGTTCCTGGTGGATCCGACGGTGACCGAGGACCAGAAGAAGAAGCAGGTTCTGGAGGTCGTCAGGGTCTCTTTCAAGCCGGAGTTCCTGAACCGGCTCGACGATCTGGTGGTCTTCTCCGCGCTCACCCAGGACGAGCTGAAGCGCATCGCGGGGCTCCAGATCGACCGGCTCGGCAGGCGGCTGGCCGAGCGCCGACTGACGCTGGACGTCACCCCCGCCGCGCTGGAGTGGCTCGCGGAGGAGGGCAACGATCCGGCGTACGGGGCACGGCCGCTGCGGCGGCTGGTCCAGACGGCGATCGGCGACCGGCTCGCGAGGGAGATCCTCGCGGGAGAGGTCACGGACGGCGAAACGGTCCGGGTGGACCGCTTCGAGGACGGGCTGATCGTCGGCCCGGCCACCGGTCCGGCCCCGGCGCCCGCGAAGACGCTGTAACCGTTCGGGACGGCCGCCGACGCGTCGGCGGCCGTCCCGAACCCCGGGTGGCTCGACGCGCCGCGAGGTGTACGTACGCGGCCCTCTCCCGACACCGCCGGAGCCCCGGCACCCGCCTCCCGAGGCCGGTGCCGGGGCTCCTCCGTCGGCACGGGAGGGAGTTTGTGGAAGCAAACAGGACGGCACGTGGGGTGGGGGTTGCCAGTGAGGCACCGGGATGGGGGAGGATGGCGGCATCCGTACGAAGGGAAATCCACGGTGACCATCGATCCGTCCTCGATTCCGAATTTCGGGGGCCAGCCCCAGCCCCAGGCCGCAGGACCGGCGGGCCCCGTCGTTCCCGACCAGGACCTGATCAAGCAGCTTCTGGACCAGATGGAACTGAAGTACGTCATTGACGACGAGGGCGATCTCGCCGCCCCGTGGGAGGCGTTCCGCACGTACTTCATGTTCCGGGGCGAGGCGGAGCAGCAGGTCTTCTCCGTCCGGACCTTCTACGACCGGCCGCTGCCCGTCGACGACCGGGCCCAGATCCTGGAGACCATCGACGAGTGGAACCGCAACACCCTCTGGCCCAAGATCTACACCCACCTCCACGAGGACGAGGAGGGCGGCGCCACCATCCGGCTGATCGGTGAGGCGCAGATGCTGATCGGCACCGGCGTCAGCCTGGACCACTTCCTCCAGTCGACGGTCGGCTGGGTCAGCGCGTCGATCGAGTTCGACAAGTGGTTCGCCGAGCACCTCGGCATCAAGCCGGAGGACGGGCCCGAGGACGAGAAGCCCTCGGACGACGCCTGAGACCGGTTCGCGGACGGCCGCTCCCCGAGGCCGGCCCGTGGACGGCCACTCGTCGGTGCCGAGCCGTGGCGGCGCGTGGTGCGGAGCGCGCCGTCGCGTCCTCTACAGCGCGATCGGGGACAGTGTCAGCAGATACGTCCCATAGGCGAACGAGAGCCCGGCCAGGGCGGCGGTCACGGCGACCCCCGCCCGCGGCCGGGCTTTCGCCAGTGCCAGCGCCACGGGCAGCAGCAGCGGGAACGCGGGCAGCAGAAAGCGCGGCTTCGACTCGAAGAACCCCGACCCGCCGATCGTGATCAGCACGAGCACCCCGGTGTAGACGACCAGGGCGGCCGGTGGCCGCTCCAGCACCAGCAGGACGAAGAGCGCCGCCGAAGCCAGCACGATCAGCAACGCCATCACCAGGGCGAACACCGTCGGCCGCAGCACGATGTCCCGTACCACCCCGAACGCGCCGGCCCCGAAGTCGAACCTCGACGTCCAGCCGCGCTGCACCGCGAAGTAGCCGCCGAGCGGATCGCCCTTGCGGAAGCCGACGTACAGCACATAGGCGCACCAGCCCAGCGGGGCGAGCGCCGCGCCGAGCCAGATGCGCCAGGAGGCGGGCTCCGGGGTGTCGGCCGGGCGCAGCCCCCGCAGCGGGTCCGGCCCGCGCCGCCGGTAGCGCCGGAGGAGTTCGGCGGCGGCGACCGCGGTCACCGCAGCCGCCACCGCGATCCCGTTGGGCCGGGCCAGGCCCGCCAGCGCGGAGAGGACGCCCGCCCACACCCAGTGGCGGGTGAGCACCGCGTACAGGGCCCAGGCGGCGAAGGCGGTGAGCACCGGTTCCGTGTACGCCATGGTCAGCACGATCGAGTGGGGGAGCAGGCCCCACAGCAGCACCAGCACGGTCGCGGTGCGCTGCCCGTACAGCCGCTCCCCGATCGCGTAGATCCCGAGGGCCGCCACGCCCGCCGCCGTCCAGGAGATCAGCAGCCCGACGGTCCCGCTGGTCACCGGCAGCACGGCCGACACGGCCCGCACCAGGCCCGGGTAGAGCGGGAAGAAGGCCAGATCGCTCTGGACCGCGCCGTCGGGCCAGCTCAGGGTGCGGCCGTAGCCGTGTTCGGCGATCAGCATGTACCAGTCGGAGTCCCAGGCCCTGCCGAGGATCGCCCGCGGCCGACGGCCGATGTGCCAGGCCCAGCCCGCCATCACCAGCAGCCCGGTCAGCCGCGCCGCCGCGAACAGCCCGAGCGCGGGTGCCGCCCGTAGGAGTCCGGCACGCAGGCGGGCCATCGACGGGGTGCTCGCCGCCGTTGCTTCGTCGAAGGTCTCGGCGGACAGGGGGCACCTCCGGGCGCGCACAGGGTCGGTCCACCCGACCATGGGCGGCCGGGGCGGCTCGCGCGAGCGCTGAAGACCGGACGGGGCCGTCTGACTCCCGGTTCCCACCCGGTCGGAGGAACGGCCACGTGTCGCACGTGACTCGGCCCGCCCGGCGCTCCCGCCGACGCGTGCCCGCCATGTGGCTGTCCGGTCCGTGTGCGGGAAGGCCCGGCAGGGACCAGGCGGGTCCCGCGTGCGGAGGAACCTGCAACGGCGCCGGGAGCGTTCACGCCCGTACCGTCCGGGCATAGGCGTCGGACGGTACGGACGGCGGGATGTCCGTCAGGCTTCCGGGGCGCCGCCGAAGCGTTCACGGTAGGACTCCAGGTCCTCCTCCGTGATTTTCGCGAAGAGGACCGGCGGCACGGTGAACGCGGTGCCGGCGGGGACGCTGTTCAGGGACTTGGCCTGGTCGGCGGTCACCCAGGTCGCGGTGTCGCCCTCCAGCGCGAAGGCCCCGCGCATGGCGGCGGCCGTGGCCGGGATGAACGGCTCGGAGACGACCGCGTACAGATGGATCAGATTCATCGCCGTACGCAGGGTCAGCGCGGCGGCGTCCGGGTCGGTCCTGATCTCCAGCCAGGGGGCCTTCTCCTCAAGGTAGGAGTTGCCCGCGGACCACAGGGCGCGCAGCGCGGCGGCGGCCTTGCGGAACTGGAGCGCTTCCATGTGCTCCTCGTACTCGGCGAGCAACCGTGCGATCTCCTCGCCCAGCTTCGCCTCCGCCTCTCCCCCGGAGCCTTCGGCCCGGGAGGTGCCCCCAGCCGCGTTGCCCGCGGGGACCTCGTCGCCGAACCGCTTGCGGGAGAAGGACAGCACACGGTTGACGAAGTTGCCGAGGGTGTCGGCCAGGTCCTTGTTGACCGTGGTGGTGAAGTGCTCCCAGGTGAAGGAGGAGTCGTCGGACTCAGGGGCGTTGGCGATCAGGAAGTAGCGCCAGTAGTCGCCGGGGAGGGTCTCCAGCGCCGCGTCCGTGAAGACGCCGCGCTTCTGGGAGGTGGAGAACTTTCCGCCGTAGTACGTCAGCCAGTTGAAGCCCTTGACGACGTCGACCTTCTTCCACGGTTCGCGCACCCCGAGTTCGGTGGCCGGGAACATCACCGTGTGGAAGGGGACGTTGTCCTTCGCCATGAACTGCGTGTAGCGGACGGTGTCGTCGGCCTCGTACCACCACGACTTCCAATCGCGGGTTCCGCCGTCCCCGGCGGCGTCGGACCACTCCTTCGTCGCCGCGATGTACTCGATCGGGGCGTCGAACCAGACGTAGAAGACCTTGCCCTCGGCCGCGAGGTCCGGCCAGGTGTCGGCCGGGACGGGCACACCCCAGTCGAGGTCGCGGGTGATGGCGCGATCGTTCAGGCCCTCGGTCAGCCACTTGCGGGCGATGGACGTGGACAGGTGCGGCCACTGCGCGCTGACGGCGGCGATCCACTCCTCGACCTCCTGCTGGAGCTTGGACTGCAGCAGGAAGAGGTGCTTCGTCTCGCGGACCTCCAGCTCCGTGGAGCCGCTGATCGCCGAACGAGGGTGGAGCAGGTCGGTCGGGTCGAGGACGCGGGTGCAGTTCTCGCACTGGTCGCCGCGGGCCTTGTCGTAGCCGCAGTGCGGGCAGGTGCCCTCGACGTACCGGTCCGGCAGGAAGCGACCGTCGGCAGGCGAGTACACCTGGCGGATGGAGCGCTCCTCGATGAAGCCGTTCTCGTGCAGCTTGCGGGCGAAGTGCTGGGTGATCTCGGCGTTCTGCCGCGAGGAACTCCGGCCGAAGTAGTCGAAGGCCAGCTCGAAGCCGTCGTACACGGCCTTCTGCGCGACGTGGGCCTGCGCGCAGAACTCTGCGACGGAGAGCCCGGCCTCCTTGGCGGCCAGCTCGGCCGGTGTGCCGTGCTCGTCGGTGGCGCAGATGTAGAGGACGTCGTGACCGCGCTGGCGGAGGTACCGGGAGTACACGTCCGCCGGAAGCATCGACCCGACCATGTTGCCCAGGTGCTTGATCCCGTTGATGTAGGGAAGCGCGCTGGTTACCAGGTGTCGAGCCATCCTCGGATGCTCCATTTCGTACGTACGGCGCCGGTGGCGCTGCCACGGGCGGACCCAGGTCGGGAGGCCGCAGGACACGACCGAGAGGTCGCAACGGCGTCACAGACGGTGACGGTTGAATGTGTTTGCAGGCCGTGGGCATCGTATCGAAGGAGTCCTGCGCCGTTCGCGGAGATTTCAGCGCGGAAGCGGCAGCCCACGAAGGCAGCCTACGGCGGCAGCCCACGAAGGCGCTCGGCCGTCCGAGACAGGCGGCCAAGCGAGTCTCGTACGGCCGAGGCGCCCTCATCCTAGGGCGAGCGGAGGATGTCGGCGGAGCGCTGACAGTCCCCGACACCCGAGGGCGTGAGGTCAGCCGTCAGCCGGCCAGGCGTCGCAGCCGGCCGGCCGCCTCGTGGAGGACGTCGTCCTGCTTGCAGAAGGTGAAGCGGACCTGGCTGCGACCGGCGTCCGGGTCGTCGTAGAAGACGGAGTTGGGGATGGCGACGACGCCGCAGCGTTCGGGGAGGGTGCGGCAGAAGGCATAGGCGTCCTTCTCGCCGAAGGGGGTGATGTCGGTGGTGATGAAGTACGTGCCCTCGGGCTGGTAGACCTCGAACCCGGCCGTTCGCAGGCCGTCGGCGAGCAGGTCGCGCTTGCGTTGCAGATCGGCGCGGAAGCTCTCGAAGTACGTGCTCGGCATCCGGAGCGCCTCGGCGATCGCGTACTGGAACGGGCCCGCGCTGACGTACGTCAGGTACTGCTTCGCGGACCGGACGGCGGCGATCAGCGGAGCGTCCGCCATGGCCCAGCCGACCTTCCAGCCGGTGAAGGAGTAGGTCTTGCCGGCGGAGGAGATGGAGACGGTGCGCTCGCGCATGCCGGGGAACGTGGCGATCGGGACGTGGGCGGCACCGTCGAAGACCAGGTGCTCGTATACCTCGTCGGTGACGACGAGCAGGTCGTGTTCGACGGCGAGCGCGGCGATGGTCCTCTGCTCTTCGGGGGTGAGGACCATCCCGGTCGGGTTGTGAGGGGTGTTGAGGAGAAGGAGGCGGGTCCGCGGGGTGATCTTGGCCCGCAGCTCGTCCAGGTCCGGGCGGAAGGACGGGGCCCGCAGGGTCAGGGGTACTCGCTTCGCGCCGGCCATCGCGATGCAGGCCGCGTAGGAGTCGTAGAAGGGCTCGAAGGCGATCACCTCGTCACCGGGTTCCAGCAGCGCGAGCATGGTCGCGGCGATCGCCTCCGTCGCTCCCGCGGTGACCAGGACGTCCGTGTCGGGGTCGAAGCTCAGGTCGTAGAAGCGGCGCTGGTGGTCGCTGATGGCGGTGCGCAGCTCGGGGACGCCCGGACCCGGCGGGTACTGGTTGCCGCGGCCGTCGCGCAGGGCCCGTACCGCCGCCTCTCTGATCTCCTCGGGGCCGTCGGTGTCGGGGAAGCCCTGGCCGAGGTTGAGGGAGTTCGTCCGTACGGCGAGCGCCGACATCTCCGCGAAGATCGTCGTGCCGAACTCCGCCAGCCGGCGGTTGAGCAGCGGTCGGGCCGGCGGGTTTCCGTCCGGGCCGCCCGGTCCGTTTCCTGTGGCGCGTCCGCTGCCCGTGCCCGGTCCGTTTCCTGTGCCGGGTCCGGTCGTTCCCGCGGGGTGGTCCGGGAGTGAGGGGCCGGCAGCGCGTTCATCCATGGTCGCCATGTCGTCATCCTGTGCGGAAGCTCTGGACTTGCTCAAGTCTGCTTTGGCCCGAGTAGCCGGAGGGCATCCCCACCACACGCGAGAAGGGGCCGTCCCGCAAGGGCGCGAGGGGGCTCGCTTCGGGGGATTCGAGAAGGACGGTGAGAGACCGATGGGGGCTTACCTGGGAATGCTGATCGGCCTGGTTCTCCTGCTGGGACTGGCGGGGGCCGTGCTGTTCTGGGCGAAGAAGACCCGCCCGCGGCGGGGCGGGGCCGAGGACCGTGCGGCGCGGCTGGCCGCGGCCCGCTCGGATGTGCGCAAGCGGCGGCAGCTCGCCCGCGCGGCGGACCAGGACGGCGGCGGTGGCGGCGGTGACAGCGCCGGATTCTGGTGGTCGTCGGGCGGCTCGGGGTCGTCGGGCGACAGCGGCGGCGGGCACAGCTGCGGCGGCGGCAGCAGTAGCTGCGGTGGAGGAGGCGGCGGCTGTGGTGGGGGCGGCAGCTGACCGGCACTTGACCGGGAGGACGCCTCGCCCGCCGGGCAGTTCACCGGGCGGAGCCGCCCGATCGAACGGGGCGTCTTCCGGTGAACCGGAACCGTCCGGACCGTACGGCATGGACCAACCGGTACCGGATGGAAACGATCGGCACGAGATCGGCGGAGGCGGCTGACACGGGGCAGCCGGTCCGCGAGCGGGGAAGGCACCTGACGGGAGACGACTCCCGTCAGGTGCCTCTTTCTGTATGAACATCTGTATGAACAGATGAACCGCTAGGCCCCCTAGGGGATGGAAACCCCTCGAACATGGGTAAAAACTCTGTCAGCCCCGCTCACTTCATGGTTCCCTCGCTGACGGAACCTGTTGGAACCATCCAGCCCTCGGGTCAGCTTTGAACCCGAGCAGGCGGTCCCCCTCACTTGTTGTCATCGCCGCTCAGGGCCGCCTCAGGTCCACGTATCCACCGCCGAAGCGTGTTTGCGGAGCCGACCCATGCTCACGACCCTCCATACCGCCTACACAGACACCCGTGCCGACGACCTCGCCTGGGCGCTCGGTCGGGAGCCCCTTCCCGCCCTGGCCGTCCTCGATCTCGAACTCGCCGGCGCGAAACTCCAGCTGAGACTGCTCGGGGCCTCTCATCAGGTGCTACTGGAGCAGGCGCAGGGCAGCTGCTCCGAGACCGTCGCCTGCATACCCGGCAGCAGCACGCCCCTGCCTCTGGGGGTGGCAGAGAAGCTCGGCGACTGGGAGTACGAGTTCGCCGCCCGCGTCGAGACGCTCTCGGAGGGATCGTTCGCCGGGCGGGCGCAGGAGCTGTTGGCCCTGGTCACCGACCATCCGCACTCCCTCGCCGGAACCTTTCCGGGCTCCCCGCACGCCTTCACGGCGATGATGGCCCAGCGGCTGGAGAGCCAGGTTCTGTGGCGTACATGGCACGCCTATCCGCAGGAGCGGCGGCTCGTCGTCACCCGTACACGCGTCGGGGCCCTTCCCCAGGACGCCGGAACCGGAACCACGCACCGCTCCGAACCGGCGCTGTCATAGCCCGCTGACGTGACGTGCGGGAACGCCGGTGGTACTCCGCCGTGGCTGCCCGCGCGGTGATGGCGTGTCCGCGCGGCGGTACTCCGTCGCGGTGGTACTCCGGCGCGATGCGCCCGCGCGATGGTTCTGTGCCCGGCGCGTGGTTGCGGTCCGTCGTCACTGTGTGCTTCCGTGCTCCGCCCCGCGATTCTGTGCATCGCCCGTCGCCTCCGCGCGCCGTCGCAGTCCGTCACAGCGATCTTCTACGGAGTTCAACGAGCCCAACGAGCCCAACGAGCCCTGTGCGTTGGGGTTCGTAGGCGGGTCGCGCGGAACTCGCGGGGCGCCGGGCCCCTGCCGTCTCCTCCGTCTCCCCCACCCCAGGAGCACACGTGTGGGTGACAGAATGTTCGACAATCGTGACGTAGCGTTACTGCATGATCGACCGGCCACAACAGGTGTTACCGCCCCAGGGTGCGTTGGTTCTGCCGGTGCGCCCCGAGGCGGGCCGGTTCCTCGTGCTGCTGGTGGTCTTCGTCTGCGCCGCCTGCGGGCTGGTGTACGAGCTGGAGCTGGTCGCCCTCGCCTCCTACCTGATCGGCGACTCCGTCACCCAGGCGTCCGTCGTGCTGTCCCTGATGGTCTTCGCGATGGGCGTCGGCTCGCTGCTCGCCAAGCGGCTGCGCTGCCGGGCCGCGTTCGGATTCGGCGTGCTGGAGCTGGCGCTCGCGCTCGTCGGCGGCTGTGCGCCGATGGTGCTGTACGCGTCGTTCGCGTGGTTCGGCCAGTCGCACACCGTGCTCGTCACCTTCTCTCTCGCCATCGGGGTGCTCATCGGCGCGGAGATCCCGCTGCTGATGTCCCTGATCCAGCGCATCTCCCGGCGAGACGCGGACGGCACGGTGGCCGATCTGTTCGCCGCCGACTACGTCGGCGCCCTCGTCGGCGGGCTCGCGTTCCCGTTTCTCCTGCTTCCCTGGCTCGGTCAGCTCTCCGGCGGCCTGCTGACGGGGGCGGTCAACGCCGTCGCGGGCGGAACGCTCGTGCTGTGGCTCTTCCGCCGCGATCTGACCGCCCGCTCCCGTGGCTGGCTGCTGGCCGCCAATGCGCTGGTCCTCGCCCTGCTGGCCACGGCGACCGTCCTGGTGGACGACTTCGAGCGGGCCGCGCGCCAGGCGGTCTACGGCGATCAGGTGCGGGTCGCCCTGCGGACCGGCGTCCAGGAGATCGTGCTCACCGGCGGCCGTTCGGGGCCGGTGGACCTCTTCCTCGACGGACGGCTGAGAGTCAGCGGAGAGCACGCGCACCGCTACCACGAGGCGCTGGTCCACCCCGCGATGCTCGGCCCGCACTCCCGCGTGCTGATCCTCGGCGGCGGCGATGGGCTCGCCGCGCGCGAGGTCCTGCGTTACGGGGGCGTCGCCTCGGTGACCGTCGTCGAGCTGGATCCCGGAATCGCCCGCCTCGCGCGCGAAGACCCGGCGCTTTCGGCGCTCAACGGGCGCTCCCACAGCGACCCACGGATGCGGGTGGTATACGAGGACGCGTTCAACTGGCTGCGCCGGCCACGGGACACCGGGCCCGGCTCCTCCTCCGTCGCAGGGTCCTCTGGCGCACGGTCCTCCGTCGCAGGGTCCTCCGGCGCGCGATCCGGCGCGCTCTCGGGTGCGTACGACGTGGTGGTGGCGGATCTGCCCGACCCCAGGATCACCCAGAGCACCAAGTTCTACTCGCAGGAGTTCTACGGGCTGGTCGCGAGGATCCTCGCCCCCGGCGGGCGGCTCGTCGTGCACCCCGGTCCGATCGCCGCCCGCCCGCACACGTACTGGACGGTCGAGGCGACGCTGCGCGCGGCCGGTTTCGGCACCAGCCCCTATCGGGTTCCCGGGCCGCCACCGGTCTCCGGTTTCGCCGCCGGTCCCGGGCCCTCCTCCGACGGACGCTCCGACGGCCCCTCCTCCGGTGGCCGCTCCTCTGGCGGTTCCCCGCGCGGCGGTTCCTCCTCCGACGGTCCCTCGCGCGGCGGATCCGGTGGCAGGTCCGGCGGCGAGGACTCCCTGCCGCAGGACTGGGGCATGCTGCTCGCTGCGGTGGGCAGGGCCCCTCAGCTCGGCCTCGGCCCCGACGCTCCCCGGCTCCGGTCGCTGACGCGTGCGGGGCTCGTGGAGTACGTGTGGCAGGCGGAGCGTACGAGAAGGCCGGGCCTGCCTCCCTCGACCCTGGTGCATCCCCGGTACAGGGAGTGAGCCGTCCGGGTGAGCGGGCCTCCGTACGCACCTCGCCACGGTCCCGACCTTGGCCCCGCCGTTACCGGTCCGGGCCCGGACCGGGCACGGCGCGGAATCGGCACCGGCTCGGCCCGCCGTGACACCCGGTACACGAAGCGGAAAGGCAGACGCCAAGGGCTGGTCTGAGTACGCTCGACTTCCATGGACCACGAGGTGTTCGTTCCGGTTCCGGCAGAGACCCTCCGAGAGACACTCAGGGACCCCGCGCGGGTGGCCGGCTGTGTCCAGGGGCTCCAACAGAATGCCGACGACCCACAGGAGTCCGCGGGCCCGCTCGCCGGGCGGCTCAAGGTCCGTATCGGCAACCACACCATCACCTACCGCGGCGCTCTGCGCATCGTGGAGCAGGGCGACGTCTTCACCGTCGAGGGCGAAGGGACCGAGGCACGGGGCGCCGGCTCGGTGAAGGTGGCGCTCACCATCGGCCTGACGGAGACGGACGGCGGTACGACCCTGGGGTTCACCGGCACATCCCATGCGGACGGACGGCTGGCGAAACTGCCGGAAGGCTCGGCAGAGCAGGCGGCCCACCGGCTGCTCGACCGGTTCGCCGAACGGCTCGCGGAGGTGGCGACGGAACAGTCCGCCTCCGACGCGCCCGGCCCCGGCACGCCCGACGCCGCCGATACCGAGGCTCCCTCCGGCCCGTCCGGTGTCTCCGCAGAGGAGACGGACGAGGCGACGGCGGAATCCGCCCCCGAAGCGTCCGAAGCATCCGCCTCCGAAGAGTCCGATCAGGGCGGCGGTGGGGAATCCCCGAAGGATCGGACAGAGCCCCCGACGGGGTTCGACGCCCCCGTGCCGCCGCCCGCGTCCGGAGCGGACGCCGCGTTCGACGAGTCCGAGGAATCCGCCGACTTCGGCGGCCTCCACGGCTTCGACGAGATGGACAGCGATCTGAGCGACGATCTGAACGGGCTCGGCGACGACGTGGACGAGGACGAGGACGAGGACGCGGACGACGAAGACGAGGACGAGGACGCGGACGTGGACGACGAGCTGGGCGGCTTCGGGGACATCCCGGATGAGCCGCCCGCCGAGGCGGCCCACGCCCGGCGCACCATGATCGGCCGCAGTGCCGAGGAGGTGGACCACGCTCCGCCGCGCGGCCGGTACGCGCCCACACCCGCCCCCGACGCGGCCACCGCCGGACTGCCGCTGCGCTGGATCGCCCCCGCCGCCGCGCTCGCACTCGCGTCCGCCGTGGTGCTCGGCCGCGCACTGCGCCGCCGGAGGTAGTCGGGACCGGCCGCCCCGACGGGACCCCGACCGGCCGCCCCGGCAGCCCCCGGCTGACGCCCCCCGGCCGACGGCCCCCGCGCGACCGCCCCGGCCGATCGCTCCGACAGACCAACCCGACCATCCGGGAGGGTCGACGGGGCCGACCGGCCGTCCAGCAGGCCGCCGGGACGGCCATGGGGAGCAGTCGCCGGAACCCCCGGTCGCACCCACGGACCCGGCCAGTAGTGTCGGGGTGTGAGCAGCGAAGAGAGCGTCCGGCTGGCAGCCGGAGACGTCGAGATGACCGTGCATCCGCAGAACGGCTGCCGGGCCGCGAGTCTGACGATCGATGGCACCGAGCTGCTGCGCCAAGGGGAGCACTATGGATCGTTCCCGATGGCTCCGTGGTGCGGCCGGGTCGGGAACGGTCTGTTCCGCAACGGCGCCGACCCCCACCAGCTTCCGCTGAACTCCCCGCCGCACGCCATCCACGGCACGGTCCGTGACACCGCCTGGCACACCGCCCGCGCGGGCAAGAGCGAGGCGGTCTTCACCACCGAACTGGGCGAGCCATGGCCGTACGCCGGTCGTGTCACCCAGCTCTTCGAGCTGACGCACGACTCCCTGACGCTCACTCTCGCCGTCGAGGCGTATGAGAACTCCTTTCCGGCGCAGGCCGGCTGGCACCCCTGGTTCCGGCGCAACCTCGGCTATGCCGATGCGCGGATCGATTTCGAGCCGGTATGGCAGGAGGAGCGCGGCGACGACCATCTGCCGACCGGCCGTCGGATCGACCCCCGGCCCGGCCCCTGGGACGACTGCTTCGGCATGCCCGACGGGGTCTCGGTCCGGCTCATCTGGCCCGAGCAGCTGGAGCTGACCGTCACCAGCCGGACCGAGTGGGCCGTGATCTACGACGAGCAGGCCGAATCGATCTGCGTGGAGCCCCAGTCCGGCCCGCCGAACGGCCTCAACACGCTTCCCCGGCTCGTCACCCCCATCGACCCCCTGGAGATCTCCACCACCTGGAGCTGGCGCCGGCTCTGACCGGCGACCGGCGACCGATCCGGATCCCGGTCCGGCTCCGATAGACGGCGGCTCCGGCCGATGGCGGGTCCGGCAGGCGGCGGGCCGGCCCGGACGGGGCTCCGGGCCGGAACGGAGCTTCGGGGCCCGAATGCGGGCTGCGACGCCGCATACGCTCTGACCAGTGCCGATTCCCTCGGCGTCGGGAGCGGCCCGTGGGAGACCTCGGCTCATGGGGGACCTAAGCTCATGGGCATGACTGACGTACGCGCTGAGCTGCTCCAGCAGATCAAGGACAAGGCCGTGGTGCACGGCAAGGTGACCCTCTCCTCGGGTCTTGAGGCCGACTACTACGTGGACCTGCGCCGGATCACGCTCGACGGCGCGGCCGCGCCCCTGGTCGGTCAGGTGATGTCGGAGCTGACGGCCGATCTCGACTTCGACTGCGTCGGCGGACTCACCCTCGGCGCGGACCCGGTGGCGACCTCGATCCTGCACGCTTACGCCGCACGCGGCCGTCGCGTGGACGCCTTCGTCGTACGCAAGGCGGCCAAGGCCCATGGAATGCAGCGCCGGGTCGAGGGCCCGGACATCAAGGGCCGCCGCTGTCTGGTGGTGGAGGACACCTCCACCACCGGCGGCTCCCCGCTGGCCGCCGTCGAGGCCGTACGCGAGGCGGGCGGCGAGGTCGTCGCGGTGGCCACGATCGTGGACCGGGCGACGGGCGCGGGCGAGAAGATCAGCGGTACGGCCGGGGTGCCGTATCTGTACGCGTACTCGCTGGAGGAACTGGAACTCTCCTAGCTGTACTGGTAGCTGTGCTGGCCCCGGAAGCAGCCGTATCGGCCCGGAAGTCGTGGACCGTTTCACGTGAAACGGCGACGGACCCGCGGCAGGCCCGTGGGCCGGGCAGGGTAGTCCTGTCGGGAGTCTGGAAAGATGGGGCGCGACGATGACGTCGCCCCAAGGTCAGGGCCAGTTCATATCGCCGAACCGCACATCATGAGGAGCGGACAGATGCCCATCGCAACCCCCGAGGTCTACAACGAGATGCTCGACCGGGCGAAGGCAGGCAAGTTCGCCTACCCGGCCATCAACGTGACCTCCTCCCAGACTCTTCACGCCGCCCTGCGCGGCTTCGCGGAGGCCGAGAGCGACGGCATCATCCAGATCTCCACCGGTGGTGCGGAGTTCCTCGGCGGCCAGCACAACAAGGACATGGTCACCGGCGCGGTCGCCCTCGCCGAGTTCGCGCATATCGTCGCCGCCAAGTACGACGTCACCGTCGCGCTGCACACCGACCACTGCCCCAAGGACAAGCTGGACGGCTATGTACGTCCGCTGCTCGCCGTCTCCGCCGAGCGCGTCGCCAAGGGCCAGGACCCGCTGTTCCAGTCCCACATGTGGGACGGTTCGGCCGAGAACCTCGCCGACAACCTCGCCATCGGCCAGGAACTGCTGGCGCAGGCCGTCGCCGCCAAGATCATCCTTGAGGTCGAGATCACCCCGACCGGCGGCGAGGAGGACGGCGTCAGCCACGAGATCAACGACGAGCTGTACACCACCGTCGACGACGCGCTCCGCACCGCCGAGGCGCTCGGCCTGGGCGAGAAGGGCCGCTACCTGCTGGCCGCGTCCTTCGGCAATGTCCACGGCGTCTACAAGCCGGGCAATGTCGTCCTCCGCCCCGAACTGCTCCAGGACCTCCAGGTCGGCGTCGCCGAGAAGTACGGCAAGCCCGCGGGCAGCCAGCCGTTCGACTTCGTCTTCCACGGCGGCTCCGGCTCCACGGCCGAGGAGATCGCGACCGCGCTGGAGAACGGCGTCGTGAAGATGAACCTCGACACGGACACGCAGTACGCCTTCACGCGTCCCGTCGCGGCCCATATGTTCCAGAACTACGACGGCGTGCTGAAGGTCGACGGCGAGGTCGGCAACAAGAAGACCTACGACCCCCGGACCTGGGGCAAGCTCGCCGAGGCGAGCATGGCCCAGCGTGTCACGGAGGCGTGTGCGGCGCTGCGCTCCACGGGGACGAAGCTGAAGTAGCGGACTGCCCGCGCGGTCCGCTCCGCGCGGGTTACCACCGCCGAACCCGCCTGCGCTGCCGCTGCGGTTTCTCGCTGGGTTTCCGCGGGTTTCCGTGGGTTTCCGCGGGCGAGGGCCTGGTGTTCCATCGGAACGCCGGGCCCTCACTCCTGCGGGTGGACCGTCGGCACTCGTGCGGGTGGACCACCGGCCAGGGGACGCGTGGGTCGCCAGGGGCCATGGGCGCTGGGATGATCCCCGTATGGACTCCAGCGCGCCCGGCGCCCGCGACAGCGTGTCCGCCCCCGGGAACATCAGGCTCTCCACGGCCACCGGCCGCTGGGTGGTCTTCACGACCGTTCTCGGCTCCAGCATGGCCCTGCTGGACTCGACCGTCGTCAATGTCGCCCTGCCCCACATCGGGGACGACCTCGACACCGACCTGGCCGTCCTCCAGTGGACCGTCAACGCCTACATGCTCACCCTGGCCGGGTTCATCCTGCTCGGCGGGGCGCTGGGCGACCGGTACGGACGGCGGAAGATCTTCGTCATCGGCGTCGTCTGGTTCGCCATCGGCTCGCTGCTGTGCGGGCTCGCGCAGGACGGGACCTCCCTGATCATCGCCCGTGCTCTCCAGGGCATCGGCGGCGCGCTCCTCACGCCCGGCTCGCTCGCGCTCATCCAGGCCAGCTTCCACCCCGACGACCGGGCCCGCGCGGTGGGGCTGTGGTCCGGGTTCGGCGGTGTCGGCGCGGCGATCGGCCCGTTCGTCGGGGGCTGGCTGGTGGACGGGCCCGGCTGGCGCTGGGTGTTCCTGATCAACGTTCCGCTGGCCGCGCTCTGCGTCCCCGTCGCGCTGCGGCACGTACCCGAGTCCCGCGATCCGCGGGCCCACCGCGACCGCTTCGACATCCTGGGCGCGGTGCTCGGCGCGGGGGCGCTGACCCTGGTGACCTATGCGCTGATCGCGGTGCACTGGTGGGCCGGGATCGTGGGAGTCGCCGTCGGGGTCGTGTTCGTCCTGGTCGAGCGGCGGCGGCCGGACCCCATGCTGCCGCTGACGATCTTCCGGTCCCGCCAGTTCACGGTGATCAATATCGTGACCCTGTGCGTGTACGCGGCCTTCGGCGGCTTCTTCTTCCTGATCGCGCTCCAGCTCCAGGTGGTGTCCGGGTACTCCGCGCTGGAGACGGGGCTGGCGCTCCTGCCGACGACCGTGATGATGCTGCTCTTCTCCGCGAAGTCCGGCGAACTGGCCGAGCGCATCGGGCCGCGCATTCCCCTGACCGTGGGGCCGCTGCTCTGCGCGGCCGGGTTGCTGCTCATGCTGAGGGTGGGGCAGCACGCCTCGTACGTGGTGGATGTGCTGCCCGCGCTGCTGGTCATGGGACTGGGCATGGTGAGCCTCGTAGCGCCCCTGACCGCGACCGTGCTGGCCTCCGTCGACACCGCGCGGGCCGGTATCGCCAGCGGCATCAACAACGCGGCGGCCCGTGCGGCGGGCCTGCTGGCGGTGGCGGCGCTGCCGCTGCTGGCCGGGATGGGCCCGGAGGCGTACCGCTCGGCGACACAGTTCGGGGAGACGTTCCGGCGCGCGATGCCGATGTGCGCCGCGGTGCTCGTGCTCGGGGCGATCGTGTCGGCGGTGTGGGTACGGCGACCCGCCGAGGTGGATACGCGGCCGGAGTGCCGGGTGAACTGCGGGGTGGGAGCGCCGCCGCTGGAGCGGGGACGGAAGGGCGTGGAGGGTCCGGGGTCCGCGTCGGCGGGCCCGCAGGCCGCGGACACCTGACACGCTCCCCGGCGGCGCGGTGGTATCCGTGGCGCAGTGGTATCCGTGGCGCGGTGGTGGCTCGGCCTCCTGGGCGGCCGACGCGCGCCGGGGCGGGACACGGCCGCCGTCGGCCCTCCGGTCAGGGGCGCGGTGTACCCCCGACGAGCCCGCCCGACCCTACTTGCAGATGCCCTTGGGCCCCGTCACACCCGGCCGGACCTCGAACTCCACCCGGTGCCCCGCCTTGTCGGTGAAGATCGCCTCCGTAGCGGACGTCACGGTCATGGTGCCCTTCTGGGAAGGGTTGCCCCAGCCGTCGGGCGGGTTCCCCGAGCCGTCGGAGAGAGGCGTCTTGGCCACGAAGTACGTCGAGCCGATCTGGGCTCCTTCGATGCCGCAGTGGGTGTAGAGCTCGAAGGGCATCTTCCGGATGTACGGCGACGCCGAGCCGTCCGCCCCGCCCGTCCCGGCCTTCGTCCCCGTGCCGGCCGTCGTCCCCGCGCCGCCCTGAGCGCCCGTCTCCGTCCGGGTATTCGGCGAGGCGTCGGTACAGCCCGTCAGTACCACGGTGGCCAGCGCGAGTGCGAGGACTATCCGTACACCTGTGTCAGTCATGGCCTTTCGACGCCCGCTCCCGGCCAACGGTTCCGCACGTCACGACCGTGAGCGATTCGGGGACACGGGCCGGAGCTCGGGAGTACGGAGAGACCGGGGGACTACGCGGAGTGCGGAAGACACGGGAGGCACGGACGGTACGGGAGGCACGGACGGTACGGACGGCGCGGAACGTACGGCGCGGAACGTACGGGAGGTGCTGAGGCACGGCTGGAATGGCTGCTGCCCGCGCGGGTGAGGGAGACTGGAACCCATGGGCATTCATGAAAATCTCCTCGGGGGCCCGCCCCCGACGCACCTTCCCGACGATCCCGAGCCGCGCGAGCTGCTCGCCTCCGGGGTCGACCCGGCTGATGTGGCCGCCAAGTACCCGACGTCGTCCCTGGCCTGGGCGCGGCTGGCCGACGACGCGTACGAGAACGGGCGGATCGTGGAGTCGTACGCGTACGCCCGGACCGGATACCACCGCGGCCTGGACTCGCTGCGGCGGAGCGGCTGGAAGGGGCATGGGCCCGTGCCCTGGGAGCACGAGCCGAACCGCGGGTTCCTGCGGGCGCTGCACGCGCTCGCGCGGGCCGCGCAGGGGATCGGCGAGCAGGAGGAGTACGAGCGCTGCTCGACGTTCCTGCGGGACTCGTCGTCTACCGCCGCGGACACTCTCGGCTGACCGCCGGAACCCCCGGCAGCGGTGGGCCATGGACACGTCCGGCTGACCGCCACCATGTTGAAAGCACTCAAAAAGGCTCGCGCCCCTCGGAAACAAAGCCTAGAGGTGGCGCGAGCCTGGGTTTAGGATGCGCGTGGGGACCGGGGCTCCCGAGCCAACAGGAAGGGGCGGACCGCTACCCGGACACGTCGAGGAGACAGCGATGTCACATGACGCTGCCCCGCATCTGGATTTCGCGGGCACTACTCCGTACGAGGACTACGTCCAGGCGGATGTCCTCACCCACCTCCAGCGCCCGCTCTCCGATGATCCCGGAGAGATGGTCTTTCTCGTCACCACGCAGGTGATGGAGCTGTGGTTCACCGTCATCGTCCATGAGTGGGAGACCGCCACCGGCGCCCTGCGCGAGGACCGCGTGCCCGTGGCGATGGACGCGCTCAAGCGTTCCGTACGGGAGCTGGAAGCCCTCAACGCCTCCTGGAAGCCGCTGGCGCAGCTGACGCCCATGCAGTTCAACTCCTACCGCAGCTCACTCGGCGAGGGGTCGGGATTCCAGTCGGCCATGTACCGGCGGATGGAGTTCCTGCTCGGTGAGAAGTCGGCGTCGATGCTGGTTCCGCACCGGGGCGCGCCGCGTGTGCACGCCGAACTGGAGAAGGCGCTGCACCAGCCGAGCCTGTACGACGAGGTGCTGCGGCTGCTCGCCCGGCGCGGCAAGGCCGTGCCCGAGGCTGTGCTGGAGCGTGATCTCTCACTGAAGTACGAGCCGAACGAGGCCGTCGAGGCCGTGTGGACCGCGATCTACGCCGAGCCCGACCAGCACACGGAACTCGTACGGCTCGGTGAGGCGCTCACCGATGTCGGCGAACTCGTCTGGCGATGGCGCAACGACCATCTCGTGGCGACCCGGCGTTCCATGGGCTCCAAGGTCGGCACGGGCGGCTCGGCCGGGGTGGCCTGGCTGGAGAAGCGCGCCCGCAACAACGTGTTCCCCGAGCTGTGGACGGCGCGCAGCCATGTCTGAGCGACAGATGGAGTCCGAGCGACAGATGGAATCGGAGCGGTCGACGGTGTCCGAGGGACAGATGGAATCGGAGCGGTCGACGGTGTCCAGGCGGCCGGTGGTGTCCGAGCGGTCGACGGAGGCCGGACGGCCCGCTGGGTCCGGGGCCGTGGTCTCCGAGCGGCCCGCTGGGCCCGGCCGGCTGGCGGCCGAGGCCGCCCGACTGGACGCGGCCGATGAACTGGCCGACGTCCGCCGCCTCTTCACCCTCGACGAGGGCGTCTATCTCGACGGGAACTCGCTGGGGGCCCTGCCCGCCCATGTCCCCGCGCGGGTCGCCGATGTCGTCGCCCGGCAGTGGGGTGAGCTGCGTATCCGCTCCTGGAGCGAGAGCGGCTGGTGGACCGCGCCCGAGCGGATCGGGGACCGGATCGCACCGCTCGTCGGGGCCGCGCCGGGACAGGTCGTCGTCGGCGACTCCACCAGTGTCAACGTCTTCAAGGCCGTGGTGGGCGCGATCCGGCTGGCGGACCCCGGACGGACGGACATCGTGGTCGACGCGACGACGTTCCCCAGCGACGGGTACATCGCCGAGTCGGCCGCCCGGATGACCGGGCGGCGAATCGTTCCCGTCGAGCCCGCCGAACTGCCCTCCGTACTCGGACCGGACACCGCCGCCGTACTGCTCAATCACGTCGACTACCGCAGCGGACGCCTCCACGATCTGCCGGGGCTGACGGCGGCGGTCCACGGAGCGGGCGCGATCGCCGTCTGGGACCTGTGCCACAGCGCGGGCGCGCTCCCGGTCGGCCTGGACGAGCACGGTGTGGACCTCGCCGTCGGCTGCACCTACAAGTATCTGAACGGGGGCCCCGGTTCACCGGCGTATCTGTACGTCGCCAGTCGGCATCAGGCCGCCTTCGACTCGCCGCTGCCCGGCTGGACCTCCCACGCCGACCCCTTCGCCATGACCCCCGGCTACCTGGCCGCCGACGGTGCGGCGCGGGGGCGGGTCGGGACGCCGGACATCCTGTCCATGCTGGCGCTGGAGGCGGCGCTGGACGTCTGGGACGGCGTCTCCATCGACTCGGTACGGGCGAAGAGCCTGGCGCTGACCGACTTCTTCCTGGAGTGCGTGACCGAGTACACCGGGGGCGCACAGGGGCCCGGCGGCTCGGACAGCGGTACCGGCGACGCGGGAAGCGGTCCCGGCGGCTCGGACAGCGGTACCGGCGTGGGCAGCGGTACCGGCGGCTCGGGGAGCGGCAGGCTCCGTTCGCTGACTCCGCGGGCGCACGCTGAGCGCGGCAGCCAGGTGTCCCTGCGGTGCGCCGAGGCTCCCGCGGTCATGGAGCGGCTCATCGCCCGTGGCGTCGTAGGTGATCTTCGCAGGCCGGACGTGCTGCGCTTCGGATTCACCCCCCTGTACGTGGGGTTCGCGGACGCCGAGAAGGCGGCGGCCACACTCGCCCGGGTCCTGGAGGAAGTACCCGCGGCTTGATATGACACCGGATCTGACCAGCGGCGGACTGATAACGTCCCCGCTGGTCAGGTCATTTCCGCGGCCCCTGCCACCAGTTGCCGAAGTCCGCGGGTCGATTCCGTGACTGCTTCGGAAGGTTGGAACCGTATGCCGGACCCCGTGGCCCGTGACGCCGCCGAGACAGAGTCGGCGTTCTCGCATCCCGCCGTCGCGCCGGATGCGTCCCTCGCGTACGGCGATCACCCCGATCAGGTCATCGACTTCTACGCGCCGCGCGACGGGCGGGACGGCGCGCCGCTCGTCGTCGTCCTGCACGGCGGGGCCTGGCGGGCGGCGTACGACCGGTCGCATATCACCCCCTTCGCGGACTTCCTGGCGCGGCGCGGGCTCGCCGTCGCGAACGTCGAGTACCGGCGAGGGCCGGGGATTCCGCAGCAGCGGCGGGACGAGAGCGGCGGCGATGGCGGCGGCAGGGGCGGGCGCGACGCCGTCGGCGGTGACGCGGGGGCTGGTACCGGCGTCGAGTCCGGTGTCGGTGTCGGGGCCGGGGTTGATGAGGCCGGTGCGGGGTCGCCGGTCGCGGGACGCTGGCCGGATACGTTCGACGATGTGGCCGCCGCGCTGGACGCGCTGCCCCGGCTCGCCCGCACGGCGCTGCCCGACGCGGACATCCGGCGCACCGTGCTGACCGGGCACTCCGCCGGCGGGCACCTCGCGCTCTGGGCCGCGGCCCGCCATGTGCTGCCTCCGGGGTCGCCCTGGCGGCTGTCCGCGCCGCCGCCGCTGCGGGGAGTCGTCGCGCTCGCGCCCATCGCCGACTTCACCCGCGCCGTGGAACTCGACGTGTGCGGTGGAGCCGTACAGCAGCTCCTCGGCGGGGAGCGGGAGTTCGAGGAGCGGAGCGCGCACGCCGATCCGGCCGCGCTGCTGCCGACCGGGATCGCCACCGCCATCGTCCAGGGGCGTACGGACATCACCGTTCCGCACGGCGTGGCCGAGGCGTTCGTGGAGGCGGCGGCGAAGGCGGGCGAGACGGTCGGGCTCACCCTCCTGGAGGACGTGGGGCACTTTCCGCTCATCGACCCGGCGGCGGACGCGTGCGCGGTGGTGGCGGAGGAGATCGCCCAGCTGGCGTGGTGACCGGAGACGGGCGGGGAAGCCGGGGGAGCGTGGGGAGTCTGGAAAGCCCGGGGCGCCTGGGAGGCCGGGGGAGCCTGGGAGGCCGGGGACGAATGGATGCGTTCCCGGCGGCGTCCGACTGTTGAGGACACTGCCTGTCCGCAAGGATGCCTACGGTTGTCCCATGTTGAATCTGGTAACCGGAGCAACCGGAAACGTCGGCCGTCAGGTGGTCCAGGAACTGCTCGACCGGGGACACCCCGTGCGGGCGCTGACCCGCGATCCCGCGAAAGCGGATCTCCCTCCGGGTGTCGAGGTCGTACGCGGAGACCTCACCGAACCCGAGTCACTGGCCGGGGCCCTGGAGGGGGTGACCGGGCTGCATCTGATCACCTTCGGCGGTCCGTACATGGCTCCGCTGGAGACCGGGCCCCGCATTCTGGAGCTGGCGCGGGCCGCGGGCGTACAGCGGATCACCGTGCTCCACGGCGGCGGGCAGACTCCGCTGGAGGACGCGGTCAAGGCGGGCGACATCGCGTGGACCGTGCTCGTACCGGTGGAGTTCATGTCGAACGCCCTGGAGTGGGCGGACTCCATCCGCGCCACGGACGAGGTGCGTGAGCCCTTCGTGGACCGGCTCAGCGCGATGGTCCACGAGGCCGACATCGGCGCGGTCGCGGCGGTCGCGCTCACGGAGGACGGCCACGCGGGGAAGGAGTACGGGCTCAGCGGGCCCGAAATCCTCACCCTCAAGGACAAGACGGACGCGATCGCGGCGGCGCGGGGCCGGGAGATCCGGCTCGTCGAACTCTGCCGCGAGGAGGCGGTCGCGCAGTGGCGGGCGGCGGGCCATCCGGACGACGTGATCGAGTTCCTGCTGACGATCTACGGAAACACGCCGGAGGTGGGGCGGACGGTGGTGGACACCGTGGAGAGGGTGACGGGGAAGAAGGCCCGCACCTTCTCTGAGTGGGCGGCCGCCCACGCGGAGGTGTTCCGGGCGTAGCCGCGACGGCGGGTGGGCGTGCTGGGGTGGGGCGCGGACAGGGGGCGCGCCCCCTACGGCGGGGCCGGCCCGATCCCACCAGGTCCACCGGAACGTGCGGGTGAAACAGGTCCACCGGAACGTGCGGGTGAAACAGGTCCACAGGGCCGTGCGGGGGAGCGGTAGTCCTCAAGGCGGACGGCACGGAATCCATAGCGGTGCTGACGACGTCACCCGTTCGGCCGCATACCGTTCTGTACGTGACCGAGACCTCCCGCAGCCCCGAGTACCGTCTGGCCGCCGACGTCCTGAGCGGACTCCGGCAGGACCTCTTCCACGATGTCTTCGGCTACCGGCCCCTCGCCCCGATGGGTACGGACGGGCCGCTGACCCGGCGTCTGCCGGAGAGGCCGCGCGAGTTCGCGAAGTGGACCCCGCACGCCGTGATCCTCGCGGTGGCGGGGTTCACGCTGCTCGGCGGGGCCGCCACCTACGGTTCGGGCCTCTTCGCCGTCTTCATGGGGCTCGTCCCGGCGCTGACGATCGCGATGACGCTGATCAGACCGGTGGGCGCCTTCTGGGTGTCGCTGGTGTTCGGGCCCTTCCTGAGCCTGGTCGTCGGCTCCTACAGCGACTGGCCCTGGTCGGCGCCGGCGTTTATCGCGCATGTGACGGTGATGACCGTGACGACCCTCAGGACCCGGCCGCGCACCGCGGTCTGGATGTGGACGCTGACCGCGCTGGCCGGGCTCTTCATCGAGTCCCTGATCTCACGGTGGCCGAGCGGCAACGCCTCGGCGATGCTCACCGTGTCGGCCCTGTTCCTGCTGGCCGCGACCGTGGTGAACGTGCGCCGCACGGCGAAACTGGAGGTCGCGGCCGAGCAGAGCGTGACGGCCGTCGAGCGGGACAGGCGGACCCTGCTGGAGGAGCGGACCACCATCGCGCGGGAGCTGCACGATGTGGTCGCCCACCACATGTCGGTCGTCGCGATCCAGGCGGAGGCCGCGCCCTACCGGGTGGAGAACCCGCCGCCGGAGCTGGAGCAGGCGTTCGTGACCATCCGCGAGAACGCGGTGGCCGCGCTCACCGAGCTGCGTCGCATCCTCGGAGTCGTACGGGCGGAGGACTACGAGGCCCCCGACGCGCCCCAGCCGGTCCTCGCCGATCTCGACCGGCTCCTCGGGAACGTCCGCGAGGCGGGCCTCGAAACGGAGAAGACGGTCACCGGAGCGGTACGGCCCCTGCCGCAGGGCGTCGAGCTGTCCGCGTACCGCATCATTCAGGAGGCGCTGAGCAACGCGCTCCGGCACGCGCCGGGCTCGTCGGCGAAGGTGGAGATCTCGTATGTGCTCGGCGGGCTGGGGCTGCGGATCGTCAACACAGCCGCGCGAGGGCTCGTCAAGCCGTCGCCGGGCGCGGGGCACGGGATCACGGGGATGCGGGAGAGAGTGGCGATGCTGAACGGTGAGATGACGGCCGAGGAGACGGAGGACGGCGGCTACGAGGTGACCGCCTTCATTCCCGTGCCCGTCGCCGAGATCCGGGCGACCGGGGAGGAGACCTCATGACGACCGGCGGCCCCACAGGACTCACCGGACCGACCGGACCGACCGGACCGACCGGACCGACCGGACCGACCAGACGTACGGGACCGGCCGAACCGACCGGACGTACGGGACCGGCCGGCCCGACGATCCGTGTGCTGATCGTCGACGACCAGATGATGGTCCGCGAGGGCTTCTCCGTCCTGCTGAACGCGATGCCGGACATCGAGGTGATCGGCGAGGCCGTCAACGGCCGCGAGGCCGTCACCAAGGTGGCCGAGCTGGCCCCCGACGTCGTCCTGATGGACATCCGGATGCCCGAGCTGAACGGCATCGAGGCCACCCGCGAGATCGTCACGGCGCACACCGGGTCCAAGGTGCTGGTGCTGACGACGTTCGACCTCGACGAGTACGTGTACCAGGCGCTGCGCGCCGGAGCGTCCGGCTTTCTGCTGAAGGACGCGTCCGCGCGGCAGCTCGCCGACGGGGTACGCGTGGTGGCGGCCGGCGAAGCGCTGCTCGCGCCGACGGTGACACGGCGGCTGATCACCGAGTTCTCGAGGCTGGCGCAGTCGCCCAGGACACCCGCCCTGGCGCAGGTCGGCGATCTCACCGAGCGGGAGACCGAGGTGCTGGTGCTGATCGCACAGGGGCTGTCGAACGCCGAGATCGCCTCGCATCTGATGGTCGCCGAGTCCACGATCAAGACGCATGTGAGCAGGGTCCTGGTGAAGCTGGGGCTGCGGGACCGGACGCAGGCGGCGGTCTTCGCGTACGAGGCACGGCTGGTCACTCCTTCGTAGGCTCGCGCGGCTCTGAGCGCTCGCGTGGCTCCGCTCGCGCCGGGTTCCGCGGTTTCGTCCGCGGTGGGTGGCGGGCCGGGTCCGTACGTGTACCGGGCCGGGCTGGTCAGCGGGGGGTTTCGGGGGTTAGCGTCCGCATATGAACGCACTTTTCGAACCGTGGTCGCCCGCTTTCGTCGCCAATCCGTACCCCGCGTACCAGCGGCTGCGGGCCGGTGGGCGGGTGCACTGGTTCGAGCCCACCCGGCAGTGGCTCGTACCGCATTACGCGGATGTGTCGGCGCTGCTGCGGGACCGGCGGCTGGGGCGCACGTATCTGCACCGCTTCACCCACGAGGAGTTCGGGCGTACGCCTCCGCCGCCCGAGCACGAGCCGTTCCACACCCTCAACGACAACGGCATCCTCGATCTGGAGGCCCCCGACCACACCCGTATCCGGCGGCTGATCACCAAGGCGTTCACGCCCCGCACGGTGGCGGCGCTGGAGCCGACCGTACGGCGGCTGGCGGCCGAACTGGTCGCGGAGCTGAAGAAGGCGGGCGGCGGCGATCTTCTCGCCGATGTCGCGGAACCGCTGCCGGTGGCCGTGATCGCGGAGATGCTGGGCATCCCCGAGGCCGACCGGCATCTGCTGCGGCCCTGGTCGGCGGATATCTGCGGGATGTTCGAGCTGAATCCGTCCGAGGACACCGCGCGCAAGGCGGTCACGGCGTCGCTGGAGTTCTCGGCGTATCTGCGGGAGCTGATCGCCGAGCGGCGGGAGAGGCCGGGCGACGATCTGGTCTCGGCGCTGATCGCCGCGTATGACGACGGAGAGCGGCTGAACGAGCAGGAGATGATCTCCACCTGTGTGCTGCTGCTGAACGCGGGTCACGAGGCGACCGTCAACACCACGGCGAACGGCTGGTGGACGCTGTTCCGGCACCCCGAGCAGCTGGCGGCGCTGCGGGCCGACCACTCGAAGCTGTCCACGGCCGTGGAAGAGCTGATGCGCTACGACACCCCGCTCCAGATGTTCGAGCGCTGGGTCCTCGACGACATCGAGATCGACGGGACGGTCATTCCGCGCGGCTCCGAACTGGCCCTGCTCTTCGGTTCGGCCAACCGGGACCCGGAGCGCTTCGAGAACCCGGAGGAACTGGACCTCTCCCGCACGGACAACCCGCACATCACCTTCGGCGCGGGCATCCACTTCTGCCTGGGCGCGCCCCTCGCCCGGGTCGAGCTGGCCGCGTCCTTCGGCGAACTGCTGCGGGAGGCGCCGACGCTGCGGCTGGCGGAGGAGCCGGAGTGGAAGCCGGGGTATGTGATCCGGGGGGTGCACGAGCTGCGGGTGGAGCTGTAACGGGCGGGTTGAGCGCGCGCCGGGTGGATGGCACCGGGTGGGTGGCCGGGACGCCCGCCGGGGCGAGCCCGGTCGGCCGCCGGGTACGGGGAGACTCCGCACCCCCTGCCGGGAGGTGCGGAGTCTGCGCGCACGCTCGGGTTCACTGGATGAGGCCGCGCAGGGCGGGAACGCTGATGCCGGTGGTGGACAGGCCGACCAGGACGGCGCTCGGGACGCTGCCCGTGGACCAGAAGGCGAGGGTTCCGAGGACCGCACCGAAGACGACGGCGGCCAGCAGGACGAGGGCCGCGTGGACGGTGAGGAAAGGCTGCTTGGTGTTCGTCATGACTCCATGGAAGCCCTGACAAGCGCCTGACCTGCATAAACAGAACAAGCCGGATGTCATCCAGCCATCCGTGAACATCGCGGGACAGCGTCGGCTGTTCCGCGAACACCCGTCCCGAACCGCGCTCCGTTCCGACCTGTTCCGGAAAGTTCTCCCTTGTACCGTGCAGGCCCTCTACGGTGGCGGAACGCACCATCCAGGGGGACAGATGACGATGGTCAACGGCACCAGCGACGGCACCACGGACGGCACCACCGACGGCGGCTTCGACGAACAGCTCCGGGCATTCGCCGCCAGGCTCGTCCGGTTGCGGATCGAACGGGGCGAACCCTCACTCCGGACGATCCAGCGCAGGGCCGACAAGCACGGACTGAGCCCGCTCTCGCCCCCCACACTGAGCGCGGTCTTCGCCGGGGAACGCCTCCCGAAGATGGACACGGTCATCGACCTCGTCCGCACCCTGATGCTCCACGACGAACACGGCGAGGAGAACGCCCTCCTCGCCCGGAGCGACCCCGCGCTCCGGCCCTGGCGCACCGACTGGACCACCCTCAGGACACTCAGGGGCGGTACGCGTCGCGCCGCACCTCCCAGGGCCTGGAAGTCCGAGCCTGTGCCGGAGCCTGCCGCGCAGGCGCAGGCGCGGGTACCCGGACCCGGACCCGCACCCGTACCGGCAGCGACACCCGCACCGGCACACCCTGACCCCGTACCACTCAAGCTCCAGCCACCAGCGCCCTCAGTCCAGAGCCCAGGCCGGTACCGGTACACCAGGACACTGACCGGCCACAGCGGTTGCGTGGCCGGGGTGGTGTTTTCCCCCGATGGTCGGCTTCTGGCTTCTGCTGGTGCTGATGCGTTGGTGCGTTTGTGGGATCCGGCTTCTGGTCTGCCGGTTGGTGAACCCCTCGCCGGTCACACCGCAGCGGTCAACGGGGTGGCGTTCTCCCCGGATGGTCGGCTTCTCGCCACGGTCGGCGACGACGGGTCGGTGCGTTTGTGGGATCCGGCTTCTGGTCTGCCGGTTGGCGAGCCCCTCGCCGGTCACACCGCAGCGGTCAACGGGGTGGCGTTCTCCCCGGATGGTCGGCTTCTCGCCACCGCTGGTTACGACGAGACGGTGCGGCTGTGGGACCCGGCCACAGGCCAGCAGGTCCGTGCCCCCCTCGCCGGTCATAGTGGCACGGTGTTCGGGGTGGTGTTTTCCCCTGATGGTCGGCTTCTGGCTTCTGCTGGTGCTGATGGGTCGGTGCGTTTGTGGGATCGGGCTTCCGGGGTGCCGCTTGGTGGGCCCCTCACCGGCCACCGTGGCTGGGTGTTCGGGGTGGCGTTCTCTCCTGATGGTCGGCTTCTGGCTTCTGCTGGTGCTGATGGGTCGGTGCGTTTGTGGGATCGGGCTTCCGGGGTGCCGCTTGGCGAGCCCCTTACCGGCCACACCGGCTGGGTGTCTGGGGTGGTGTTTTCCCCTGACGGTCGGCTTCTGGCTACTGGTGGTTACGACGAGACGGCGCGGCTATGGGACCCGGCTTCCGGTCTGCCGGTCTGCGAGCCGCTCACGGGCCACAGCGACTATGCCCGCGCGGTGGCGTTCTCCCCTGACGGTCGGCTCCTCGCCACCGCCAGTGACGACCAGACAGTTCGGCTGTATGAACGGGAACAAGACGACTCGGTCATCAGGCAACTCAGCACTGTGGCCAAACGCATGCTGTCCACCGTGCTCAAGCAGCCTCGCCTGTCGATCAGCCTCACCCTCACCGGCCATACCGGCAGGGTGTTCGGGGTGGAGTTCTCCCCTGATGGTCGGTTCCTGGCCACCGCCAGTGCCGATGAGTCGGTGCGTTTGTGGGATCCGGCTACCGGTCTGCCGGTCGGCGAGCCGCTCACCGGCCACACGCAAACAGTGTCCGAGGTGGCGTTCTCCCCGGATGGTCGGCTCCTGGCCAGCACCAGCTACGACCAGTCGGTGCGTTTGTGGGATCCGGTCATCAGCCGTCAGGTCGGCGACCCCCTCACCGGTCACACCGACACGGTGGTCGGGGTCATGTTCTCTCCTGATGGCCAGCTTCTGGCCACCACCAGTTACGACGAGACGGCCCGTTTGTGGGATCCGGCGACCGGCCGTCAGGTCGGCGAGCCGCTCACCGGCCACACAGGCAAGGTGTTCGAGGTGGCGTTCTCCCCGGATGGTCAACTCCTTGCCACCGTCGGCGAGGACCAGTCGGTGCGTTTGTGGGATCCAGCGACCGGCCGTCAGGTCGGCGAGCCTCTCACCGGCCATACCGGCAGGGTGTTCGGGGTGGTGTTCTCCCCTGATGGTCGGTTCCTGGCCACCGTCAGCGCCGATGAGTCGGTGCGTTTGTGGGATCCGGCTACCGGTCTGCCGCTCGGCGAGCCCTTCACCGGCCATACCAAGTCCGTGTACGGCGTGGCGTTCTCCCCTGATGGCCGGCTCCTGGCCACCAGCAGCCTCGATGAGTCGGTGCGTTTGTGGGATCCGGCTACCGGTCTGCCGCTCGGCGAGCCCTTCACCGGCCATACCAAGTCCGTGTACGGCGTGGCGTTCTCC
>NZ_JBSGAW010000023.1:0-70549 GCF_053600955.1 Streptomyces sp. NPDC004838 | reverse complement strand
TCCCCTGACGGCCAACTCCTCGCCACCACCAGCTTCGACAACACCGTGCGGCTGCACCTCATCCCGCCGGACTACAAGGGCTGAGGAGTTCGGCGGGTCAGTTCGCCGGGGAGCGGTCCAGGTACCCGCGCCGGTGCATGTTCCGGGCAGGCGTACTGGATGAATCCGCTGCCGCTGGAACGCTCGACGTAGCCGACTTCGACGGCGGCGGTGGAGTGGCGTCCGCACGCGACGCAGATGCCGCCGCATCGAGAGGGTGCGTCCTGGGTGAGTCCTTCACGGGTCACCGGGCCCACCCCCATCCGGGGCCGCCTCGGGCCGTGCGTACGGGGGCGGCCTGGGTGAGGCGGGGGCCGTGGGGTGCGATGTGAAGTCGCCTGGCGGGGCGGGGGAGGGGGTGGAACCGGGGGATGGTCTGGGCCTGTTGCCTGAAAACGGCCTGCGCCTGCTCCTTCGTGGGCCCGGTCCAGGGGAGGGACCAGGGGTCCACGTAACGCGGAGGGGTGGGCCGAGCGGCGAAGTGGGCGGCAGTGTGGCGGCCTGGCCTGAATCGACGGCGGGGCCGGAGGGCGAGGGCCCACACGAGGGCGTGGGCGATAAAGTCGCACATGGTCGTCGCAGCTCCTTGTCTTGCGGCAAGCCCCGGCAGCACCGTTGGCGCGGTCTGTCGGGGCGTTCTCCTGCGGTGGCCCGTCTCGATTCAGGCGTTCTCGGAGTGGTGGGCGAGTAGGGTGTCCAGGTCCACCGGAGCGCAGGAGTTGAGTTGGACGACGAGTTGGCGGGCGAGGAGCCAGGGCAACCGCTCGTCCTCGTACGGGATGTACGCGTCGGCCTCCCTGACCTGCGGGACGAGTCCGGGGCGTGTGACGTGGGGACCGTAGAGGGTGCCGAAGTAGCCCCACGGGCGGGGCTCGCGTACCACTACGGTGGTGCATCCCTTACGGAGTTCCGGGCAGTACGCGGCAGCCCTGGGAGCACACTTCGGGCAGACGGGCGGGTGCACGACGGTGAGTCCCTCGGGCCAACCTGACGGGTTCGGCTCGGGGGTGTCGTCGATGAGCCACAGCGCCCCGCCTTCATGCTGGAACACGGCTGACGCGCCACAGATCTGACACAGCATCCCGCGCTGTGCGCGCCTCTGTCGCCGGACGTCGACCTCCCCGAACAACGGCCTTCCCTCGCGCCCCTGCGGTGCTGGCCTGCGGCCACGTGCGAGGAGTACACCCATCGGATCCCGGTCGAGGGTGATTTCGTCGGAGTACTGGATTCCCCGGCCCAGCGGACGAACGATCACCGGCATGCCGAGAGGTTCGTCGCCCTCGTACGGAACCAGCCACGGCACGGGACGCGGGCGCGTGGGAGTCGCGCCGGATTGGGGATTCCCGGAGGCGGGTTCGGCACCGTCATCGACTGCGGACATGGCGACAAGAGCCCTTCATCGGAGTTTTTCGGACTGCGGTCGGAGGCGCATTTTCAGATGCGTTCTCGCTGCGGCTTACCTTTCATTCGGCACTCTCCATCAGCGCCGTGACGGCTTGGCGATCGTCGGCGGGCCAAGCGGAATTCGGTGCGATGAACTCGTGTGACTCGCACGGGAATTCACCTGGACTTCCTTTCATCTCGACCACTTCGGGATCACCCACTGCCTCGGGAGTCGTGCCAGGTCACCGAGTACGTTCGACTTCGATGTCCTGAGCGTCTCGTCAGCGACTTCTCCTCGGCACGATCAGTGAACTCTTCTGTGCCGAGTGCGGACAGGGGAAGGAAGACGCAAGGGTGTTGAACGTGTTGAATGCCCCATCCGGCCGAATGGAGTGCGGCTAGATTTGGTTCATGGGCCGCTTACGTAACAACAGACTCGCACTGGCAATCGAAGAATCCGCACTCAGCTACGAATCCGTGGCCAGGGCAGTGCGAGCCGTCGCCCTCGCGGCCGGTGACTCTTCGCTCCGTACGAGTAGATCGACCGTCTCGTACTGGATCAAGGGCACTCCGCCGAGCCCGGCCACCGCCCGCTATCTGTGCGAAGCCCTGTCACGGCACCTTGGACGCCTCCTGACTCCGGGTGAATTGGGGCTTCCGGAGCCCGATACGTCTTCCGATCCCGCGGACTTGGGGCTTACCGTCGAAGACGATCCAGTGGAGACACTGGGGCGAATGGGGAGAGCCGATATCGAGCGACGCACCTTCCTGACGACCGCCGCCTACTCCGTGGCCGGTGCCGCGCTGCCGCTCGGTGTGGCGGGAGAGATCAAGGGGCGGACCGAGCGCGCTCTCGCGGGCGGGGTGGCCGGATCGGGTGAGGTGTCGGCTGTCCGCGAGATGGTGGCGATGTTCACCGCCATCGACGAGCGGCACGGTGGCCGACACGGCCGCAGCACCGTCGTGCAGTACCTCACGGACGATGTGGCCCGCCTGTGCAGATCCCGGTTCCGGACCGATGCCCTCCACAGGGAGATGTACTCGGCGGCGGCTTCCCTCGCCTACCTGGCGGGCTGGAAGGCGTACGACGCCGGGGAACACGGGCTCGCCCAGCGCTACTACCTTCAGGCGTTCAGCCTCGCCCAGCGCTCGGAGGTCCGGACGGACCAGGCGTACGTGCTGCGCATCCTCGCCCACCACGGCATGGACAACGGGCGACCCGAACACGTGCTGGGGCTGGCCGAAGCAGCGCTCCGGCTGAGCCGTGGCGTGGATCCCGCCACCGAGTCGCTGTTCGTGATCTGCCGTGCCCGCGCGCTCGCCGAGTCCGGGCAGGTCTCCGGCGCGCTCGCCGAGGCGGAACGCGCTCGGGGACTCGCCGTGCGGGGCGAGGCCGCCGAGATGACCGGATGGGCCTCGCTGTGGGGCGCGCCGGCCGCCACGATCAACTCCCATATGGCGAAGATCAACACCCGTGCGGGGAACCATCCGGCGGCCGAGGCGCACCATGCGAACGCCCGCAGGCGCTACGGCGCGACCCCCCACCAGCGGATCGCGGCCCTGTCGGCCGCCGCCGAGGGGCACGCCCAACTCCGGCAGGGGAAGATCGACCAAGCCTGCGGCACCTGGCACGCGGCCCTGGACACCATGGCCGGCATTCGTTCGTCCCGTACCCGCGAGGCGGTCCGGTCCATGCGCACCGATCTGGCCCGGTTTCGCGCTCGCGGATCCCGTCAGGCCCTGGAGTTCGAGGAACGGGCGAAAGTCTGGCTGCGACAGGAGGGCGGCCGGAGCGAAGGGGCTTGAGCCGCAGCACTCCATCGACGCGTGGAGCCGCTCCCGCCCGCCGACGACGCACCCGGCGGGCGAGATGTTCCGCAGCGAGTTGGCTCAACGGCGCGTGACGTGCCAATTCATCCGGAGGCCGTACTCATGGCGAACCCAGGAGGATCAGTGACAGGCGGATACGCACTTGTCGTGCGGTTCACCACCCGCGACGCCGACGCTGCCCGGCAGTTCGATGCCCTGGTGGACCGCACCCTTGAGGGCATCCGCGGTGAGCCGGGGACGCTCGCCTACATCGTGCATGTCCCCGAGGGGGAACCCCTCGTGCGGGTCTTCTACGAGTTGTATGCCAGCCGCGACGATTTCGAAGTCCACGAGGCGCAGGAGCACACCAAGCGGATGCTCGCGGAGCGGGATCAGTACCTGCTGGGCACCGAGGTGGAGTTCCTGAACGAGCTTTCCGGTACGAGGCCGACAGAGGAGCGATGAGTAAGTCTCGCGGCAAGGAGGTCGACCCTCGCGACCGCGCGTTCGGCCGTCGCGTAGCCGACTTCGGAAGAGGCCGGATCTGACACAGCAGCAGCTCGCCGCGTTGCTCAACAACCGCACATCAAGCTGGATGTCACAGGCCGAACGCGGAATCCAGCCGGTGCGCCGCATGGATGTGCTCCAGAAGATCTCGGAAGCGCTCGGTGTCACGACCCAAACACTGAACCCGGACGCCCCGATGCCCGCGCCAACAGCCGTGACCGCCCCGATCAAGGCCAATGATCTGGACGGAGCGCGGCTGGCGCTCGCCGGACATCCGGCACTCAGCGCTCTTCTTCACCTTCTCGCGGGCCGAAACCACCAGCATGCGGCCGATCACGCAAGCGTGCTGCCGGATTGCGCGGGATTGCTGACGCGAGGGGTGAACCGGATGAGTCTCGTTCTGGGGTCGTCGGCCGTTCTTCCCGCCGTACCGGGATGCGCGACGCGTCGGACGAGTGGATCCGCCCGCGGCCCGGCACCTTGTCGTCGATACGGAAGCTCGTGTGATGCTGAGCGTGAGGCTGCACGCAGCGGGAGGCTTGCACCGAGTCAGCTCTGCCGGAATTGAGAGGAGCGCTCCTCACTATGAACGCGAAGGAACTCACCCTTTGGGCCTATCCGCTGGCCGAATCGCTGCTGGCCGACACGCTTTCCCGTCGGTGGAAGCACTCGCTCGGAGTGGCGGAACGGGCGCGGACCATCGCTCCCATCCTCGGTGCGGATGCTGACCTCCTGGAGGCGGCGGCGTTGCTCCATGACATCGGCTACGCCCCCGATCTGGCGAAGACCGGTTTCCACCCACTGGACGGCGCACGGTTTCTGCGGGATGTCGAGCACGCAGACGAGAGGGTCGTACGGCTGGTCGCCCGGCATTCGTGCGCATGGATGGAGGCAGACGCGCGGGGCCTGCGCGACGAGTTGGAAAGCGAGTTTCCGCCGGAGCTTCCTCACCTGTCGGATGCCCTCTGCTACTGCGATATGAACACGACTCCCGACGGGACGCCGACCAATCCCGTCGACCGTGTGGACGAGATCGCCGGGAGGTACGGACCGGACAGCCTGATCGGTACTTTCATCCGCCGCGCCGAACCGGAGATCCTCGCATGCTCGGCTCGGGTGCTGGAACGTCTCGCTGTCGTCAGGCGTCAGCCGATGTAGGGAGTCGTGCGGTCCCGTGCCATCGCGTGCCCGATGCGCAGTCGCATCGTGGGATGGATGTCGAGTTCGGCCAGATCCATGGGGTCCACCCAGCGGACCTGAGTCGTCTCGGCGCTGGTTCGGATCTGGCCGCCGACCGGCCGGGCCCGGAAGCAGATACTGAACTGCTGCCGTGCCTCTCCGTCGTCGTACAGCATCACATGGCCGGGATCGGTGTAGATTCCCGAGACGTCGATGACCTCGGCCTTGATGCCGGTCTCTTCCCAGACCTCGCGTACCACTGTGTCGCTGATGGACTCGCCGATGTCGTGGCCCCCGCCGGGGAGCGCCCATCGACCGTTGTCGGAACGTTGGATGACGAGCACTTCGCCCGCGTCGTTCTGTACGTAGGCGACGACCGAGGGCACCACGGAGTTGGCCGGCGGGGCGTCGGCGTCGTGGAAGTAGTCGATCCGTCCCATGCTCAAGCTCCTCCGAGATCTTCATCCGTCACCTGGCGCGCGCTTTCCCAGGTCCGCTCGATGCTCTTGGCATAGGTGTCGAAGAGGCCGCCTCCCGGCAAGCGCCGTAGGTGGAGTACAGGTGCTAGATACGCGCCGATTCCGTAGACGTGGGTGTTCACCAGCATTTCGTCATCGGCCCGGAAGATCGAGTTGTAGAGCGTGGCGTCATGCAGCCGGAATCCGATACCCGGATGGGTTTCGCGCAACTTCCGATAGTTCAGCAGCGTATTGCGGATTTTTCCTCCCATGATCTGGTGACCTTCGTCGATGCCGCGCTGCGTGACCGCTGGGCAATCAGGTTCCCCCAGGAGGATGCGCACCTGCACTTTCCCGTCTGACTTCGCCCGGAGAATTTCATGAAACAGGGGGTCTTCGGACAGCCACAGTCCGGAGTAGACGAGAAGGTCGATTCGGCTCTTGGCCCGTCCGTAGACTTCGCGCCACAGCCCAGCCGGCACCATGTGCCGATGGGGATAGACGGTGATTATCTCGGCTCGGCTCAGGTCCGACGCGGCGTCGACCGTGCGGGAGTCTTCCCACAGGGTGGTCACGTCGACTTTCAGCAGTGAGGCCGTAGCGTATTGGTGCCGTCGATATGGCCTTTTCCCTTTGGTGATCCAGCGCTCAACTGTCTTTGGGTTCACCTCGATGGCGTCTGCGAGATCCTGCACGGTCATGGCCCGAGCCAGAAGGGCCGACCTTAAGCGTTCGTTGGACATCTCAACCCCCGATGGGACGTCTTGGGACCTCTTGGCGGCAGCGAGATCACCTCAAGACGTCCAAGCGGGAAGTGAACAACGCCCCGCGTCAGCATTGATTCTGATGGTAAGTCAACTAACCCGCCCAAGCGCCCTGACAGCCCGGAACGGGCCGATCCAGCGGAGTTTGCCGAATACTGTCAAGGAGTCGACCGACTGTGTGCGATGTCGTCGCCCGCACCCTTGTACGGGTGCTGGCCTTTCTCCGCTCCTGGAGCCGCCGCCCCAGGCCCGGCCCCCACCAAGCCCGCTGCCTCGCGGAATCGCCATACTCCGAACTCGTCTCCCCATGGGCCCGCCCCTGGACCGGGCCGACCAAGGAACAGGCCCGCGTGTTCTTCCGGCAGCAGGCGGAGACCACACTTCGACTCCGCCGCGTACAGCGACGGCGGTGGCTCAGGCTTTTCTACGCACCCCACGGTATCGGCGTCCCCTGTGCCGATCCGGGAGTCTCCCACCCCAGACCGAGGGGGAACCGGGTGACCGCTGATGCCTTGACCGGTTCGCCGCCGGAGTTCCGTACTGTCGAGTGCTGCGACTGCGGCCGGGAGACCGCAGCTCCGATCGCGGTCCGGTGGATTCCCCGGGCAAGCGGGTCGGGGACGACCCTCTACGCCTGCCCCGAGTGCGAACCCACTCTCACCCTTGGGCCGACCCCAGGTGAGTTGACCCCGGACGTGTGACACCGTCCCCTGCGAAATCCCGCGGAACTCGCGTCCGGTTTCCCCGTACCGCCGGACGCGGTCGGCGCGACGTGTGGACTCCGTACCCGATCCGCGCGCCGCGTGCCCCGGTGTACGGGAGCGAATGAGTGCGACACCTCTGCGAAAGGAGCCCGTCGTGGGCAAGCATGGAGACGGAAAGGGCGGATCCGAGGGCGATCAGCAGCAGTCGCCGAGGGAGTCCGACGGTCAGTGGAACAAGCCTGTGACCAACCCTCCGAAGAAGGACAAGTGACACGATCGTGAGTTCGCCGGAGCGGTTGATGGAGATCCTGACCGACAAGAGAGCCATCCCGCCCGGTTGGGAGGGTGCGGTCGGCTCGGTGCGGCGGGAGTTGTTTCTGCCGGACACCATCGAGGTGCACGGCCGCGCCGTCTCCCGTAGTTGCCACCCCGAGCAGTGGCTCGACCATGTCTACGGAGACCTGCCGCTGACCACCCAGGTCAACGACGGGAACGGAACCCCGGAGGGCGGCTATCGGCTGCCCACTTCCTCCAGTTCGATGCCGTCGGTCATGCTCCAGATGCTCGGACTGCTCCGGGCCGAGCCCGGTCACACCGTCCTGGAAGCGGGCGCGGGCACCGGTTACAACGCGGCCTGGCTCGCGCATCGGCTCGGTGGTGACCGGGTCACTTCCGTGGACATCGACCCCGGGTTGGTCGAGCGGGCCGTACGGAATGTCACGGCGGCCGGATACACGCCGAGGATCGTGCACGGTGACGCCGACCAGGGCTGGCCGCCCGGCGCTCCGTACGATCGGCTCATCGCCACCTACGCCGTGCCGGTCAGCCCGTACGCATGGGTGGAGCAGGTGCCACGCGGGCGGATCGTCGCTCCGTGGGGAGGGAGCTTCTTCCCGCACAGCTTCGTCACCGTGCAGACGGAGGGCGGGGTCGGGCGCGGCCGGTTCAGCGGTTTTCCCTCGTTCATGCGGACGCGCAACGACCGCCCCCACCGCGGCTATCTCGCCGACTTCCTCCATCACACGGACCAAGTGGACGTCGGCCGGACCGCGTTGAACCCGCTGGACGTCGTCGGCGACGCCGACGCCCTGTTCTTCATCGGCCTGGCGCTGCCCACCGTCTGGCACCTGCTCGTGGAGGCCGGGGACGGCAGCGGTGAATCCACCTGGTGGCTCCTCGCCGACGACCGGGCCTCCTGGGCTTCGGCCGACTACGTACCCGGTCAGGACGACTATGCGGTGGAGCAGTACGGATCCCGGCGGCTGTGGGACGAGTTGGAGACCGCTTACCGGGCGTGGGAACGTCTCGAACGCCCCGAACGCGGCCGTGCCGGACTGACGGTCGACTGCGAGGGGCAGCGGGTGTGGCTCGACTCGGAGGAGCACGTCATCGCCTGACGGCCCGTCCGCCTTCGTGCGGCCGGACACCGGCAGGGCTCGGTGCCCGGATTCCGCTACGGATCCGGGCACCGAGCGTTCATCGGGGCCGGGGCCGCCGGGGCCGTGACCGGGCGGCCCCACGGCGCGCCGGCCGGGTCTCAGGTCTGCATGTCCCTGCGCCGCAGTGCCGCCAGGCCCGTGCCCGTCAGGGTCGCCGCCAGTGCCGTCAGGATGAGGACCGGCGGCCAGGACATGGCGTCGCCCGGCATCTTCGGCAGATGGCTGAACGGCGAGAGGTTCATGACCCCTTCGGGCAGGTCGAGCGCCGGGCCGATCCAGCCGATCGCCAGGCAGAGTCCGACGAGAGCCCAGGACGCGGACGCGAGCCTCGGGAGCAGCCCGTACGCCAGGACCGCGAGCCCGCCCAGCAGCCAGGCCGCCGGGACCGTGACCAGGGCCGCGCCCAGGATCGAGCCGAAGTCCTCGCCGTGGCCGATCGCGAGGCCGAGGCCCGCGACGGCCGTGAGCAGGGCGGCCCCGCCGAACGCGATGACGAGATGTCCCGCGGCCCAGCCGAGCCGGCCGACGGCGTTCGCCAGGATCGGCTCGGCGCGCTGCGAGGTCTCCTCGCCGTGGAGCCGCATGACGGAGGAGACCGCGTACAGCGCCGCGAGCATGCCGAGCATGCCGGTCATCGCGGCGAGGAACGCGTCGGTCATGCCGGTCTGGCCGCCCAGGCGCTCGAAGAGTTCCCGCGCGCCCTCGTTCTCGCCGACCAGGTCCGCCGCGCCCGTGGCCATGCCGCCGAAGACGATCCCGGAGAGGAGGAACCCGGCCGTCCAGCCGAAGAGCGTGCCGCGCTGAAGCCGCCAGGCGAGCCCGGTGGCCGTGCCGAGCTTTCCGGTCGCGGGCCCCGGCCGGGTCGGCAGGAAGCTCATGCCCACATCCCGCCGCCCGGCGAGCACATACGCCACCGAGCCCTGGGCGATCACCGCCGCGGCGAGCAGCAGCAGGACCCCCCAGCGCTCATCCCCGTACGGGTGGACGTTCTGAGCCCAGCCGAGCGGGGAGAGCCAGGTCAGCACGGACGAACCGTCGTTCGTGGAGGCGTCCCCCGCCGCCCGCAGGACGAACGCCGTGCCGAGCGTCGCCGCCGTGAGGCCGCGGGCGAGCCGGGCGCTCTCGGTGAGCTGGGCCATGATCGCGGCCATGCCCGCGAAGAGCATCCCGATCCCGGCGATCGCGAGGCCCAGCGCGAGCGCGCCGGTCGTGGAGCCGGTCGGCCCGGCCAGGCCCGCGGTGATGATCAGGGCGACGCCGGCGTTGGCGGCGAGGGCCGTGAGCATCGCCGCGGTCAGCGGGGCGCGCCGCCCCACCACCGCGGAGGACAGCATCTCCTGACGCCCGGTCTCCTCCTCCTCGCGTGTGTGCCGGATGACGATCAGCAGGCTCATCACGGCGGCCAGCACCGCGACGAAGCCGCCGAAGCGCCACGCGACGAGCCCGCCGATCGAGTCGTCGAAGACGGGTCCGTACATGGCGCGCAGCGAGCCGTTGGTGGCCATGGACCGGGCGAGGTCGGCGCGCTTCGCGGCGGTGTCGTACAGACCCTCGATGGTTCCGGCGCCGCTCACGACGACCATCGCCAGCACGATCACCCAGGCCGGCGCCATGACCCGGTCCTGCCGCAGCGCGAGCCGCAGCAGCGCGCCCGTGCCGGCGAAGGGGCGGGCGCCGCCGCGTGTGCGGGGCGTGGCGACGGCGGTGTCCACGAGGGTGGTCATCGCGCCACCGCCCCTTCCTCCGCCGCGTTCCCTTCCGCCGGGGTGTAGTGGCGCAGGAAGAGTTCCTCCAGCGTCGGCGGGGTGCTGGTCAGCGACCGTACGCCCGACTCGGTGAGCGAGCGGAGCACCGCGTCCAGCTGGTCCGTCTCGACCTGGAGCCTGACCTTGGACCAGAGCCCCTGGCCCGGGGGCGCCTGTACGGTCTGGATGTCGAGATCGTGGACGCCGGGGAGGTGGACGAGCCCGTTCGGCCGGCCGGCGAGTTCGGCGGTGACGCTCGTACGGGTCAGATGGCGCAGCTCGGCGAGTGAGCCGCTCTCCACCGTCCGCCCCTTGCGGATGATGCTGACCCGGTCGCAGAGGGTCTCCACCTCGCTGAGGATGTGCGAGGAGAGCAGTACGGTACGGCCGCGGTCCCGCTCCTCCTCCACGCACTTCTGGAAGACCTCCTCCATCAGCGGGTCCAGCCCGGACGTCGGCTCGTCGAGGACGAGCAGGTCCACGTCCGAGGCGAAGGCCGCGACCAGTGCGACCTTCTGCCGGTTGCCCTTGGAGTAGGTGCGGCCCTTCTTGGTCGGGTCCAGCTCGAACCGCTCGATCAGCTCCGCCCGGCGTGCCTTGTCGAGGCCGCCCCGGAGGCGTCCGTACAGATCGATGACCTCGCCGCCGGACAGATTGCGCCACAGGGTCACGTCTCCGGGCACGTACGCGAGACGGCGGTGCAGTTCCACGGCGTCGTTCCACGGGTCCCGGCCGAGGAGCCGGGCGGTGCCGCCGTCGGCGCGCAGCAGTCCGAGCAGGACGCGGATGGTGGTCGACTTCCCGGAGCCGTTGGGGCCGAGGAAGCCGTGGACCTCGCCGGTCCGGACGCTGAGGTCGAGGCCGTCCAGCGCGTGCGTCCGGCCGAAGGACTTGTGCAGGGCGGATACCTCGACAGCGAGCTGTTCCTTGGTCATGATTCAGAAAGTACGCTTCTTTCAGAAAGTTGTGAAGTTAAGGAAGCGTATAAAGTTGGTCATGGGTGGGTGATCAGGGGAGAGGATCGAAGAATGACCGAGCAGCCCATGGCCGACGCCGCGTACGAGAGGGACGACGCGGTGTTGTCCGTCTTCGTGGAGCGCTTCGCCGCCCAGTTGGCGGAGGCGGGCATGCCCCGGATGGCGGCCCGTGTCTTCGCGGCGATCCTCGTGTCCGACTCCGGTGCGCTGACGGCGGCGGAGCTGGCGGAACGGCTGAAGATCAGCGCGGCGGGGGTCTCCGGCGCCGTGCGGTATCTCGCGCAGGTCAACATGGTCTCCCGCGAGCGGGAGCCGGGGTCGCGCCGGGAGCGGTACCGAGTCCATATGAACCAGTGGTACGAGGCGCTCACCAACCGCGACCAGATGATGAAGCGGTGGGAGGACACGATGCGGGAAGGGGTGGTGGCGGTGGGGCCGGACTCCCCTGCTGGGCGGCGGTTGGCGGAGACGGAGGAGTTCTTCGCGTTTCTGCGGGAGGAGCTCTCGCCGCTGCTGGAGCGGTGGCGGAAGCGCCAGGAGGGGGTGTCCGGGCCGGAGTGAGGAGGCGTCCGGGGGACGCCCCTGCCGGGGGCGCGCCGGTGGGCCGTGCCGGGGCTCCGCCCCGAGCCCCGAGCCCCGAGCCCGCGCCTCGGCCGCAGGCGGGGGCCGCCTGTGCGGGGCTGGCGGTGGTCCGTCCGGCCGTGGTCCGTCCGGCCGTGACCTGTGCGGCCGTGACCTGTGCGGCCATGGCCCGTCCGGGGCGGGCCGTTCGGAGGTGACCTGGCCGGTGGTCGGGAGCGCACCCCGCCAGGCAGCGGCGAGCATCGATAGCCGGCCGGAACCCCGCCGGAAACCCGCCGGACCGCAACCCTGCCGCAACCCTGTCGGACCGGAAACCCGCCGCAACGCTGCCGCAACCCCGTCGGAGACCCCGCCTGGAACACGGCCCCGAGGCGGTCAGGGCAGCGTCAGCCCCCACGCGCCCGCGCGCAGGGTCCACGTGCGGGTGCGGACCGGGCCGGTGATGACCGTATCGGCGCGGTAGCGGAAATCGGGGCCCGAGGCCGTGACGGTCAGGGCCTTCGCGGTGAGCGGCTCCGCGGGGGCGGGGGGCTGGATGGTGATCTCGACACGCCCGTCGGCCGTACGGAGAATGAGGGACTCGATCTCCTGGTCGAGGTCGGCGAGCAGAACCCCGTCCGCCTCCACGCGCAGCCGGTGCGGCCGGGCGACCGGTGGCGGGGCCGGGCGGACCAGACCGCGGACCAGCGTCCGGCACGCGGCCCAGAGGGATCCCGCGCCCGGACCGTCCGGCACGGGCCCCGCCGGGACGGACACCTCGCCGATCACCACCCCGTCACTCTCGTCGACGAGCAGATCCAGCCGCCGGACGACCCCGTCCAGCACCGCCCGCGCCGCCGCCACCGGGCCCGGAGGCACGCCGAGCGAGTGCGCCAGCTCGACGCGGGCTCCCACCGGCACGAGGGACAGCGCGCCGTCGCCGAGCCACCGGTCGCGGTGCAGCAGTGTCACCGCACGCAGCAGCGCACGGTCGTCACCGACGATCACCGGCCGCCGCGAACCCCTGCGGGCCAGCGCCCGCGCGAAGTCCTCCGGACCCTCCGGAAGGCAGATTTTCGCCTCCGACCCGCCGCACAGCACATCTTTCGCGATCCGAACGGACTCGCCGTCGCTTCGGCGGGCGACCGGGTCGATGACCACCAGCAGCTGGTCGTGAGCCGACACCTCGGTCCTTCCTCGGGTAGCATCTTTGTGCAAGAGCCCCTTGCGCTATTGCGCCAGGGGCTTCGTCTATTCCGGGGCAACCGGTCCAGCGGACTCGGGCGGGCTGAGGCCCCCCGACCTTGGACATGCCCCGCCCGGAAGGGGTGTACGCCTGTGCCCGCACTTGTGCTGCTCGGTGCTCAGTGGGGTGACGAGGGCAAGGGAAAGGCCACCGACCTGCTCGGTGGATCCGTTGACTATGTGGTGCGATACCAGGGTGGCAACAACGCCGGCCACACGGTCGTCGTCGGCGACCAGAAGTACGCGCTCCACCTCCTCCCCTCCGGCATCCTCTCACCGGGGTGCACCCCGGTGATCGGCAACGGTGTCGTGGTCGACCCGGCCGTCCTGCTCTCCGAGCTGAGTGGGCTCAACGACCGCGGAGTCGACACGTCCAAGCTGCTGATCAGTGGAAACGCTCATCTGATCACCCCGTACAACGTCACGCTCGACAAGGTGACGGAACGGTTCCTCGGGAAGCGCAAGATCGGTACGACGGGCCGTGGCATCGGCCCGACCTACGCCGACAAGATCAACCGTGTGGGTATCCGCGTCCAGGACCTGTACGACGAGTCGATCCTCGAGCAGAAGGTCGAGGCGGCGCTGGAGGCCAAGAACCAGCTCCTCGCCAAGGTCTTCAACCGCCGGGCGATCGAGACGGGCCGGATCGTCGACGAGATGCTCCAGTACGCGGAGCAGCTCCGGCCGTTCGTCGCCGACACCACGCTGGTCCTGAACAAGGCCATCGACGACGGCAAGGTCGTCCTCTTCGAGGGCGGCCAGGGCACGCTGCTCGACGTGGACCACGGCACGTACCCCTTCGTCACCTCCTCGAACCCGACGGCGGGCGGCGCGTGCACCGGCGCGGGCGTCGGCCCGACCAAGATCACGCGGGTCATCGGCATCCTCAAGGCGTACACGACCCGCGTCGGAGCCGGTCCCTTCCCCACCGAGCTGTTCGACGAGGACGGCGAGGCGCTGCGCCGCATCGGCGGCGAGCGGGGTGTGACCACCGGCCGTGACCGCCGCTGCGGCTGGTTCGACGCGGTGATCGCGCGGTACGCGACCCGTGTCAACGGCCTCACGGACTTCTTCCTCACCAAGCTGGACGTGCTGACCGGCTGGGAGCAGATCCCGGTCTGCGTCGCGTACGAGATCGACGGCAAGCGCGTCGAGGAGCTGCCGTACTCCCAGACCGACTTCCACCACGCGAAGCCGGTCTACGAGATGCTGCCGGGCTGGTCCGAGGACATCACCAAGGCCCAGACCTTCGAGGACCTGCCGAAGAACGCGCGGGACTACGTGAAGGCGCTGGAGGAGATGTCGGGCGCGCCGATCTCGGCGATCGGGGTCGGTCCGGGCCGTACGGAGACGATCCAGATCAACTCGTTCCTGTAGGAACCCAGGCGGTGGGTGCGCCCGAGCGGTCGGTCCGATTCGCCGCGCTCGGGCGCACCGCTGTTCGGGCGCACCGCTGTTAGGGCGGGGGCGCTCAGGTGGGGTGCCCGCTGAGCGGGGCGGCCGGTGCGGGACGGCCGGTTCCGGTTCCGGTCTCGGCCGGTTCCGGTCTCGGGCCCGGCCGGTCTCGGCTGCCGGGGCCGTCGGGAGGTGCGGCGGCCGCCACAGCCGGACCGACGCGCCTCCCGGCCCCACCGGGCCCTTCAGACCGGCAGCTCGACCCCGTCGTCCCGGAGGTCCCGCCCGTCATGGGAGGCCGCGGTCGCCCCCGCGGCCGTATGCGCGCCCGTGCCCGCGTCCGTACGCTCGTGTCCCGAGGATCCGTCCTGCCCCCCGTGACCACTGGGCCCGTCGTACCGCGCTTCCGCTTCCGCTTCCGCGAACTGCGTCCGGTACAGCTCCGCGTACCGCCCGTCCGCCGCGAGCAGCCCCTCGTGCGTACCGCGTTCCACGATCCGGCCGCCCTCCACGACGAGGATCAGGTCGGCGGCGCGGACGGTGGAGAGCCGGTGGGCGATGACCACGGCGGTGCGCCCCTCCAGCGCCTCGGCGAGGGCCGCCTGCACAGCGGCCTCCGAGGTGTTGTCGAGGTGGGCGGTCGCCTCGTCCAGGATGACGACGCGCTGGCGGGCGAGGAGCAGCCGCGCGATGGTCATACGCTGGCGCTCACCGCCCGAGAGCCGGTAGCCGCGTTCGCCGACGACGGTGTCGAGCCCATCGGGCAGCGACCGCACCAGCTCGGCGAGCCGGGCCCGGCGCAGCACGTCCCACAGCTCGTCCTCCGTGGCCTCGGGCCGGGCGAGCAGCAGATTCTCGCGTACGGACTCGTGGAACAGGTGCCCGTCCTGCGTGACCATGCCGAGCGTGGCGCGCAGCGAGCGGGCGGACAGGTCCCGTACATCGACTCCGCCGACGCGGACCGCGCCCTCGTCCACGTCGTACAGCCGCGGCAGCAGGCTCGCGATGGTCGACTTGCCCGCGCCGGACGAGCCGACGAGGGCGATGGTCTGCCCGGCCTCGGCGCGGAAGGAGATCCCGCGCAGGACGTCGTCACCGCCCCGCTCGTCGAGCGAGGCGACCTCCTCCAGCGAGGCGAGGGAGACCTTCTCGGCGGACGGGTAGCCGAAGCGGACGCCGTCGAACTCGACGGACACGGGTCCTTCGGGCACCTCACGGGCGTTCGGCTTCTCGTCGATGAGCGGCTCGAGGTCCAGGATCTCGAAGACGCGCTCGAAGCTGACGAGGGCGCTCATCACCTCGACCCGTGCCCCGGCGAGTGCGGTGAGCGGCGCGTACAGCCGGGTCAGCAGAAGCGCGAGCGCGACGACGGCGCCGGGCTCCAGGCTGCCGCGCAGGGCGTAGTAGCCGCCGAGGCCGTAGACCAGGGCGAGCGCGAGCGCGGAGACCAGGGTGAGGGCGGTGATGAAGGCGGACTGCGCCATCGCCATCCGTACGCCGATGTCCCGCACCCTGCTCGCGCGCGCCGCGAACTCCACCGACTCCTCGTCCGGCCGCCCGAAGAGCTTGACCAGCGTGGCTCCGGGGGCGGAGAAGCGTTCCGTCATCCGGGTGCCCATCGAGGCGTTGAGCCGTGCCGCCTCCCGCTGGAGCCCCGCCATCCGCGCGCCCATCCGGCGGGCGGGCACGACGAACACCGGCAGCAGGACCAGCGCGAGCAGCGTGATCTGCCAGGAGAGCGTGAGCATCACGGCGAGCGTCAGCAGCAGCGTGACCAGATTGCTCACCACACCGGAGAGGGTGTTGCTGAACGCGCGCTGCGCGCCGACGACGTCGTTGTTGAGCCGGCTGACGAGCGCGCCGGTACGGGTGCGTGTGAAGAACGCGACGGGCATCCGCTGCACATGGTCGAAGACCGCGCGCCGGAGATCGAGGATCAGGCCCTCGCCGAGGTTCGCCGACAGCCACCGCTGGAGCAGGCCGAGCCCCGCTTCGGCGACGGCGATCACCGCGATCAGCAGGGCGATCCTGATGACCGTGCCCGATGCCCCGCCGGACACGATCGTGTCGACGACCCGTCCGGCGAGGATCGGTGTGGCCACGGCGAGCAGTGCCGTGAGAACGCTCAGAAGGAGGAACTGGGTGATACGGCGACGGTGGGGCCGGGCGAACGCGGCGATACGGCGCACGGTCGCGCGGGCGAAGGGCCGCCGGTCCTGCTGGGCGGTCATGGCGGAGTGAAGCTGGCTCCAGGCGGTGGTCTCCATGCTCATGCGGAGGACCATATGACCTCAAGTTATCTTGAGGTCAAGCGCGGCTGTCTCTTGAGGCCGAGCCCGGCCTGAAAGCTGCCTGAACGCCGTCCGAACGCCGTCCGAAGACCGCAGGAAGACCGCAGGAAGACCGCAGGAAGGCCGCAGGAAGGCCGCAGGAAGGCCGTTCCGAAGACCTTGAAGATCTACCGGCCGTCAGCCGGGCCCGACACAATCACCCGTATGACGATCACCACGGGCGTGCCGCCCACGCGCAGCACCCCCGTCGCCCTCGCCCGCGGGTTCCTGACGGGTGGTGTGATCGGGACGTCGCTGGCCGCTCTCATCGTCGGCGGCGTCGTGGAGAGCGTGCCGCTGTTCGTCACGGGGCTGGGCCTGCCCGCGGTCTACGGCCTGCTCCTCTTCCTGGCCGGTGCGCCGCGGCGGGCACGGGAGGCGGCCGTCGTACCCCGCACGGCGCTCGCGATGATCGAGAGCCTGCACGCCATCGGGGGTGAGTCGAGCGATGTGCCGGTGCGGTTCGACCTCACCGTCGCGCCGGACGGCGGGACGGCGTACCGCGTCGAGATCACGCAGGACATCAACCTCGTCGACCTGCCCGACTACCGGCCGCGCGGCATCGTGGTGGTCCAGTACCCGCCGGACCGGCCGTGGCGGGTGAGAATCGTGAAACGGCCGACACCCGAATGGGAGGACCGGGCGGCCGGGGCCCGCATCGACTCGGTGCCCGGGCCGGCCATGGCGAGCGAGCCTCCCGAGGGCTGTGCCTTCGGCTTCGTCGGGCTCCTCGGCCTGCTGCTCGGCGCGGCGGGGGTGGTCCTGCTGTTCCGCGCCGACCTGTCCGGGCAGGACGCCACCGCGCGGCCTCCCTCATCCGTCGGGCCCTCCGTCGGACCTTCCGTCTCCGCCACGTCGTCGACCACGGTCGTGACGTCGGCGTTCGGTACGGTCTCCCTCGGCCCGGACCAGTCGTTCCTCGACAAGGGCGCGCTGCGTCGGGCCGTCGACTCGCTCACCGAGGGCCAGGGCACGCGCCCCGCCCTCACCGTCGTCGTGCAGGAGCGTCTGCTGTCGGTCGTGTTCGCTCCCATCGGTTCGCAGGCCGGACGGTTCGACCCGGGTTCCCTGCCCTACGAACGGTTCCCCGCCCTGGTCGAGGAGGCCACGACCACGCTCGGTGTCCGCTCCCCGCAGAGCTGGCAGATCACCGCCGAGGACCTCACCGGCTCCCTCACCATCAGGGTCGGCGTGACCGGCCCCGACGGCGCGGCCTCACTCGAGGCGGACGGCAAGGGCAAGGTGGTGCGGCGCACCCCGGCGCACTGACGCTGACGCTGACCGACACCGAGACCGACACCGACACCGAGACCGACACCGACACCGAGACCGACGCCGACCATCGGACGCGGACGGTACCCGCGCGTCATCAGCTGCCCGACGGCGTGAAGGCCGGGGCCGCGAGGCGGTTCGGAATTGCTGCTGAGGCTCCGCCCCCAAGAGACGACAGGAGGAAAGCGCTTGGACTGGCATGGATTTCTGGTGCTGTGGTGCGGGGTGTTCGCGGTCGTGGCGCTGATCGGATACGGCCGGTCGCTGGCCGGGATGACGCGGGCCCAGCGGACGGTCCGCGTCATGGGGCGGATCGAGCGGGTCCGGGAGCCGAAGCACGGAAGCTCCCAGAGGTACGGGATACCCGTGGTCGTCTCCTTCCGTGACCCGTCCACCGGGCAGGAGTTCACCGTGACGAACGACGGTGAGCACGACGAGAGGGTCACCACAGCCTGGACGGGCCGGGAGATCGGCGTCCTCTACCCGCGCGGCAGACCTCATGCCTTCCGGTTCACCAGCGACCTCTGGGGCGGCCGGTACGGACTCGGCCGGCCGAACTTCGCGGTCTTCCTGATCTACACCGGGCTGGTGGTCATCGCCGCGATCGACTGGGGCTGGCCATGGGCCCTGCTCGGCTTCGGGGTGCCCTGGACCGTCCTGGGGGTGCGCTACCTGCCCCAGAACGCACGCGACATGAGCCGCCGCATCGAAGCGCTGACCTCCGCGGCCCCCGTCCGGGGCCGTGTCATCGCCGTACTCAAGGACGTCACCACCGACGAGGACGGCGACACCCGCACCGGCCACACCCCGGTCGTCGCCTTCTCCACCCACGAGGGCACGGCCGTCACCGCGTACTGCGCCTCGGGTCTGCCGGACCCCGTCGGCTCGTACGGCCGGGACGTCGCGATCCACTACACGCCCGACGACCCGGCCGTCTTCACCCCGGACCTCGCGGCCGAACACCGTTCCCGGAGATTCGACATCGTCTTCGGTGTTCTGGCCCTGCTCATCGGAGTGACGGCGGTCGCCGTGGGAGCGGTCGCCCTGTGACGTCCGGTCACCACCACGGCCACCACCACGGCCACCACCACGGCCACGGCGACGGACACGTCAGAACAGTTTGGCGTACCGCAGGGGCGCGCCGCCCGAGCCGACGAGTTCGCGGACGATGGTGAAGTCGTCCGGCATCTCCAGGCGGCTCCACTGGCCGGGCGAGCACTTCCCCGGATCGCCGGAGACGACTCGGGTCGGGCTGAGTTCGAGAGGCGGGCCCGAAGCGCGCAGCGTGGCCGACCACGTGCAGTCGTACGAGGCGCCGGTACCGGTCAGCTCCATGACCGTGGAGCCCTGTGGACCCTGGGTGATGGTCATGACGCGGGTGTTGGCGCCGTCGGCGGTGTCGAAGCTCGCGCGCCAGGTGCCGATGTACTCGTCGGGCACGCCTCCGACTTCGCCCGCCGGGGAGTTCGAGGGGGAGTTCGAGGGGGACTTCGAGGGGGACTTCGAGGGAGGCGGCGATTCGGAGGTCCCCGGAGTGGTCGGAGTGGTCGGAGCCGAGACCGCCGACGTGTTCGGGCCGGGCTTCGGATCGTCGGCCCGGTCGGCGTCCCCGCCGCCGCTGAGGGCGCGGAGCGTGACGCCCGCCAGGACCGCGAGGAGCAGGACGCCGATCCCGATGAGGGCGGCCTTCCGCCCACCGCCGCCCGTGCGCTCGGGTTCCGGCACGGCCGGGTGCGGGTACGGGGGCGGCGCTGCCGGGGTGTAGGGGGCGGGCAGCGGCTGGTATGGCGGCGGCGAGGTGTAGCTGCCGTACGGAGCGGGCGGGGGCTGCATCAGGGTCGGGGGCACGGCATGGCCGGCCTGCGGATGGGCGGGCGGGACCGGCGCGGGTGCGGGTCCTGTTGTCGGCGCGGGTGCCGGTGCGGGTACGGGCGGTGCGGAGGCCGTGGGGGTGGGCGGCAGGACCTGCGTCGGCGGCTCGGGCGGGGCCGGCGCGGGGCGGCCGGGTGTGGGGATGGTCGGCGCGGAGGCGGCCAGCGGGGGGTGGCTCTGTGCGGGGTGGCTCTGTGCGGCGGGCGCGGGCGGTGGGGCCGCGTGCTCGACCTCCAGCAACCGGACCGCGTGCCGTCCCAGTTGAGCGATGAGCGCACCCGGCAGCCAGGGCTCATGGCTCGGCTCCGTGGCGGTGCGCTCCAGGACCTCGGCCAGCTCCGGCCGGTCCGCCGGGGCCTTGCGCAGACATTCCCGTACGAGATCGGTCAGGCCCGCGGGGAGACCCGCCAGATCCGGTTCCTCCTCCGCGATCCGGAACATCAGCGCGTGGCCCGCGGTCTCCGTCGAGCCGAAGGGGAGCCGTCCGGTCGCCGCGTAGGCGAGGACCGAGCCCAGACAGAAGACGTCGGCCGCGGGGGTGACGGACTCCCCGCGGATCTGCTCGGGGGCCATGAAGCCGGGTGAGCCGATGACCGCTCCCGTCCGGGTGAGCCCGCCGTCCGTGGTCGTCTCCAGGGCCCGCGCGATGCCGAAGTCGATGACACGCGGGCCGTCGATGGTGATCAGGATGTTGGACGGCTTGAGATCACGGTGGATGAGCCCCGCGGTGTGGATGGAGGTGAGCGCGTGCGCGAGGCCCGAGCCGAGGATCCGTACCGAACGCTCGGGGAGCGGGCCGTGGTCCCCGGACACGACCGCGTTCAGCGAGGGCCCGGCGACATAACCGGTCGCGACCCAGGGCACGGCCGCCTCGGTGTCGGCGTCCAGGACGGGCGCGGTCCACTCGCCGCCGACCCGCCGCGCCGCGTGCACCTCCAGCCGGAAGCGCTCGCGGAACGTCTCGTGGGCGGCGAGTTCCCGCCGTACGAGTTTGACGGCGACCGTACGGCCCCGTTCGCTGCGCGCCAGATAGACCTGACCCATGCCGCCCGCGCCCAGACGCGCGAGCAGCCGGTACGCGCCGATGTGCCGCGGATCCCCAGGCACCAACTGATCCATCGCCGTACGTCCCCCCGACCCCGGACGACCCATGTTGTCGAACGCATCGAGGATAGGCGGAGTGGGCGGAGACACGCGCGGATCGTCCACCCGGAACCGGGTCCGGACCGCATGCCCACAGGATCATGCCCACCGGATGCCGACCGCGTCGCTCCGGGGTCCCGCCTCCGCCACCGGCCCGGCCTGGCACCCGGCGGGGCCGATACAGGCCCCGCCCGCCCCCGCCCGCCCCGGCCCTCCCTCACTCCGAATCGGCGGATCCGATCGTGTCCAGGGCCTTGGACAGCCGCTCCAGCGCTTCCGCCGTCTCCGCGAGCCGCTTTGGCCCGAGCGTCTCGGTCAGCCGGGCCGCCAGTTCCGCGTGACCGGGCTCGATCCGGGAGATCGCCTCCCGGCCCTCGTCGGTGGGGCGGAGCAGCTTGGCGCGCCGGTGCGCGGGATTGGGCTCGTACGCCGCCAGGCCCCGCTCGACGAGCAGATCCGCGATCCGCTGCACGCTCTGGCGGGTGATGCCCATGTCCCTGGCGATCCCGGCGACGGGAAGGGGCGTACGCAGTACGGCTCCGAGCACCTGCCACCAGGCGGCGGTGAGCCCGGCGGGCTTGGCCAGCACCTCGGAGACCGCGAGGAACTGGCCGTTCAGCCGGAAGACGGCGAGCGCCGTCCGGCTGAGCAACTCCTGCTCCTCGCGGCTCATGACGCGGCCGCGCCTTCGGTGTTCCCCGCGCCCCCCGCAGCCTCCCCGCCATCCGCGCCATCTCCGCCATCCTCGCCTTCGAGGACCGCGAACGCGGACACGTCCGAGTCGTGGAACAGCCGGTACCAGGCGTCCAGCTTCGCGCCCTCGTACACGCCGAGCCGGGCGAAGACCTCGCGGGCGAACGCGACCGGCTCGGTGGGGCCGGCCGTGATCAGATCGCCGTCCGTGACGGCGTCGGCCTCGCGGTAGCGGTCGCCGCCCTTGTAGCCGGTGGCGGCGAGATAGAAGGAGACCGCCCCGGTGTGGTCGCGGTCGTCCAGCAGTCCCTCGCGTGCCAGTCCGGCCGTCGCGCCGCAGATGCCGGCGACGGGCACGCCCGCGCCGAGGAAGGCGCGAGCCTTCGCGGCGAAGGGCGCGAGACCGTCGCCCGTGTCCCACGCGGTCGCGCCCGTGAGGATCAGCAGCGCGCTGTCCTCGGGGCGGAGGTCGGCGAGCGCCATGTCGGGCTGGACACGGAGGCCGCCCATGGTGGTGACCGGATCGGTGGTCAGGCCGACCGTGCGGACCGTGAAGCCGTTCTGCGTCAGATGGGCGGTGGTGTGGCCCGTCTCCCAGTCCGCGTAGGTGTCGTACACGGCGAGATGAACGGTCCTGCTGGTCGTGGCGGTCATCGTGCCCTCCTCGGCTGCCCGGCGACTATGACAGAAGGCTGTCATAATGACAGCCTTCTGTCAACTGAGTCCGGCTTTACAGAACGCCGCAGGAAGCTCGCCGAGGCCAGACAGGATGGTCATATCGGGCTCGGTCATGAGTACATACGCTGTGACGCATGACCCCTCAAGCTGTTGACCCGCAGGCCGGCGCCGCTGTGAAGGCCGCGGACCGTGCGCATGTCTTCCACTCCTGGTCCGCCCAGGGCCTGATCGACCCGCTCGCCGTCGCCGGCGCCGAGGGTTCGTACTTCTGGGACTACGACGGGAAGCGCTACCTCGACTTCACCAGCGGTCTCGTCTACACCAACATCGGGTACCAGCACCCGAAGGTCGTCGCCGCGATCCAGGAGCAGGCCGGGAAGCTGGCGACCTTCGCGCCCGCGTTCGCGGTCGAGTCCCGCTCCGAGGCGGCCCGGCTGATCGCCGAGCGGACGCCCGGCGACCTCGACAAGATCTTCTTCACCAACGGCGGCGCCGAGGCCATCGAGAACGCCATCCGGATGGCCCGGCTGCACACGGGCCGCCCGAAGGTGCTCTCCGCGTACCGCTCGTACCACGGCGGCACCTCCACCGCGATCAACGTCACCGGCGACCCGCGGCGCTGGGCCTCGGACAGCGGCACGGCCGGGGTCGTGCACTTCTGGGGGCCGTTCCTCTACCGCTCGCCCTTCTACGCCTCGACCGAGGCCGAGGAAGCCGCCCGCGCGCTCCAGCACCTCGAGGACACCATCGCCTTCGAGGGCCCCGGCACCATCGCCGCGATCGTGCTGGAGACCATTCCCGGCACGGCCGGCATCATGGTGCCGCCGCCCGGCTATCTCGCGGGCGTACGGGAGATCTGCGACCGGTACGGGATCGTGTTCGTCCTCGACGAGGTCATGGCCGGATTCGGGCGTACCGGAAAGTGGTTCGCCTCCGAGCACTTCGACGTCGTGCCCGATCTGATCACCTTCGCCAAGGGCGTCAACTCCGGTTATGTGCCGCTCGGGGGTGTCGCGATCTCGGCGGAGATCGCGGCGACCTTCGACACACGGCCGTACCCCGGCGGACTCACCTACTCCGGCCATCCCCTCGCCTGCGCCGCGGCCGTCGCCACGATCGGCGTCATGGAGGAGGAGAAGGTCATCGAGCACGCGGCCCGCATCGGCGAGACGGTCATCGGCCCCGGCCTCCGCGAACTGGCCGAACGCCACCCGAGCGTCGGCGAGGTCCGGGGCATGGGAGCCTTCTGGGCGCTGGACCTGGTCCGCGACCGCGAGACCCATGAGCCCCTGGTCCCGTACAACGCCTCCGGCGAGGCCAACACGGCGATGGCGTCCTTCGCCGCGGCCTGCAAGGCCCACGGCCTGTGGCCCTTCGTCAACATGAACCGCACCCATGTCGTCCCGCCGTGCAACATCAGCGAGGCGGACGCGAAGGAGGGCCTGGCGGCGCTGGACGCGGCGCTGGGAGTCGCGGACGGGTTCGCGGCGTAGGCGCGCGACCGACCACGTGGGCTGGGCGGGCCCTGTCGGCGGGGCCCGCCCGTACGGCCGGTCACGCGGGCGGTAACGCGACTGGTCACGCGGCCGGTTCTCCCGTACGAGCGCCGTACGCCCTCCGTGACATCGGCTCCGGCGTCGACATCGGCTCCGGCGTGGCCGTGCCGACGGGTGTCCCTCGGCCGTTCCTCACAGCCCGCGGCCGGGACTCACGCCACGGTTGGGCCCGAGCGGTCCGGCCGATCGGTTCGGCCGACCGGGCTGTTCACGTGGTGCGATCAGACCCCGGGGCGTGGAGTGATCGACCACGGGCCTTCGCCGCGGACGGCCAGCAGACGCGGGCCGCTCTTCAGCCGGACGGTCTGCCGGAACGGGGCGACGGCGCTGGTGAGGATGTGGTCGACATCGCCGAAGTGCCCTTCGTCGTACCAGACGTCGTCGGGGTCCAGGGCCATGGACCGCATCGAGAGGATCCCGCCGATGTCGTGGGAGCCGCGCTGTGAGCCCTTGAACTCCACCTCGAGATCCATGGCCGGACCTGTGTGCGCGAACACCTCGTAGGAGTCGCCGTGGACGGTCGCGGTACCCAGAAGGCGCGCCGCCGACACCGGGCGGACGGTGACCGCCCAGTCGTGGTCCGCCAGGATCTTCAGCCGCAGAGGGTAACCCCGCGGGACGACGGCGGCCGCTCGCCCGTGGAAGTCCGGTGCCATGGAACTGGTGAGCATGTCGCCCGACTCGTGCTTCCTGGTGAGCTGGTACGTGGTCATCCAGGCGTCGCCCCGTTGCGATATCTCCAGGATCACCGGGCCGGGCGGGAGGGGGGCCTCGATGGTGATCTTGGCGTCCTGGTGGCCACGGACCGTGTGCGGCTGGAAGCCGGGGAAGCGGGCGAAGGGGCCGGGGAGTTCGTCCGGCTGAGGGCCGGGCGCGGCGGGCGTCGAGTAGCCGGGGCCGGGATGAGGCGCCTGTGGGTGATGTGCGTACGGCTGGGCGGGTGGCGCGAAGGGGGGCCGCTCCTGGGCCCGGACTCCGGGTTCGACTATGCCGTGCCCCGGGGCGAAGGTCCGGCCCGGCGCGGACGCGGGTGGCTGAAAGGCGACCGGTGCCGGCGCGGGCGGCGGCTGGAACACCGGTGGCTGGGCACCCTGGGCAGGAGGATACGGAACCGGTGCCGGCGCGGGCGGTTCCGCCGGTGCCGACGGCTGTGGGGCGTGCCGGTGGCTGAAGTCCGCCCCCAGCTCCTCGTACCCGGCGTACCCCTGCCCCACCGCCCGGAATTTCCACGCCCCGTCACGCCGGTAGAACTCCCCGAGTGTGTAAACGACTTCGTCAGCCGCGTCCTTCACGTCGTACTGCACGACCGGCGCCCCGTCCGGCCCCAGCGCCTGGATGTACAGCCCGGGAAAGGACCCGAAAGGGATCTCGCCGCTCACCGCGATGATCATCACCTTCTGGATCTCAGGCTCCACGGCGGCCAGCGCGACCTCCACCCACACGCCGAGCTGCCCATTGCCCGACGCCTTCCCGATGTACCGGACCGCGCCCGACGGATGCGGGGTCGCCTTGTAGTTCACCGCGTCCTTCCGCCCCGGACGCGACCTGCCTCCCGCGTCGAGGAGCCCCACCACGAGATCGATGCCCGCCGGTGCCGCGGGCGTCGGCGGATGCGCCACCACCACCTTCAGCGTGGTCGTCGGGACAGGTGTGTTGGCGCCTCTGGGGATGTTCGTCATGCGGCACATGCTGGCATCGAAGCCATAGCGAGGTCGACGGTTGGGGTCTTCAGCACACGGACCGGTACGGGACCCCCGGAAGATGGGTCTCCCACTCCGTACGGTCGAGCCCGCCCCCCGCCCGTACACAGACCTTCTTCGCCGTGCCGCCGGGATCCAGGGAGTAGGAACGGAACGCGACATACGGAGTCGTGACGCGCAGTTCACCGCCGTCCGGAGCGAACGCCAGCGCCAGCACCGGGCCGTCGGCGGACGGGAGGGAGGCGCCGCGGGAGCGGGGGGCGTCGGTCCGCCAGAGCCGTAGGCCGCCGTCGGCGTCCCCGTACGCCAGCGTGCGCCCGTCCCGTGAGAACGCGAGCGCCGGTGCGCGCCAGTCGCTCCGCCGGGCGTCCGTGTTCCTCGGGTTCTTGGGAACGAGGACCGCGAGGAGCTTTCGGCCCCGGCCGTCCCAGAGAGTGGTCCGGCCGTCGTGGTCGCTCATCGCGAGATGGCGGCCGTCGGGGCCGAACGCCACCGACGAGGGCTGGTTTTCGCCGCGCATGACCCGGGTGGCGTCACCGGTTCGCGGATCGATGAGCTGCCGGTGGTCCGTCAGGATGCGGCCGTCCGGGGCGGTCGCGAGGACACGACCGCTGACGCCGGGCCGAAGCGTCGACCAGGCGGGTTCGTACCCGTCGGGTCCATCCGGTCCATCCGAACCGTCCCGTCCGCCCTGCTCGTTCCGGCCGCCGTTCCCTCCCCGCCTGTCCAGGCGCAGTGAGTCGATGGACTTGCGTTCCATCGTCGCGCGCGACACGGCGACCGAGTCGCCACCGGCCGCGACAGCGATCCCGCCGTCGAAATCGGGCGGCAGCGGTACGGAATCGGTCACCCTGGAACGAAGGTCGCGCACGGCCAGCGCGCCCGCCGCATCCGGGTGGGCGAAGGCCCGGCTGTCGGGGCTGAAGGCCATCAGGAGGCACTCGGAGCCGCAGTCGAGGGCGCGGCGGGGTCCGCCGAGCGTGGCGAACAGCTCTCCGTCGCCGCCCCGCAGCTGATACGTTTCACCGCGCCTGGTCGCGAGTACGCCGCCGTCCGGGCTGAACGCGGCCCCGGCGAACGGCTCCCGTTCCCACCGCCGGGGCGTCTCGGTGTCGAAGGCGATGGTCCATACGGTCGTGCCGGGCGCCTGGCCCTCCACGTACCGGATCGTGCCGGCCGACAGATCCAGCCGTGGATCACCGAAGTTCCTGTGCGCGGTGGGAACCCGGAGCACGCTCACGGGAGCGGACAGCCCGCGCGACAGCCGCCAGAGCCGGATCTCGTCGGCCGAGACGGTCGCGGCATGGGTGCCGTCGTCGCTGAACGACACATACGGATACTCCCCGGCGGGGATTCGGGGCCGCTCCTGCCCGGACCGTACGTCCCAGATCCGCACGCCGTCGCCGGTGCTGACCGCGAGGGCCTGCTGACCGGGCAGGAACCGGATCTCGTCCGAGGCGCAGACGTCGGCCTCCGCGGCCCAGGAGGCGGGCAGTTCGCGGCGCTTGTGGATGTCCCAGAGCCGCAGCGGCCCCTGATCCGGGCAGAAGACGAGCAGCCGGTCGTCCGGCGAGATCTGGAACCTCTTGATCTCCCTCGGCTCCCTGCCGGTGCTGAGCAGCGGCCGTCCCGTACGGGTGTCCCACAACTGCACCGGAAGGCCGTCCCGGTGGGTGCCGAACAACCGCCCGCCGGGACCGAACCAGCCGTAGTCGTCACCTTTCTCGGTCGGGGTGGGCCCTTGGGGCCCGAAGGGCGCTCCGGTCGGCTTCCCGGCCGCCAGGTCCCAGATCCGTATCCCGTCGGGTGCCCGGAACGCGGCCTTCAGGGAGTCGGGTTCGAGGTCCATGATGTTCACCGCGTGCTTGCCGAGACCGGGGAGGTCCGGGAGCCCGCGGTGACCGGGAATGTCCCACCGCTTCGTACGGTCCGGCCCGACCTCGACCATCGTGCGGCCGTCTGTGCTCAGCCGCCGCCAGGTGTCGTTCGCGTCCACGTCCGACTCGGTCAGGGGCGGCGCGTACACGTCCACGTTCGACTGTGCCGCGGCGGCGAACAGGGACTCTCGGGTCTCGGCCGTCTCGGCGAGCTTCCACGCGGCGAGGCTCAGCCGCATCGCGGTACGCGGATCGGACGCGCGCAAGGTGCCCGCGACTTCGGCGATCCGGCGGGCCTCGGCCTCGACGGCACGGCGGTCGCTGACACGGCTCTGCTGCCAGGCGGTGAGCCCCGCGACGGCGGCGAGACAGAGGAGTACGGAGAGGGTGACGGTGAGGACACGCAGCCGACGGGCCGTGCGGGCGGCGGCGCGGGACTCGCGCTCATGGGCACGGAGGGAAGCGGCGAGGAAGTCGCGCTCCTGGGAGGTGAGCCCGATGGGTGGGCCGCTGCCGCGGGGGCCCGATCCGGACCGGGAACCGGAACCCGGCCCCAACGAGGCATCAGGGGACGCACCTGCGGCCGAACCGGACGACGCACGGAACAACGAACGAAATGCCCCAAGAACCGACCCGGACGACGCACGGAACGATGAACGGAACGCCCCGAACACCGAACCGTCAACCACACCGAACACCGAACCGCGAACCGCACCGAAGACCGAACCGAACACCGCACTGCCAACCGCACCCAACGACGCACCATCAACCGCACCGAAGGGCATACCGAAGGACATACCGAACGCTTCCCTGGCCGCCTCCAACTGCCCACCGCGATAGAGCGCCCCCGTGTCCCGCCCCAGTTCCTCCCACGTCCGGGCGGCGTCCGTCAGCCGCCGGTGGAGCCGCAGCAGATCGCGGTCGTCCGCGATCCAGCGGCGCAGCCGGGGCCAACCGGTGATCAGGGCTTCGTGGGCGAGGTTCACGGACGTGTCGTCGACGGTCAGCAGCCGGGCGTGTACGAGCCGTTCCAGGACGTGCGCGTACGCGTCGGACAGCACCAGTTCGGCGCGTTCGGCGGGCCGGCGGGTGTCCTCGCTCCCGTCACCGGGCGAGATGAGCCGCAGCAGCACGGCACGGGCCGCGTCGGCCTCGTGCTCCGTGAAAGTGGCGAAGACCTCCTCGGCGGTGTGCGCGATGGCGCCCTGCACCCCGCCGATGGTCTCGTACGCCTCCTCGGTCAGCGTCCGTCCGCGCCGCCTGCGCCAGACCTCCAGTAGGGCGTGCGACATCAGCGGAAGCCCGCCCGGTTCGTCGGCGACCTCGGCGACGATACGGGCGGTGAGCGTGCGCTCCACGATCAGCCGCTCGGCGGTGGCGGGCCCGACGACCGCTTCCCGTAGCTGTTCCCTGGTCATCGGCCCGACGAGGAGGACGGAGTCCTTCAACGCGCCGGCCAGCGCCGGGTGCTCGGCGCACCGCCCGTAGAAATCGGCGCGTACGGCGATCACGACCCCGGCGGGTTCGGTGAGCATCAGCTTGATGAACGCGGCTCGTTCGGCCGGATCGCGGCAGAGGGTGAACAACTCCTCGAACTGGTCGACCAGGACGAGCGCGCCTTCGGTGAACATCCCCTTGTGCGTACGGGCAGGAGTGGGGCCGGGAGTGAGCAGCCGGATCACCGATGGCCCCCCGTCCCCCTCCACCGGAACCGGACCCGTCCCCTGAGCCCCCTTCGTCCCGACTCCCTTCGTCCCGCCCCCCTTCGCCTTCGCCGGGCCGAGCCCTTCCCTCACAGCGGGGACGAGTCCGGCCCGCAGGAGGGACGACTTCCCGCTGCCGGACGCGCCGACGAGCGCGACGAAGGGGCGTCGCCGGATCAGTTCGACGAGTTCGGCGACCAGTTCGTCCCGCCCGAAGAAGTGGTCGCTGTCTTCGGGGCCGTACCGGGCGAGACCGGGATACGGCCCCTGCTCCGCCCGGTCCGGAAGGGGTTCGCGGGTTTCGGCGGTCTCGCGCCAGCGCTTCTCCCAGCGAGCGGCGTCCTCCGCGTCCCCGCCGCAGGCGGCCACGTACGCGAGGGCGACCGGCAGCGAGGGGAGCTTCTCGCCGGCCGCGGCGGCGGAGAGAGTGGGCGCGGAGTACGACGAGGCGCGTGCCATCACACGGTAGGTGGGCCCGCCCGCCGCCCGCCGGAACGCCCGCAGTTCGTACGCGAACCGCTGCACGGGCCCGGCGTCCGGGTCCAACGGTTTCTCGTGCCGCCCCATCGTCGCCTCCCCTTGACCCTTTCCCTCCCTCCGCGTCGAGGGTAGTGAATTGATTGGCAGGGCGTTTGGGGCCTGCCCATCAATGCGGCGGCCGATGGACTCGCTTGATGATCGCCCCCATGCCGCCGCGCGCGCCGTCCGCGCAGGCGCCCCCCGTACAAGAGCCCTCCGCACCGGGGCCCGGCACCCGTGAGCGCCTCATATGGACCCTTTCCGTCGCGAGACTCCCCGCACGGGTGCCGCGGATGCCTTCGGCACCGTCTTCCTCCGGGCCGGTCGCGCGGCGATGGCACCTGTCGGCCGTACTCCTCCCACCGGCCGTGCTGATGCTGGTGCTCGGACTGTGGGGGATCAGGCGCGAGGGAACGCTGTGGGGCGACGAGGCGGTCACATACGAGATGGCCCAGCGCACGGTCCCGGAGATCTGGCGCACTCTCGGCTCGGTGGACGCCGTCCACGGTCTCTACTACCTCTTCATGCACGGCCTGTTCAGGGTCTGGGAACCCGGCCTCGTTCCCCTCCGCCTCCCGTCCGTCCTCGCGATGTGCGCCACGGCCATGGGGGTGGCGATGATCGGCCGGCGACTGGCCGGTCCGCGCGCCGGCCTGCTGGCGGGCCTGGTTCTCCCGCTGCTGCCGGTCGTGCAGCGGTACGCGCAGGAGGGGCGGTCGTACGCGCTGGTGTGCGGACTCGTGACCTGGGGGACATGGCTGCTGCTGAAGCGGTCGTGGGCGGCGTACGCGGTGGTCATGCTGACGGCGTGTCTGCTGCACGAGTTCGCGGTGCTGATGGTGGTGGCGCACGGGCTGACGGTGTGGCGCGACCGTCCGCGCGGCTGGCTGCCGGCCGCGCTCTGCGTCGTCGTGGGCGTGGCTCCGCTGGCGCTCTTCAGCACGACCCAGTCCTCCCAGGTCGAGTGGATCGGCCGTCCCGGAGTTCCCGAGTTCGCCGCGTTCCTCCTGTTCGCCCTCCTGGGCTGGGCATGCGCTCGCACCCCGGCCGGCTCACGGGTCGGCGGGGTCGCGCTCCCTCTCCTCGTACTCCCCATGGGTCTGCTGATAGCCGTCTCCCTGATCCACCCCCTCTTCGTCGACCGCTATGTCCTCCCGTACATCACCGGTCTCGCCCTCCTCATCGGCGCGGCCCTCGACCAGTACTGGTCCCGCCTCCTCGCGATCACGACGGCAGCCGCCGCGCTGATCACCCTCGTCGCCTACGGGCCCCACCTCCGCTCCCCGGACAGCCGCAAGAACGACGTCGGCGCGGTGGCCGCGGCCGTCGCCGAGATCTCCCGCCCCGGTGACGGCCTCCTCTTCACCCCCACCCGCCGCCGCGTCTGGACCCTGGCCCACCCGGCTCCCTTCCGCCCCCTCACCGACCTCTCCCTGGCCCGTTCCCCCCGCGGTTCCAACACCCTCTTCGGTACGGAAGCGTCCCCGTCGGAGATCCGTTCCCGCATGCTGTCCTCCGGCGTCGGCTGGCTCATCGCCATCCAGGACCGCGAGGGCGAGCCACTGGACGCGGTGGAGATCGAGTCCGTGAAGCGTCGGATACTCGACACCGAGTTCGTCCTCTGCGAGGAACGGCTGGTGGGCCAGGCCCGAATCGGCCTCTACGCCCGAACGGCCACGACCACCTGCCCCTGACCCATACCGCCGCCGGCTTTCCTGCCCCCACCCATCCGGCCCCGATTTTCACGCCCCCACGCCCCTTGCGGCAGCGGGCAACCCGCACCCGACAAGCCCCCACACCACCCGCGGCAGCGGGCAACCCGCATCCCACGAGTTCCCGCACCACGTGCGCCTGCCTGGCCCCGAGGGACTCGAGTTTCGCAACTCCGGGAATCCCCGGGGGCGTGCCGTTCTTGTCCGGCCCTGGGAGGGGGTGTGCAGGGTCGTCCCCGCAGGGGATCGGCGGCAAGTCCGGGGTTCGTGACCAAAGCGCCTGTATGCCGCCGACCCCGAGGAGTCGAGCCCGGAGGACCCCCGGACCCGCACCGGACAAGACCCCGCACCCCTTGCGGCAGCAAGCAACCCGCACCGAACGAGCCCCCGCACCACGTGCGCCTGCCTGGCCCCGAGGGACTCGAGTTTCGCGTCTCCGGCGAACCCTGGGGGCGGGGCGTTCTTGTCCGCCTGTGGGAGGGGGTGTGCAGGGTCGTCCCCGCAGGGGATCGGCGGCAAGTTCGGGGTTCCTGACCAAGGTGCCTGTATGCCGCCGACCCCGAGGAGTCGAGCCCGGAGGGCCCCCGGACCCGCACCGGACAAGACCCCGCACCCCTTGCGGCAGCAAGCAACCCGCACCGGGCCAGCGCCCGCGCCCTTGCGGCAGCAAGCAACCCGCACTCGACAAGTGCCCACGCCCCTTGCGGCAGCAGGCCACCCGAACCGAACAAGCCCCCGCACCCCCCGCGCCCGCAAGCAACCCGCACCCCCCCCGCGCGGCCAAGCGCCCCGCGCCCCGCGCCCCGCGCCCCGCACTCACCCCCCTCCCACCTCCACCTCCAAGTACCGCCTCCCCCGCGCCCCGCGATACCGCAGGCACTCCCACCCCGAGGCCGAGTCGAGGGCCCTCACGCACTCGGCCAGGCGAGTCTCCTCCTCATGCGCCGCCCCACTGCCCGCCGGCCCCACCCAGTCGACGCGAACCGCGCCCTCCCGGTCCGCCACCCGGACTCGGTACCCCGTCGCCACCCGCAGGCCCTCCTCGTCCACGGCGGACGCCGGAACCCCCGCCGCCTCCAGCGTCAGGGCGACCGCCCGTACCATCCGGTTCCGCTCCCACTCCGCCGGCACGGAGCCCGTCAGCCGCCGAATCTGCAAGAGCCCGGCGAAGGCCGCACGGACCTCGGCGGCCCGAGCGGCACGGCCGGCCTCATCCATCGGCGCCCCGCCCACCCGCACTTCGTCCCCCGTGGCCGCCTCGAAGACGTCGCCCACACTCAACTCCCTTTCCACAGATCGCCCGTATCCGGGCGCACGGGGTACGTTCCTGCTGGCCTATCGTGTCCGCAACCCCCGGCGAAGGAGACCCCATCGATGCCCGGTCCCGGCAACACCTCTGTCACCCGCAGCACACTGCGGCAGCAGATCGCGGACGCGTTGCGTGACGAGGTGCTGGCCGGTCGCCTCCAGCCCGGACAGGAATTCACGGTCAAGCAGATCGCCGAGCAGTACGGAGTCTCCACGACGCCGGTACGCGAGGCACTGGTCGACCTCTCGGCACAGGGGCTGCTCGACTCCGACCAGCACCGTGGCTTTAGGGTGCATCAATTCTCGGTGGACGACTACCGGGAGATGGTGGAGACGCGGTCGCTGGTCATCGACGGCATCATCCAGCACGCGGAACGCCAGGGCCGTACGCGGGTGAACGCCAAGGCGGTGGTACCGGTCCGCCGCCGCGCCGAAGAGGCGGCGCGCGCGGCACGCTGTGGCGATCTGGACATTCTCATCGGCTATGACCTGCGCTTCTGGCGTGAACTCGGTGCCATTGTCTCCAACCGGTACATCTCCAACTTCCTGCATCAACTACGAGTGCAGAGCTGGGTTTTCGCGGTCCCGCACCTCCGGGCGGACCCGCGGGCGCGCGACTGGCTGTTCACCGGATACGAGGAACTGATCGACGCGGTGGTGCTCGGCGACATGGCCGCGGCCCGGACGGTGATCCTGGCGTACTACGGGAAGTCGATGGCATGGGCGGATCGGCTGAACCCATGAGCGGGGACCAGCCCTCCAATCCCCCCTGAGTACGCCCCAGGACACGGAACCCCGGACGTCCCACCGCCTCGACCGGACCCCGCGTCCGGGTATGACGCCGATCTCTCCGCCTGCATGGCGGAGTTGAAGCAGCTGGCGAAGGAACTCATGGCGCAGGGCGCCCCAGTGATCGCCTGGAGGGAAGAACGAAAGGCGGCCCGGTCACGCGGCCGCGCCCCGAGGTGGGCCGTCCAACCGCCGACCAACCGCTGGCTGATCGCCGGCCAACCGCCGGCTGATCGCCGACTACCCGCCCAGGACGCCCGTGCGGTAGATCGTGCCGGAGCAGGCGTTCGGGATCGTGGTTTCCGCGCTGGGGGCTCCCGGCTCGGCCGTGTGGGTCACCGAGACGCTGCCGTCGGTGCCGGTCTCGGTGGTTTCGAGCTGGGGCTGGACGTTGTTGGGGGCCGATCCGCCCGAGGCGCTGGCGCTGCCCGAAGTGCCGGGCGAGTCGGTGGGGTCGGGGGAGGGACCACCGGTCGGGCAGGTCTCCTTCGGGACCCAGGCGAACCGCACCTCGTACACCGAGTCCGGCTTCAGCAGGAGCGCCGCGGCTTCCTGCGAGGGGTCGGGAAGGCCGGTGGCCGCGTCGCCGGCCGTGTGGTCGACCACCTTGATCTTGGACTCGTCGGCCGCGCCCTTCACCGCGAAACCGATCGTGCCCCGGCCGCTGACCGCGCATTCGGTCGCGGACACGTTGGCGACCCGGAAGGTTCCGTAGACCTTGCCCTCGGAGTCGGGCTGGCCCGCCTGCGCGGAGGTGACGCCGAGCTGCTCGGCAGCGCATTTCGGGGAGTCGGTGGCGACGATGCCGGGCGGGACGGCCGTTCCGCCCGTGCCGTTGCCGCCGGTACCCGTGCCGGACGGGCCGCCGGGCGAGTCGCTCGGCTTGCCGGGGCCCTCGCCCTCCTCGCCGCTCTCCTTGGAGCCGCCCGAGTCGCCGTGGCCGCCGGAGGAGCCCTGCTCCTCGTCCGTGCCGCCCTCTGAGTGCTTGCCGTGGCCCGCGGACACGGATGCGGGGTCGTTGGCGCCGCCGTCGGAGTTCGCCACATGGACGAAGGCGGGGACTCCGGTTCCCATCAGCAGCACCGCGGCGACCGCGCCGATCAGTATCTGCCTCTTACGGGCCTTCCGCGCCGGGACCGCCCTGCGCAGATGGTCGAGGGCGCCGTCGGCGGGCCGCAGGTCCTCCACGGCGCCCTGGAACAATCGGCGCAGTTCCAGTTCGTCCGGGGCCAGTCCGTCGCCGTCCCCGTCGTCGGACTCGTCCGGCCGGTCCGACCCTCCGGGAAAGCCCGGTCCGCTCGGTCCGCCTGTCCCGCCTGCTCCTGCGGGCCCTCCCGGCGTACCCGGTCCGTCCGACCCGTCGACGCGGCCGTTCCACTCGTTCTCCGGCCCGTTGTTCACAATTCCGTTCCCAGTCCGGTCGTCAAACGGCCCGTCCGGCTCGTACCGCTCACGCCTGTGTTCGTGCCCGTTCATGACGTGGCCTCCATCGCGACGCGCAGCGCCGCGATGCCCCGGGAACCGTACGCCTTCACCGAGCCGAGGGATATGCCCAGGGTCTGGGCGACCTGCGCCTCGGTCATGTCCGCGAAGTAACGCAGTACCAGCACCTCGCGCTGGCGGCGCTGGAGTCCGCGCATCGCCTTGATCAGGGCGTCCCGCTCCAGTTGCTCGTACGCCCCCTCCTCGGCGCTCGCCATGTCCGGCATCGGCTTGGAGAGCAGCTTGAGCCCGAGGATGCGGCGGCGGAGCGCGGACCGGGAGAGATTGACCACGGTCTGCCGCAGATAGGCGAGGGTCTTCTCCGGGTCGCGTACGCGGTTGCGCGCCGAGTGGACGCGGATGAACGCCTCCTGGACGACGTCCTCGCAGGAGGCCGTGTCGTCGAGGAGGAGCGCGGCGAGACCGAGCAGTGACCGGTAGTGGGCCCGGTAGGTCTCGGTGAGGTGATCGACGGTGGTGCCCGAAGCCATGGTGTTCTCAGCGCCCTCGCGCTGAGACGGGAACTGGGCCGTCCGGGGCGTGGGCATGGGTGCGATCACCGGCAGGCCGCCGACCGGGCGGGTCTTGCGGACGGGGCGTACCGAAGCACCCGACGCCGATGCCGGTGCCGACACCGGTTCCGGCCCCGGCCGGGTTCTCGATGCCGGAACAGGTCCGGGAATCGAGAACGGAGCCAGGAAGCCCGCACCGCCGCGGCGCGTCGAAGCGCTGCGGGACGGGGCCGCTCCTGCGATGTCGAGTACCTCTGCCACGCCTGTTGGACACGCTTCCCCCCGTCAGGGTTGTACGCGCACGCCACCACTTTTGTGGGTGATTCGTCTGCAGCCATGCGTACTCGCTCTTCCCCAATGCCCCATTGATGACGGCGCCGTACAGAGGCGTCCGCAAAGACGCTTCCCGACCGACTGGCGGTTGCAGACCAGGGGGAAGGGAAATGACGATCATCCTCGCACCCCAGCTCAAATGGTTTGGACCTGCGACTCGCTCACGAGGCGTTCACAGATCCTACAAAGTGCAGGAGGCATCCACACAAGACCGATCACTGAATCGGCTCAAGAAATCCGATCATGGAACAGTCGGCGAGTGCACACGGTGACTCTATGGCCAAGGGACCCATGAGGTGGAGCGGGGAGAGCCGAGGGGGCGGGCGGAGGTTCCGGAGGGGCCCGAGGTACGAGAAGGGCCGGAGGTTCTGGAGGGGCAGGGGGCCGGACCGAGGTCCACCGGGGGCCGGACCCAGGTCCACGTCGGCAAGGGCCCGGACCGGAATGCCCGCGCCGTGGCGGGCCCGCCTGGGCCGTCGCGGGCCCGGACCGTCCGACGGCAGTGTCAGGCCCGGACCGTCCGACGGCGGTGTCAGGCCCGGACCGGTCCGGCGGGAGGCAGCCGCGCGGTTCGCTCACGCCGGGCGTACCGCCCGCTGCCGCCTGCTCCCGGCCGGCCTACAGCCGGAGTTCCGCGGCGACCGCCTCCGCGATCTGCGCGGAGTTCAGCGCGGCCCCCTTGCGGAGGTTGTCGCCGCAGACGAACAGTTCCAGCGCGCACGGGTCGTCCGGGGCCCGCCGGACCCGCCCCACCCAGGTCGGATCCGTTCCGACGACGTCCGCGGGGGTGGGAAAGTCGCCCACGGCCGGATCGTCGTAGAGGACGACGCCGGGTGAGGTCGCCAGGATCTCGTGCGCGCGCTCCACCGAGACCTCGCTCTCGAAGCGCGCGTGCACCGCGAGGGAGTGCGCCGTCAGCACCGGCACCCGTACGCAGGTCGCCGCGACCCGCAGTCCCGGCAGGCCGAGGATCTTACGGGTCTCGGCCCGCAGCCCCAGTTCCTCGGACGACCAGCCGCCGTCCTCCAGCGTCCCCGCCCACGGCACCACGTTGAGCGCGATCGGCGCGGCGAAGGGCCCGAGCCCGTCTCCTGCGGTGTCGCCCACCGCACGGCGTACGTCACCGGGGCCGACGCCCAGTTCCGTACCCGCGACCAGGGACATCTGGGCCCGCAGCGTGGCGACGGCGTCCCGTCCCGCGCCGCTGACGGCCTGGTAGGAGGAGACGACCAGTTCCCGCAGCCCGAATTCGGCGTGCAGCGCGCCCACCGCCGGGATCATGGCGAGGGTGGTGTCGTGCGGGCTCGCGATGATGCCGCGCGGACGGACCCGTACGGCATGGGGGTTGACCTCCGGCACGACCAGCGGGACGTCCGCGTCGAGCCGGAAGGCGGCGGAGTTGTCCACGACCACCGCGCCCTTGGCCGCGGCGATCGGCGCCCACTGCGCGGACACCTCCGCGGGCACCAGGAAGAGCGCGACGTCGACGCCCGCCAGCGCCTCCTCGTCCAGCGCGACGACCTCGCACTCCTCCCCGCGCACGGCCAGCTTGCGGCCGGCCGAGCGCCGGGAGGCGACGAGCCGTATGTCGCCCCAGACGTTCTCGTGCTGGGACAGGATCTGGAGCATCACCGCGCCGACGGCTCCGGTCGCTCCGACGACCGCGAGCGCCGGCTTGCGGGTCATCGCCCGGTGCCGCCGTACACGACCGCCTCGTCGGAGTCGCTGTCGAGACCGAAGCGGGTGTGCACGGCGCGCACGGCCTCGGCGACGTCGTCCGCGCGGGTGACGACCGAGATACGGATCTCGGATGTCGAGATCAGCTCGATGTTCACCCCCGCGTCCGAGAGCGCCTCGAAGAAGGAGGCGGTGACACCGGGGTTGGTCTTCATGCCCGCGCCGACCAGCGAGATCTTGCCGATCCGGTCGTCGTAGCGCAGCGATTCGAAGCCGATCTGATCCTTCGCGCCCTCCAGCGCGTCGATCGCCCTCGTACCGTCCGTCTTGGGAAGGGTGAAGGAGATGTCGGTCAGCGCGGTCGTCGCGGCCGAGACGTTCTGGACGACCATGTCGATGTTGATCTGGGCGTCCGCGATCGTACGGAAGATGGCCGCGGCCTCGCCCGGCTTGTCCGGCACCCCGACAACCGTGACCTTGGCCTCGGAGACGTCATGGGCGACTCCGGAGATGATGGCGTGCTCCACCTGCTGGTCTCCCTGCGGCTCGTTGCTGACCCAGGTTCCGCGCAGTCCGGAGAAGGACGAGCGGACATGGATCGGGATGTTGTATCGGCGTGCGTACTCGACGCAGCGGTGCAGCAGCACCTTGGAGCCGGAGGACGCCAGCTCCAGCATGTCCTCGAAGGAGATCCAGTCGATCTTCCGGGCCAGCGGCACGACGCGGGGGTCCGCGGTGAAGACGCCGTCCACATCGGTGTAGATCTCGCAGACCTCGGCGTCCAGCGCGGCGGCGAGGGCGACTGCGGTGGTGTCGGAGCCGCCGCGGCCGAGGGTGGTGATGTCCTTCTTGTCCTGGGACACACCCTGGAAGCCGGCGACGATGGCGATGTTGCCCTCGTCGAGCGCCGTACGGATCCGGCCCGGCGTCACATCGATGATGCGCGCTTTGTTGTGGACCGAGTCGGTGATCACGCCTGCCTGGCTGCCCGTGAAGGACTGGGCCTCGTGGCCCAGGTTTTTGATCGCCATGGCCAGCAGTGCCATGGAGATGCGCTCTCCAGCGGTCAGCAGCATGTCGAACTCACGCCCGGCAGGGATGGGGGAAACCTGCTCGGCGAGATCGATCAGCTCATCCGTCGTATCGCCCATCGCGGATACCACGACGACCACCTGGTGGCCGTTCTTCTTGGCGTCCACGATCCGCTTGGCGACACGCTTGATGCCATCGGCATCGGCGACGGAGGAGCCTCCGTACTTCTGCACGACAAGGCCCACGTGCGCTCCTCGCTCGGTTCTCCACCGCAGCCATGTACTGCGGTCGGCTCATTTTAACGAGCGGCCGGGTTCCGTCCCCGTGCAGTCACATGGTGAGATGCGCTGTTCAGGAAGTGATCACGGCCACTACCGGATCGACTACTGCCCAGGGAGCGCCCGCCTACGCGGTTTGTGCGCGGCGTCACACGCGGAGCGGGCGCCGTGAGGCCCGGCCTCGACCGCCGCCGTGCGGCCGTACAGAGGGTACGACGCGGTCCGATGGACGGGCGCTGCTTGAGCGCCCGACCGGCCGCCGTACGGCCGTACACGCCGCGGGTCACATCGTCGTACGCAGCCCCAGCGGCACGGCGATCTCCTCCGCCATCACCTTCCCCGCCTCCTCCGCGAGCAGGTCGTCCGCCAGGTCCTCGTCCGTGTCCAGCCCGTCCAGCGCCGGGAGCGGCTGGTCGAGCCGGACATGCGAGACGAGTGACTGAAGGGCACGCAGAGTCGCCGACGCGGTCGAACCCCAGTTGGAGAAGTACGAGAACTGCCACCACCACAGCGCCTCGGTGGTCCGCCCGGCGCGGTAGTGGGCGAGGCCGTGCCGCAGATCGGTGATCATGTCGGCGAGGTTGTCGGAGATACGGAAGGCGACCGGCGCCTTCCGCGGCTCGTACGGGTCGAAGACCTCGGAGAAGACGTCCACCGGGTCCAGCAGCGCCGCGAAGCGCTCCCGCAGGTCGTCCACGTCCGGCTCGGGGCCCATGTCCGGTTCGTACCGCTCGTCCGGAAGGATGTCCTCGTGCGCGCCCAGACGGCCGCCGGTGAGCAGCAGTTGGGAGACCTCCAGCAGCAGGAACGGCACCGCGCTGTCCGGCTCGTCGCCCTTCGCGACCTCGGTGGTCGCGACGATGAAGGACTCGATCGAGTCGGCGATCTGGACCGCGAAATCGGCCGGGTCCCGGTTCACTGCGTGCAGCATGGCGTCAGACATCGAGAAGTCGTCTCCCCTCGAAGGCACGCCCCAGCGTGACCTCGTCGGCGTATTCCAAGTCTCCCCCCACGGGCAGACCGCTGGCCAGCCGGGTGACCCGCAGGCCCATCGGCTTGATCATGCGCGCGAGATACGTGGCGGTGGCCTCGCCCTCCAGATTGGGGTCCGTGGCGAGAATCAGCTCCGTGACCGTGCCGTCCGCCAGGCGCGCGAGCAGTTCACGGACGCGCAGGTCGTCGGGGCCGATGCCCTCGATGGGGCTGATGGCACCGCCGAGCACGTGGTAGCGGCCACGGAACTCCCTGGTCCGCTCGACCGCGACCACGTCCTTCGACTCCTCCACCACACAGATGACGGAGGGGTCGCGGCGCTGATCGCGGCAGATGTTGCACTGTTCCTGCTGGGCGACGTTTCCGCAGACCGAGCAGAAGCGGACCTTGTCCTTCACCTCGAGGAGGGCGTGGGCCAGGCGGCGGACGTCGGCCGGCTCGGCCTGCAGGATGTGGAAGGCGATCCGCTGCGCGCTCTTGGGACCGACGCCGGGCAGCCTGCCCAGTTCGTCGATGAGGTCCTGAACCACGCCTTCGTACAACGGACTGCCTTCCCTCTGCGTGTAAGGCCGTGTGCACGGCCGCCTTCCCGGCCGGCGGCTGAGCGAGCCGACCGCGAGACCGGCTCCGAGACCCGTTCCCGTTCCGGCTCCGCGACCCGTTCCGGCTTCGGTTCCGAGACCCGTTCCGGCTCCGGCTCCGGAACCGAGACCGGGGCTGGCTCCGACACCGCTTCCGAGACTGCCACGGCTGCCACAGCTCGTACGGTAGTGGGTGAGCCGCCGTCTCAGAAGGGCAGGCCGGGCATACCGCCCAGGCCCTGGGCCAGCGGGCCCAGTTTCTGCTGCTGGAGCTGCTGCGCGTTCTCGTTCGCGGCCTGCACGGCGGCGACGACCAGGTCGGCGAGGGTCTCGGTGTCCTCGGGGTCGACGGCCTTGGGGTCGATGACCAGTCCGCGCAGCTCGCCGGAGCCGGTCACCGTGGCCTTCACCAGTCCACCGCCCGCCTGACCTGCGACTTCGGTCTGCGCCAGTTCCTCCTGAGCCCGGGCGAGATCCTGCTGCATCTTCTGGGCCTGCTGGAGCAGCTGCTGCATATTGGGCTGGCCACCACCGGGAATCACGGTCACTCCTGGCACTTCGACGACGGTTGTTTCGGTATGCCGAGCCTACGTGTTCACCGGGCCGCCCGCCCCACCCTGAGGCGACAACTCTTTCGAGGGACTAAGCTGCGGGTCCTCTACCTGATCAAGACGTACTTGTGGACGGAAATACTGGGATTTCCACCACACGGCCCACCATTCGGCGGTAGGAAGAGCATGCGCATCGGTGCAAATCAGCCAGCACGCGGTGCACCCAGGTGTACGTACGCACCGCCAGCACTACCTGTCACGCAGCACGCATCGTGTGCCACGGAACCCGTTTCCTGGTCCCTGCACGAGGCAACCTGCGCGACGCACCCTGCACCACGCACACGATGCATGACGCACCGGACGCACCGAGCACGACGTACCACGCGCCACGCACCACGTTTCACACCGAGTCGAAGAGGAGTGCCCCGGTGAGCCAGCCGGAGATGCAGCCCGGGGGGCCGGCCCGGGAGGAGCGCGGTGAGGTGCCGCGCGGTGATCTGACCGGAGGGCAGTTCCCGCTCGGCGACTGGGGAGAACCGGCCGAACGCCTCGACGAGCTGTACCGCTGGGTCGAGACGTCCGCGCTGCGCACGGTGGACTGGTACCTGGCGGATCGCGTCTGGAAGCGGCGTACGGGCCGGATACTACGGCTCGGCACGGCCCTGGGCACCATCGCCGGCGCCACCCTCCCGCTCCTCGATCTCACCGGTCTCGCGGACGGCGCGGCGGGGTGGGGATATCTGTCGCTGCTGCTGGGCGCGGCGTGTCTGGCGTGCGACCGGTACTTCGGTGTGACGTCCGGCTGGATGCGGAACATGGCGACGGCGCAAGCGGTGCAGCGCAGGTTGCAGGCGCTGCAATTCGACTGGGCGTCGGAGAGCGTACGGGAGATCCTTGGCCCCACCGAGGGCACCGCGAGCGAGGCGGCCGAGCGGTGTCTGCGGGTGCTGAGGCAGTTCTCCGAGGATGTGCAGGAACTGGTGCGGTCGGAGACGGCCGACTGGATGCGGGCGTTCCACGGGGGCCTGGACGCGCTGGTCCTCCAGGCGACGCCGCTGCCGTCGGCCGGCGGTCACGCACGGGGTTCCGAACCGGGTTTTCCGGGCAGCCGTACGTCGCTGCCGCCGGGCACGCGCCCGAACATGCCCCGGCAGCGGCCGCCGGAGCCGCCGAGGTAGTCGAGGCAGTCAGCGGCAGGCCGCGGTGGCCAGTGGCAGGCCGCGCCGACCGGGGCTGACCCGGGGGCGTCGGCCGGGCTGATCCAGGGGCGCCGCGCCCCGCACGGCCACGGCCGCGCCGGCACAACGCTCGGCCCGGACGTTCAAAGACGGCGAGGCGAAGGCGGCGGGGCGAAGAGGGCGAGGTGAAGCCGCCGCCCGCGCAGGGGAGCGCACCGGCGGCCGGGGCGTCCGAAGGCGGCGGGCGAAGGCGGCGAGGCCCCGCGGGAGCCCGGCCGCCGTCCCTTCTTGGATCGCGTCAGCCTTGGACCGCGTCAGCTGAAGACGATCATCGACCCCTGCCCGAGGCTGCGCGTCGCCGCGGCGTGCAGTCCCAGCCATACGTACCGCTCGCGTGCGAAGGGGCTCTCGTCGTGCGGCATCGGCCCCGCCGGCTCCTCCAGGGACGTCGGCCGCTCCGGTGCCTGCGGCGCGGCGGGCGGATTCGCGTGATCGATCCCGATCGTCGGCGCGACGAACTCCAGTTCCCGCAGCAGCCCCTGTGTCGAACCCAGCGGCCCCCCGCCCGCGAGCAGTTCATCGTTGAACAGCGGCGACGGGAAGTCGACCGGGACATACGCCCCGGCGTGGTCGTAGTGCCAGACCAGATGGGACTGCTGGGCGGTCCCCTCGAACATCTCCAGCAACTGCTCGTAGTCCCCGCCCAGTTCATCGACGGGCGTCACCGCGAGCCCGCACAGCTGGAGCAGATACGCCCGTCGCAGAAAGTGCAGGGCGTCGTAGTCGAACACGGCCACCGGAGCGACTTCTCCGGATAGTCCGGGCATATAGGCGAATACGGGTACGGTCGGCAGTCCGGCGTCCGTCAGGGCCTTGTCGTAGGAGGCGATCTCTTCGGCGAAGGGATTGTCGGGGCTGTGGCACAACACATCGACGAGGGGGACCAGCCACAGGTCACAGGCCAAGGGAAGGCTCGCTCTCCAACGGGATCGGACACGGTCGTAACGGCGGTCGGAACAGCGTAGTTGCACGTCCCCGCGGGTCGAACGGTGCGTGGGTACCGCCGGGTACGGGGTGCGGGCTCCACCGTCGCACACGAAGCCGCGTCATGGCACCGCGCCGCCGTCGGGCCGCGAGCGGGCCCAGGGCCGACGCGGGGCCGGCCAGGGGGCCGCTTGCGGGGCCGAGGCCGGTGTGGGAGGTCGGCGCGAGGCCGGTACGCGGTGCGGGGCCGGTAGGGGCGGTACGGGGTCGGTCAGGGCAGCGCGGAGGTCGGTACGGGGTTCGGCAGGGGCAGCGCGGTGCGGGGCAGGTTCGCGCCGCGGTTTCATGCCCTGGTAATCACGCCCCAGTAATCACGCCCCGGTTTCACGCCCCGGTCCGGGCGAGGCCGCCAGGACCGGGTTCGGGTCCGGCTCAAGACCCAGTGCGCGATCCTTCGCCGTCTCCACCTCGCGCCGGAACAGACGGAACCACATGAACAGGATGAACGCGACGCCCGCGAACCACTCCCCGCTGTAGCCGAGGTTCTGGAACGCCTTGAGGTCCAGCCCGCTGCCCTCCGGGAGGGCGGCGGGCACCGCCACCAGACCGGTGTCGGCCTTGCTGAGGGTGACCCAGGCGTCGTACACGTCGTCCGGGACGACGTTGACCAGCGTGGCCGCGCTGATCATGCCCAGCTGCCCGCTCGGGAGGCCGCCCGATGTGTGCACGCCGTCCGTGCCCGTCGTCTCGGACGCCTGGAGCGCGCCCGTCACCGTGACCTCGCCCTCGGGGGCCGTGGGCGAGGGCTTGCCATCGGCCAGCCAGCCACGGACCACGGGGAGCGTACGGCCGCCGTCGGTCTTCAGCAGCGTCAGCACATAGGAGCCGCGCTTGCCGTCCACCTCGCGGTCGGGGACGAGGAACTGCTCGCCGTACCGGCCGGTGGCCGTCGCCGTCCGGCCGGACGTCTCCTTGTCGACGGGCAGCAGCTCGTCCAGCGGCACCGCTCGCCGCTCCTCGGCGCTGGGTTCCCGCTCGGCCGCTTTCTGGGTGTCGACGCGGTCCTCGAACCTCCCGAGCTGCCATGTCCCCATGAAGACGCACAAAGGGATCGCCAGCACGACGAAGACGTTGATACCCCACCAGCGGGGCGTCAGCAGGAACCGGTACACCCCTCCACGGTACGGAACGCGTCCCGGCTACCGGGTCCCGGCCCCCTCTCCCGCCGCCGCCGGAGGCCCGACGGGCGCGCCCTGCGGCGTCCCGAGGTGCGCCGCGGCGAAGGCGATCTCCTTGGCGACCTGCTTGATCCGCTCCTCCACCACCAGCGAGCCGTGGCCCGCGTCGTACCGGTACACCTCGTGGACCGCACCGCGCGCCGCCAGGCGGTCCACATAGTTCTCCACCTGGCGGATCGGGCAGCGCGGGTCGTTGACGCCCGCCGAGATGTAGACGGGTGCCCGGACCGCGTCCACATACGTCAGGGGCGACGACGCCTCGAACCGCTCCGGCACCTCCTCCGGGGTGCCGCCCAGGAGGGTGCGGTCCATCGCCTTCAGCGCCTCGATCTCGTCGTGATACGCCGTCACATAGTCCGCGACCGGGACCGCCGCGAGCCCCAGCGCCCACGCCTCGGGCTGGGTGCCGAGGCCGAGGAGCGTCAGATAGCCGCCCCATGAGCCGCCCGCCAGGACCAGCTTTTCCGGATCGGCGAGACCGGAGTCCACCGCCCAGGCGCGGACCGCCGCGATGTCCTCCAGCTCGATCAGCCCCACCCGGTGCTTGAGCGCGTCCGTCCACGCCCTCCCGTACCCCGTGGAGCCGCGATAGTTGACCCGGACCACCGCGTAACCGTGGTCGAGCCAGGCCGCGGGGCCGGCGGCGAAGGCGTCGCTGTCGTGCCAGGTCGGGCCGCCGTGGATCTCGAAGACGGTCGGCAGCGGACCCGTCGTCCCGGCCGGGCGCTGCACGAGCGCGTGGATCGGCCCCCCGGGCCCCTCCACCCACGCGTCCTCCACCGGCACGGACTCCGGCGCCTTCAAACCGGGCGGGTCGAGCACCACCCCGCCCGCCGTCGACCGCACCTGCGGCGGCAGCGCGGCCGACGACCAGAGGTACTCCACCTCCCCGCCGGGCCTGGCGGTGGCGCCCGACACCGAACCGGGCGGTGTCGCGATCCGCACCAGCGCGCCGGTCGCCAGGTCGTACCGCCACAGCTCGCCGCGCGCCTTGAAGCTGTGCGCGACCAGCAGCCCCGAACCGTCCGGATACCACTCCGCGTTCACATCGCCCGGCAGGTCGATCGCCAGAGCTGTCTCGTCACCCGAGACGACATCCCAGATCATCGGCTCCCAGCGGCCCCGGCGCTGATGTCCCACGAGCAGCCGGGTGTCCCCTTCCACGGGCGCGAATCCGAGGACTTCGAGCCCCAGCTCCTTCGTGCCCCCCTCGGTGTCGTCCAGCTCCGCGACCGTGCTGCCGTCGAGACGGACGACGCGGAGCGCGGAGTGCATCGCGTCGCCGTGCTCGGTGTGCTCGATCGCGATCAGCGTGCCGTCGTGCGACAGATCGCCGACACCCGCGGACTGCCGGTGCCGATAGATCTCGACCGGTCCGGCTCCCACGCCCGGTCCGGCTCCCGCACCCGTACTGGCTCCCACGCCCGCACCGGCCCCCGCACCCGCACCGGAACCCGTACCGGCCCCCGCACCCGCACCGGAACCCGCACCCGCTCCGACCACGTGGATCGTCGTCCCGTCCTCCTCGGTGGACCGGCCGACGACCGACACACCGTGCCGGCCGATCGCGAGGCCCGCCGGATACGAGGGCTCCAGCCCTTCGGCGGCGGGCACGTCCTCCCCGCCGTCGAAGGGCTGCCGCATCCATATCCCGAACTCGTCCCCGTCCGTGTCCGAGAACCACCAGATCGACGCTCCGTCGGGCGACAGCACCCCGTCCGTCGTGCCGTTCGGCCGGTCGGTGATCTGCCGCTGGCCGCCGGTCGCGCGATCCCATGCGTACAGCTCGTACGTCCCCGTGGCGTTCGACACGAAGAGCGAGCGGTCGGGCGCGTCCTCCGCCCAGTCGGGGAGGGAGACGCGCGGCGCACGGAAGCGCTTCTCCCAGTCGGGCATCGAGTCGGTGATCTCAGTCATGACCCCATTCTGCTCCGGGCCCGCGACAATCCGTTCGCATCGTCCTCAGCCTGTGGATAACTTCGGGTGCATGGACTCCTCACCACCCTCCGACTGGCGTGACGCCAATCGTTCCAACTGGGACGAACGCGTCCCCATCCATGTCGCGAGCGACTTCTACGACCTCGGCTCCTTCCGTGCGGGGAAGGACTCCCTGCGCGACTTCGAGATCGCCGAGGTGGGCGATGTCAGCGGGCGTACGCTGCTCCACCTCCAGTGCCATATCGGCCTGGACACCCTCTCCTGGGCCCGGCGCGGCGCCTCGCAGGTCGTGGGGCTGGACTTCTCCGAACCGGCCGTCGACGCGGCCAGGTCGCTCGCCGCGGATCTCGGGCTCGGGCCGGAGCGGGCCGCGTTCGTCGCCGCCGATGTGTACGACGCGGCCGAAGCCGTGCCGGACCCCTCGTACGACATCGTCTACACGGGTGTCGGCGCGCTGAACTGGCTTCCGGACATGACCCGATGGGCCGAGACCGCCGCCTCGCTCGTCGCGCCCGGCGGGTTTCTGTACCTCGCCGAGTTCCACCCGCTGACCGACGCCCTCGACGACGAGACCGGCTCACGGGTCGTCCACGACTACTTCTCGCGTGCGCCATGGGTGGAGGAGATGTCCGGCAGCTACGCGGACCTGAACGCCGAGACCGTCAACAACCGGACCGTGGAGTGGCAGCATCCGATCGGCGAGGTCGTCTCCGCGCTCGCCGGGGCGGGGCTGCGGCTGGAGTTCCTGCACGAGCACGATGTCTCGTTGTTCGACCGGTTCGAGCAGCTCTCGCGGTCCGGCGACGGCTACTACCGCTTCCCGGCGGACCGGCCGAGGATTCCGTTGATGTACTCGCTGAAGGCGTCCAAGGGCTGAGCCCGGCGGTGCGGGGGCAGGGGGCGGGGGAGGGCCGGGCCCGTTCTCAGCCGCTCTTCGGCCGGCTCTCCGGTGCCGCCGGCAGCCGCACGACTGCCAGACCCCCGTCCAGATCCACCGTGGAGCGATGAGGCGGCGCGCCGTCCTCGTCGTCGTCCTTGAGCACCAGCGCGCTCTGCCGCTCCTTCAGCTCGTTCTGCTTGCCCGCCGAGAACGTCGCGTGCAACTGCTCGAACCCGGTCGCGGACACCTGCCCTCTCCGCTTGCCGCGGCCCGTCGCGCGTAGCAGGTGATCGGCGAAGGCCACCACCGTCAGCAAGATCACGAGACCGGGGAGAGTCATGAAGACGATGAACTCCATTCCCGCAGTCTCCGCTACGGCCGGTCCGTTCGGCCAGTGTCCGGCGCGTATCACGATCCCGGCCGTTCGCCGCCGGGCCGGTTCCGGCGACGCGGCGGTCTTCGGCTCACAGACCTCTGAGGCTCACGGACCTCCGAGATGCATCACGGACCTTCGAGGCGTACGGCGACGGCCGCCGCGTAGCCGGGATCGACCGGCAGATCGGTGAGCGACCAGCCCGTGTCAGCGGCGGGCCGGGGGCCGGCCCCCACATAGACATGGGACAGATCGCCGCCGATTCCGGCACCGGTCGCCTTCAGCAGGGACTCCTTCCGGGTCCAGCAGCGAGTGAAGGCGAGGGCCCGGTCGGCGGTCGGCAGCGCGGCCAGCTCCGTACGCTCCCGTGGGTGGAGCTGGGACGAGACGTCGGTGATGGTCCCGGCGCCGGGTACGGCTTCGACGTCCACGCCGACAGGGGCCGGGGCCAGGGCGATCACCACCATGCCGTCGGCGATGCGGCTGGTGTGCGAGAGCGAGAAGTGCACCGCGTCTCCGGGGACGACGGGCCGGCCGTGCGGGCCGCCGCAGTGGACGCACGGGTCGCGTTCCAGCGTGACCGCTTCGGGGGACTGTCCGAGACGGTCGCCGAGGAGTCGGCGCAGGGCCACATGGGCGACGGCGAAGGCGTCCCGGTCGGCGGGCCGGCGAAAGGCGTCGAGGCGCGCGGACTCCTCGGCGTCGAGCAGGTGGCGGTGCGCGAGCGCGTCCTCGGCGAGAACGCCGACCCGGCCGGTCCACACCACCTCTACACCGGGGGGCGGGGAACCCGGCGAGGCGCCGCTCTCGGAGCCGGAGCCGGAACCGGAGCCGGGGTCGTGACCGGTGGCGGGGCCGGAGCCGGACGCATGGCCGACGGCGGTGGATCCGGGATCGGGCCGGAGCCCGGAGCCGGACACATGGCCGGGGGTGCGGTCGGGGCCGGAGCCCCCGGGAGCCTCGGTCGCCATGGTTGCCCTTTTCGTGGGGGAGGGTACGGGCGTCGGATCCGGACGTACGGCCCAAGGGTAGCCGGGGGTCCCGCGGCTCGCCGGGCCTACCGGGACCGGGCGCGACAAGGGCCCGCCCTGGCGGGGACGGGCCCTTGCGCGAACGTCAGGCGACGGCTCGTCAACCTGCCCCTGAGCCGGACGGGTTGACGAGTCGGTTGGCGAGCCGGTCGGCCGCTTGGCGGACGATCAGATGTTGACGCCGAAGTCCTGCGCGATGCCGCGCAGGCCGGATGCATAACCCTGGCCCACCGCGCGGAACTTCCACTCCGCGCCATTGCGGTACAGCTCGCCGAAGACCATCGCGGTCTCGGTCGAGGCGTCCTCGCTCAGGTCGTAGCGCGCCAGCTCGGCGCCGCCGGCCTGGTTGACCACGCGGATGAACGCGTTCCGCACCTGGCCGAAGGACTGGCCGCGGCTCTCGCCCTCGTGGATGGAGACCGGGAACACGATCTTCTCGACCTCGGCGGGCACGCCCGCGAGATTGACCTTGACCTGCTCGTCGTCGCCCTCACCCTCGCCCGTGAGGTTGTCGCCGGTGTGCTCGACGGAGCCTTCGGGGCTCTTCAGGTTGTTGAAGAAGACGAAGTGCTGGTCGCTGAGCACCTTGCCGTTGCCGTCCACCAGCAGGGCGCTGGCGTCCAGGTCGAAGTCGGTCCCGGTGGTGCTGCGAACATCCCAGCCCAGGCCGACGACGACCGCGGAAAGGCCCGGGGCCTCCTTGGTGAGCGAGACGTTGCCGCCCTTGGAAAGGCTGACACCCATGGAAATCCCCTGCGCAATCCGGCGCGGGCCGCGCCTCTTGACGATTCCTTTGCCCACTGAGGTCAACGAGGCACCCGTGGCTCCGGTTCCCGCACCGGGGCACTCCATTGCCTAAGTTTTGACTTATATAAGCGGCGATTGCATAATGGTGGCGTGCACGCATTCGACGTTCTGGGAGATCCGGTACGACGCCGGATATTGGAGCTGCTCGCCGAGGGCGAGCAGCCGTCGGGCGCGGTGAGCGCGGTGATCCAGAGAGAGTTCGGGATCTCACAGCCCGCCGTCTCGCAGCATCTTCGAGTGCTGCGGGAGTCGGGGTTCGCCTCTGTACGGGCCGAGGGCGCCCGGCGGCTCTACGCGGTCGACGCCGAGCCCCTGCGTGAGGTGGATCGATGGCTGGAACGGTTCCGGGGCTTCTGGGAACAACGCCTGGACGCGCTCGGCACCGAACTGGCACGCGGCAAGCGCGAGCGCCGCGCGCAAGAGCCGCGCGAACGGCCACGACACCGTTCACAGCAGGACGGGCCGGAGCCACCACGGCGACCGGTGTAGAGCCCACGGGAACGACCTCGATCACACGAACGACCCCAACCTGACGAACGGACCTGATCACACGAACGGGCCCGACCACGAACGGCCCCGGCTGCGCGAGCGCCCCGGCCACACGGACAGCAACGACACGCGGCAGCGGCAGAGGAGCAGCGATGAGTGAGTTCGTCGACCAGATCAATGACATCCACCGCCAGGTCGGCACCCGACCCGTGGGGGACGAGGAGGCCCACACCATTCTGTTGCGGCGTACCTACGACGCGACCGCCGAGGACGTGTGGGACGCCTGCACGGACCCGGCGCGGATCAGCCGCTGGTTTCTGCCGGTCAGCGGCGATCTCCGGCTCGGCGGGAGCTACCAGCTGGAGGGCAACGCGGGCGGCGAGATCCTGCACTGCGAGCCGCCGAAGCGGCTCAGGGTGAGCTGGCTCTTCGGCCCGAACCCCGGTTTCAGCGAGGTCGAGGTGCGGCTGACGCCCGAGGGCGACGGCCGGACCGTGTTCGAGCTGGAGCATGTCGCGGTCGTACCGCCCGAGATGTGGGACCAGTTCGGACCGGGCGCGGTGGGTGTCGGCTGGGACCTCACGGTGCTCGGCCTCGGCCTGCATCTGCGAGGCGGCTCGATCGACGATCCGGCGAAGTGGCAGGTCTCCGATGAAGCGCGCGAGTGCATGACCCTGAGCAGCGAGAAGTGGGGAGCGGCGTACGCGGCGTCCGGCGCGCCGGACGATGTCGTCGCGGCGGCCGTGTCCGGGACGACCGCCTTCTATGTGCCGGCGAAGGAGACGGGCCAGACGGACCAAGGCGAGGAGTGAGGAGTAGGGAAGAACGGGAAGGGGTCGAGGGGCCCGAGGGGGCCGGGGCGGAGGCGGCGGGCGGCCCGGCTTTCAGGCCAGGCGGCCTGGCGCTTCCGCCCCGGGCGGCCAGGCGGCCTGGCGCTTCCGCCCCGGCCTTCCGGACCGACCGGTCCCCCCTCTCAGGGCCGCCCGCGAGGCCGCTCCAGAAGCTGCGCGGTGACGAAGCCGACGACCGCGCACACGGTGATGAGCGGCATCTGATTCACCGCGTCGGGCCCGAGGAGCAGAGCGGCGAGTACGGCGCTGGTGACCGGCAGCCGGGTGACCACCGCGGTCGCGGCAGCCATCCCGAGCGCCAGTCCCGGTGTCGTACCGAGCCCCGGCAGCCCCGAAAAGGCGATGCCGATCGCCGCCCCCAGCAGCACCGACGGAAAGATCGGGCCGCCCCGCATGCTGCCCAGGCTGATGCCCCAGGCGAGCCCTTTGCAGAGGATGAGCACGACCAGGGACACGACCGACCAGGCGTGCGGGTCCGCGGCGAGCGCTCCCAGCGTCGTCTGCCCCGACAGCGCGGCTTCGGCCGGGGAGCGGCCGGTGATCAGGGCGTACGCGGAGATGAGGACGCCCACGGCGACCGCGCACACCACGGTACGCAGCGCCGGTCGCCGCTCGGCCCAGGACGCCGTCGGACCGCCGAGGCGGTGCGCGGCAGACAGGACCACCCCGATGAGCACGGCCGCCGGAATCCCCCACAGGAAGTCGCCGGCGTCCGGCCCGGTGTTCGGCGGAACGGTGGGCAGCGAGAGCGCTCCGACGGAGAAGCCCGTCCACTGTCCGAAGCCGGTGAAGACCAGTGCGCCCACGCCGCTGGCCAGCAGACTGGGCAGCAGCAGGATGACCAGCTGCGGCCCCGCGAGGCCCGCCGCCTCGACCATCATCACGGCGGCCACCAGGGGCCCGCCGAGGATGGTGGAGATCGCGGTGGTGGAGCCGGCGGTGCCGAGGACCATCGCCGCCTCGGGCTTGTCGGCGCGCTTCGCGGACCGTACGGCGAGCAGGGCGAGCCCGCCGCCCATGGCCATGAGCGGCGCCTCGGGGCCCAGCACCACACCCAGTGGCAGTGTCGCGAGGGCGGCGAGGACCACGCCCGGCAGCTCCTTTGGGCTGGTGGGCGGGCCGCCGAGCCCCTGCACGGGCAGATGGCCGCCACCGCCGGGGGCGCGGGTGACGATCGGCGCGAGCAGCAGACCGGCCAGCAGCAGAGCGGGCAAGGGCCACCACCACGGTGGTACGTCGTAGCCGACGGCCTCGGGCAGGGTCTCCCACACGCTGTGCTGGAGCCAGTGCTGGAGGCTCACGAAGAGGAAGCAGGCGAGCGCGATGGGCACGCCGATGACGGCCGAGAGCAGGAGCAGCTTGACGTAGCCGCGGCTGCGGAGGACGTCGCGGAGGGGAGCGGCGCTCGCGGTACCGGGAACGACCGCCGACTGAGTCTCCGTTCCGGTTTCGGTTCCGGTTCCGCTTCTGGCCTGGGGGTCGGGTCCGGCGCCGGGCTCACTCATTCGGCGCCGCCGATTCCGCCTTTGCTCCAGGATCGTCCGACAGTGCCCATATGCCCGGGACTTCGGGTCGCGTACGGCCCCTCGGCGATCTGGTTCCTGTTCCTGTTCCGGTTCCGTTTCCTGTCCTGTTCTGTGGGGGACTCGCGGCGGCGGAGGAACTGGGCGTACGCATGCCCCCATGCAAAGCCCGCGAGGGAGTGCCTGCGCGTGGACGGGACCGAATGGGTGAGGGCGGCCCGGCCCGCTCGCACCGACCACCCGTACGGGGCAACGCGGCTCGCACGCCCCGCCCGGCACGGGTTCGCTGGCTTCAGCGAGCGGGGTCACGTACCGCGCATCACAGCGGCCGGTCCATGGCGGCTGTTCGCGGCGGCGCGGAGGTGGCGGTCATGGCGGATGCGACAGACGGCGGATTCGGCAGTGAGGACAGCGCGGACGGGACGGGTGGACCGGGTGGACCGGACGGCCCTGGCCGTACGGCCGGTCCGGACGCGGGCACGGAGGGGAACGACGCGGGCACGGAGGGGAACAGGGAGAAGCGCACGGAGGGGAACACGGCGAGGGACAGGGAGAACGGCGCAGAGCTGGAGCGGCTCCGCTCCCGCGTCGCCGCGCTGGAGGGCGTCCCGCGCCCGGCCCGCCAACGGGCCCGAGCCATCTGCTCCGCGCTGCTCATCGTCATCGGCTGCGTACTCGCCCCGCTGAGCGTCGTCGCCGCCTGGGCCTCCCAGGAAGTGGCGAACACCGACCGCTATGTCTCCACGGTCGCGCCACTCGCCTCCAACCCGGACGTCCAGTCGGCCGTCGCGAACCGGGCGACGAACGCCCTGATGCAGCACATCGATCTGAACTCCCTGCTGTCGGGCGTGGCCCCCGCCGACCGTCCCCGGCTGGCGGAGGCACTCGGCAGACTGGGCGGCACGCTGGAGAACTCGGTCAGAAGCTTCGTCCACGACAGAGCGCAGGACGTGGTCGCGTCCGACGCCTTCAAGAGCATCTGGACCGAGGCCAACCGGAAGGCCCACGCCTCCGTGGACAAGGCCCTGACCGGCAGCGGCGGGGGTGCGGTCAAGCTCACGAACGACGCCGTCCAGATCGACCTCGCCCCGGTCATCGACCAGGTCAAACAACGACTGGTGGCCGACGGCCTCACAGTGGCCGGGAAGATCCCCGAAATCCACACCCAGTTCACGGTGATCCGCTCCGAGGACGTCGGCAAGGTCAAGACCGGCTTCCGGATCCTCCAGCTCGCCGGCTTCTGGCTCCCCGTACTGGCGCTGCTCCTCGTGGCGGGCGGAATCCTGCTCTCCGTCAACCGCCGCCGGACGTTCGTCACCTCGGCGCTGGGCGTCGCCTTCGCCACCGCGCTGCTCGGCCTGGCGCTCACCGTGTTCCGGGCGATCTACCTCGACGCCCTGCCGGCCGACGTCTCCTCGCCCGCCGCCGGGGCGGTGTACGACGCGATGGTCCGGCTGATGCGGACGACGGTACGGATGGTGGTGGTGCTCGGGGTGGTGGTCGCGCTCGCCGCGTGGCTGACCGGGAGGGGCGAACGGGCCGTCTTCGTACGACAGCTGTGGCATTCGGGCATCTCGGCGGTCCGGTCGACGGCGGACCGCGCGGGTATGCGGACCGGGCCCGTCGGACCGTGGGTCCACCGGTACCGGCCATGGATCACCTGGGTGCTGGTGGCCGCGGCTCTTCTGACGTATCTGCTGTGGAGCTTTCCCACCGCCTGGGTCGTGGTCGGTCTGGCGCTGACACTCCTCTTCGCCCTGGCCGTCGTCGACTTCCTGGACGAGAGTCCCGGCGGCGGAGGGAAGCCGGGGGCGGGCGAGGTGGCGGGCCCGGACCAGGACCGGGGCCCGGACAAGGGCCCGGACAAGGGGCCGGACCAGGGCCCGAGAACGGGCAGGGCGCCGGGGACGGCGAGCGGTCCGGTGGAACGGGGGCATCACTCGAACGGGTGATCACCGATGGCGGAGCCACGAGACGGGACCGAGGCTCAAGACACCGTCCGTATCAGGCGTACGGGATGACGAGAAGGGAAGTCCCCATGACCCAGGCATCGCAGCCGATCGGGACTCCGCAGCACAGGACCGCAACCGGCCCCGGCACGGACCGGAACAGCGGCTGGGCGGTGGGAGGGGTCGTCTTCGCGGGCGTCCTGATGCTGTGCAACGGCGTACTCGCCATTCTGCAGGGCATCGCCGCGATCGCCGAGAACGATGTGTACGGCATCGTCGGCAACTACGTCTACCGGATCAGCCTCACAGGCTGGGGCTGGATCCATCTGGCCATCGGTGTCTGTCTGGTGGTCACCGGCTTGGGCGTGCTGAAGAACATGGCCTGGGCGCGGTACACGGGCATCCTGATCGCGGCCATCGGCCTCGTCATGCAGTTCCTGTTCCTTCCGTATCTGCCGATCTGGTCGGTGATCATGATCGCCATCAACGGTTTCATCATCTGGGCCCTGGCGGTCTACCGGCCGGAGAGCAAGGAGCCGCTGTTCTGAGGCGCACTCCTATCCAGGGGGCCGGTCCACGACGGTGGATCGGTCCCCTTCGCTCTGTGCCGTCAGATCCGATCGGGCAGTTCGACGCGGAGGACGTTGGGGTCGGTGAGCGTGTACTGGGCGGCGCTCGCGATGGAGACGGTGGAGCCGTGGCGGGCCAGCGAGGTGGGGTTCTGGAGGCCGTCCCGCTCGGTCAGCAGACGGGTACGGGTGCCGTCGTCGCGTACGAGGTCGATACGACTGTCGGTCACCCCGGCCACGAGGAAGGTGTTTCCGCGCCCGGTGAACAGCAGATCGTCGATTTCGCCGAGCCCCTCGGCCACCGTCCGCGGCTTCCCCGCGGCGGCCGTGGACGCGTCGGCGGCGAGGGGGAAGCGCAGGACGGTACCGCGGTCGTGATTGGTGACCCAGAGGGAACCGTTGTGCACCTTGATGCCGTTGACGCCCAGGAAACCTCCGTCCGGGCCCGCTGCCGGGTCGAGCGCGGGGTCCTCGCTCCAGCGCACGGCCGTACCGCCGGACAGGGGCGCGCGCCAGATCGTGCCGCCGACGGAGTCGGTGGCGTACAGCTGCCGTGAACGGGGGTCGAGCGCGAGGCCGTTGGGCAGTCCGTCGGCGGGCAGCGGAGTGATGCGGCGGGGGGTGCCGGAGCCGGGGGAGAGCCGCCAGATGCCGGTGAGTTCGGGGGTGCCGGTGGCGTACAGGAAGTACAGAGTGCCGTCGTCGGCACGGACGATGCCACCGAGGAAGGGCTCCCCGAATGCCGGTGTCTCGGCTTCCGGGGGCGGCGCGGGAACGGTGGCGAGGACGCGCACGGTTCCGTCCGGCGCTATCCGGGCGATTTGGCGGGCCGTGGCGAAGGTGACGAGAACGGATCCGTCGGGGTCGGCCGTGATGTTCTCCGGCTGCTGCCCGGAGTCGATGTCGAGCTGGGCGACCACGCGCGGGGCGACTTCCAGCGGGCATTCCTCGGCCGTGTCGGTGCCAGTGCCAGTGCCAGTGCCGATGCCGGTTTCGGGTGCCGTGCCGGCGGACGAATTGGCAGCGACGGCCAGTCCGTTGCCTCGGACGGATTCGTCGGCGACGGCTCCGGACTGGGCACCGGACAGCCCGGTGATCGCGAAGACGGCGAACACGGCGACGGCGGCCCTTCTCCGCGAGAACCCGGATAGGGGCTTGGGCGAGGAGTTCGACATGTCGTATCTCCTGAGGGGGAGCGCACGCTTGGGGGGCGGTTGGCGCGGAATCCAACCTAACGAGCCGGGCCAGCCGAGGGTATGGGTGTTCACGAAGCTGAAGGTGTGGTTCCTGGGAATTCCCTGACACGGAGACAACCGGAATGGTCCTCCGCTCGTGGCCCCGCGGTCGCCTGGTCGGATGATGCCCTCCACTTGTGGTTACGTGATATGACAAATGACCCAAGGGGATGGCCGGGCGGGGATGCGTGGGGGTGCTGTGGCATGGCGGAACTCGACAAGGGTGGGAACACGGTCGTGGGCACCGGCCGTATCACCGCCGAACTGCACAGCGTTGGTGACCCGGTCGACCTCAGCGCCCTGCTGGTCGGCGCGGACGGCAAGGTCAGGTCCGACGACGACATGGTCTTCTACAACCAGCCCGACGCCGAATCCGGCGCGGTGCGGCACCTGCCCGCCGCCGCCGACGCCCTTGAACGCATCGAGGTGAACCCGGCTGCCCTGCCCGCGGACGTGGACCGGGTGGTCCTGGTCGGAAGCTGCGACCCCGACGACCGGACTCGCAGCTTCCGTACGGTGAAGGACCTTGCGGTACGCGTAACGCAGGACGGCGCCGAGCCGATCGGATTCCGCCCTCCGCCACTCACCGACGGCGAACGCGCCGTGCTCCTGGTGGAGATCTACCGCCGGGGTCCCGCGTGGAAGCTCCGAGCCATCGGACAGGGGTACGCCGAAGGTCTGGCGGGTCTCGCCGTCGATTTCGGCGTACGTGTGGAGGAGCCCGAGAAACCCCCCGTATCCGGGCCGTCCGGGCTGTCGTCCGTACCGAACCACACGAACGCAACCGACACGGACGGACCCGCGTACGGCACCCCCACCGCGCCGAAGGCCACCGCACCCACCGCGCCGGTGTCCGCTCCCACACCCCCGGTCGATCTGATCAAGCCGCCGCTCGGCAGCATCAGCCTCGACAAGGGCGGCCAGGCATCGATCAGCCTGGACAAACGAGACCGCGAACTCGTGGTCACCGCGTCGCTCGAATGGGACGGCGGCAGCGAGCAGCGCCGCAAAAAGGGGGCCGACCTCGATCTGTACGCGCTCTTCGTGCCCGCCACGAAGGCGCTGCGCGGCGCGACGGCGCCCGGAACCCTCGTCAAGTCCGGCCATATCCCCCAGGGCGACCCGCTCTCGGGCGTCGGCGGCACAACTCCGGACACGGCTGATGCCAAACGCGGGGACGTCATCTACTACAAGCACCTCGGCTCCCTGAAGAATCAGCCCTTCATCTGCCTGGACGGCGACTCCCGCCTACCGGGCAGAGAAACCGTGCGCATCGTCCGCCCCGACGCTCAGGGCTACGTACTGCTGTGCGCGTACTCCGCGGTCAGCAACGGATTCGGCTCCTTCCGCAGCTTCGGCGCGAAGGTCGTCGTCACGGACGGCCGGGGTTCCACCGTCACCGTCCCCCTCTTCGAGAACACCAAGACCCGCTACTGGGTCGCCATCGCCCTTGTCGACTTCACTTCCCCCGACGGCGCGGCCATCCGGCACATCGAGGCGTACAGCGCCCGCATGACGGAACGCCGCCCGGTCTTCCACCCGGACGGTGCCATCGAGATGAACGGAGGCCCGGTGGAGTTCAAGAGACGATGACCCACTCTCCTCTGCTCCGCCCCTGAGCTTTTTGTTTAACCTCGCCTGCGTTTCTGCTGGTTGAGGGCGTGGTCTTGATTGGACAGGAGGAACGGCCGTCCTTCACGCTTCGAGATGTCGAGTAACGGAGCGTGAGAGGACGGTCGCTGTGACGAGTCTGCCCGCTGAGCCTGCGAAGGTCGATCCCTTCACGGTGCTATCCCGCTTTCGGGTCGCTTTCTACGACTGTCTGTACACCCGTGCGGACGCGCTCTTCGAGCTGACCGATGCGGTGCTGTGCTCGGACGGGCCGGTCACCTCGCTGCCCGAGCTCACGCTCACGGCGGAGATGCAGCGCGGTCACGGTGCGATGTACAACGCGCTGAACACCGGATGGCTCGAGCCGGCCCGCTTCCGTAACCTGCTCGCCTCGATGCCGCTGCCCCGCGCGGCCGACGGGCGGATCGTGCTCGCTGTTGATGTCTCCCCGTGGCTGCGTCCCGACGCTGTCACTAGTCCGGAGCGCTTGTTCTGCCACGTGTACGGACGGTCGGGCCGCAGCAGTGACCAGTTCGTGCCCGGCTGGCCCTACTCCTTCGTCGCTGCCCTGGAATCGGGCCGGACCTCCTGGACAGCCCTGCTGGACGCCATCCGGCTCGGCCCCGCCGACGACGCCGCCGAAATCACCGCAACCCAGCTGCGCGAGGTCGTCACCCGGATCACCGACGCCGGACACTGGAAGACCGGGGATCCCGACATCCTGATCGTGACCGACGCCGGCTACGACGCACCCCGACTCGCCTACCTCCTGGCCGGCCTGCCCGTCGAGCTGGTCGGCCGCCTGCGCTCCGACCGGGTCCTGGCCCGCGACGCCGGTCCGGCCCGCTCCACTCCGAAGGGCGGCCGCCCCCGCCTGCACGGCACCCCGTTCACCCTGTCCAAGCCCGACACCTGGCACACACCCGAGAGCGCCACCGTCACCGACACCGCCCGCTACGGCAAGGCGACCGCGCAGGCATGGGACCGCCTCCACCCCCGCCTCACCCGTCGAAATGCCTGGATCGCCCAGCTCGACGAACTCCCCATCCTGCACGGCACCTTGATCCGCCTCACCGTCGAGTACCTGCCCGGCGACCGGAACCCGAAGCCGGTCTGGCTGTGGTCCTCGGCCACTGGCCTGAGCGGTGATGACGTCGATGTCCGCTGGCAGGCGTTCCTCCGCAGATTCGACCTTGAACACACCTTCCGCATGCTCAAGCAGACCCTGGGCTGGACCCGCCCCAAGGTCCGCGACCCGCACTCAGCCGACCTGTGGACCTGGCTGATGATCGCCGCCCACACCCAACTCCGTCTCGCCCGCCCGCTGGCCGAGGATCTCCGCCGCCCCTGGGAGAAACCCCTGCCACCACACCGGTTGACCCCGGCCCGAGTCCGGCGGGCGTTTCGCCACCTCCGAGCGAAGACGGCCCGTCCGGCCAGCGCACCCAAACCCTCCCGTCCCGGCCCTGGGCGCCCCAACGGCTCGAAGAACCGCACGACCGCACCCCGTCACGGGGTGGGCAAAACCGTCAAACGCGCCGAGTCACTCGAAGAGCACTACGGGCGCGCCGGTTAAACAAAAAGCTGAGCGGACACCGTGAAACCTGTGATGGAGCGGACAACCGGCGCGTACGTCACCAATGGCGAGTTCATCGCCACCGCTCTCATCGCCGACTACAGCTTCAGGTATGCATAGCCGAATGTGCTGTTCGGCATGAGCGCCCGGGACCTGAAGCGGATGAACTCAGCGTCCCAGCGGGGATCGCTCCAGCCGGTGTGCTTGGCAGCAACGGCCGGAAGAGTAAGGGCGTCTGACGGAAGATCCCCGGTTGTGACGACCTCATTCCTGGACGTCAGACAATGAGCGACGCGCAGCGGCAGAGCAAGTTCGCCTGAATCTCAGGCAGGGGCGCGTCACTCACCGAACAGGCTGTCCTGCACGTACTGGACGACCTTCCGCTCCGGGTAGAAGACAGCCAGCGGCATGAAGGTCCTGGGATGAGCCGCGATGTTGCCGACAAAGAAGTGGACGGCCCGGTTCGGAGCGCACATCGGTCGTACCAAGTCTCGCGCAGTGCCTCACGGACCCCGCGCTCACCGTACTTGCGCAGGAACCTGCGGTACGACTGGCCGGCCTCCCAGTCCTTCAGCCCCATGTCGTGGGTGGGGCAGTCGTCGTCGGCGCAGCGGAAGCCGTAGCGGAGGTCGAGCGGTACCCACTCCAGCGGGTTCAGTTCCTGCTCGAACAGGTCGAGTTGGTCGGCCAGCGCGGCCTTGGAGACGGACCAGGGCTCGGCGGGCTCCAGCCGGAAGCGGGTGATCTCGGCGGGTCGGAAGACGCCGAGGGACGGTGCGACCAGCGGCTCCACATATCGGTAGTGCTTCTTCCAGCCACCGTCGGATGGCACCTCCCCCACGATCTCCAACGTGTCGAGGTGAGGCCGGAGACTTTCCGGGCGTGAGTCCCGCTCCGGACGGTGCGGTTCGACGTCGACTTCGGTGATCGAATACTTGGAGAACCGGGCCTCCTCGCTCAGGAGCCGGAAGGGCACCGGGAAGAGCCGTACGTGCTGCGGCTCGTCCTGGTCCAGGCGTATGTCGGCCACACAGCTGGTCTCGCGGTACTTGTTGGACGGCTCCGGATACGTCTTGACCGTGATCAGGATCCGTGCGCGCTGCCGCTTCCCGAATGCCGACGACGCCATGGCGTGCCCCCTCCATCGGTCTCCCCGGGGGCGAAGTCAGACCAGGGGATTCACCGGGACCGAGACCCGGCTGCGGACCGTCTCCAGGACGACCTGCCGGTGACAGCGGCTCTCGTCCTTCTCGAAGCACAGCACCGCTACCCGCGACGCTTGGGCGTGCTCCGCGAGGCGGTCAAGGTCGGCCTGGGCTTCCTCGGACCGCAGGATGCCACGGAAGCGCGCCCGCCCCACTTCGACGCGGCCGTCCCAGAAGGGCTCGCGATTGTCCTTCGGATTGCCCAGGCCACGCAGGTGTGTGTACTCGATGCCGGCCTCGGCCAGAGCCTCTCCGAGGCGGGTCCTGCTGAAGCCCTTCTTGCGACTGATCGGGGTGAGCCGTACATCCGCCACGACACCGATGCGGCTGTCGACGAGCGAGGCGACGAACGAGTCGATGTCCCGCCCTTCGTATCCGGCTGACCAGAGGCCGGGCGTGACGGGCGGGGCCTGGGCCGCCTCGAACAGATCATCGAGGGAGATCGCAAGAGCCTTGGCGACCGCGCCGACGGTGAAGAAACCTGGCTGGATAGTTCCCTCGCTCTCCAGACGGCCCAGCGTCCCTACGGCGATGCCCGCCTCCTTGGCCAGCCGTTCCCGCGTCCACCCCCGACCCTCCCGCAACGCACGTACGTGCTGGGCGAGCGTACGGGCATGGTCGTGGGAAGACGCTGAGCGATGACCTGCCATATGCGGTGTTCCTCACGACCGTTGGGGGCGGCCCGCCGCGATGTGCCTGGTCAGCTACGGGCCCTGGATTCGCGAACGCGCAGGTCCGAGGGCGCGTAGGCGCCGCTCTTCCTGCGGCACTGGAGACTGCTCCTGGGGGAAGCCGACCAAGATCTTCTCCCAGTTTCCACCCAAGCGATCTCCAGGAACCACTCAGGGGCCTGACCCGCTGTGCGGATCAGGCCCCTGACCTGGTACTTCTCTGTCGGGGTGGCGGGATTTGAACCCACGACCTCTTCGTCCCGAATGAGGTTCGGTCGGGATCGACATCAGCGTGTATGGCATTTTCCCTGGTCAGGGCCTTGGTGTCGGTGGGTGCGGAGTGGTCTCACGCGGGCTTGGGCAGCGAGTCGGCTCCCCGAATGGCTCCCAGGTGCCACGCTTTGCAGCTACGCGTGCCGGTTGCAAGTAGGGCTCCTTCGTGAACCTCCACATCCATCTCGGCGTCCGCCGTCGGCCTCGACCGCCTGGCGTCTGGCCTCGCTCACGAGGGTGCCTCTGTAGACGCGGGCTGACTGGTCGGGTGCGGGTCTCCTGCGAGGCTTGCTGTGTACCGTTGTCAGTGCTGGCCTCTAGGGTCCCGGTATGGCGATATTCCGGTCCAGCTTCTCACTCAAGATCATGGTCGAAGAAGCGCGAAAGCTTACCGATCACGCTGCCGTACATGAGCGGATCGACGCGGTGCTGCGGATCATGGGCAATCGCTTCGGCGGAACGTACGGCAAGGGAAGACCGCTGGTGGATGCTCTAGAGGATGTTGCCCAAGAGTGCCTGCTTCATGAGGATTTCGCGCTTGCCCTGCGCTTCCAGAGATTCGCCGGGTATGCGGGCGGCAAACTCTTCCTCGACACCCTTGAGAATTACTACGACGCAGGGGCGCGCCAGCGGAGCGAGGGGTACATGCGGCGGATGGCTGCCATGGGCTCCGATCGAGCCGTGTCCGCCCTTGAGGCGCTGCGCGCCGAGAATCCTGATGCGAGTGTCACCGACGCCCTTGCTCTCTTCCGTGGCATCGCCCGGTCCATCGATCATCTGGGTATCGGGGATGGCGAAGGCGGAATCCAACTGCCCGCCAAGTACCTCAAGCGCCTTCAGGAGTACGGGCACATGGAGCTGATCCTGCGGGACCTGCCTCGGCCGGCCTCCGCCGAGACCGCCCGTATGATGAGCGAGTTCCTGGAAGACGCGGATGCTGGAATGCTGGCCCAACTGCTGGAACTGAGGGCCAGACGGGCGGGCCTTGCCTCTCTGCGTGCCGAAGTGGACCGCCCTGATAGTTCTGAGCATGCCCTGCACGCCTGTCTTAAGAATCAAGAGTGGATCTTTGGTGGTGCCTTCGTGTCTGAGCTGGCACGCCGCCAGTACACGGAGGACACCATTCTCGACATTCCGCTGCTGCGAGGGGATGGCTCCTTGCACGTTGTGGAACTCAAGCGCGCCAATATCGAGAAACTGGTCATCCGGCCCAGCGGCCAACTCATGCTGGGTGCCCCTGTCCACCATGCGGTTTCACAGACGCAGAACTACCTACGGATCTTGGACGAGGGTCGTGAAACCATCCTTGCGCGGTACGGGGTCGATACACGCAGAGCTTCCGCAACTGTCGTGATTGGGCATCCACAATACGTGAATGCGGGGGTCACACCGCAGGAGGTCGCTGACACGCTGCGGACCTACAACACGCACCTGGCACGCATAGAAGTCATCACCTACGAGACCTTGCTGGAGTCTGCGGAACGGATGCTGGCGCTTTCGTCGGCCGAGCACACCTCCGGACAAGATGAGGGGCACATGGCATGAATGGCGATTCTCCCGCGATCGAGCCGCTTCTGGCGAGGCTCTGCGGTGGCACCATCAGTGACAAGGATTACGTCGGCTACTTCATGAACGAACACGGCGAGGAAATTGTCTTCGCCCAGCGGCGGGGCGACAAGACCGCCCGGCTTTGGCACAGCGACGCGGACTGGGAGATGGCCCGGGTCGGCGATCATTCGATACGGTTCGACGGAGACATGGAAGGGATGATCACTGTGGCCGACTTGATCATCAATCGGTCTGAGGCGACATGGCTGTCTTCCTGCCTGGCAGCCTCCCGCCATCTGCGCCCAGAGCGCGCCTGAGGCGTACAGAAGCAGGTCGGGGACCTACTGGATCCAGGAGGTCTCCGACCTGGTTACACCCAAGAACTCAGGCCAGCGAACCGCGTACTGCCTTTGCCAGCGCTGTCGCTCGAATGTCGTCTGGCCCACCGATGATGTGGTTCATGACGTAGCCGAAGGCGATGCCGTGCTCCGGGTCGGCGAAGCCGAGTGAGCCCCCGCGGCCTGTGTGACCGAAGGCAGCCGGTCCGGCCATGGAAACGTCGTCGGTGGGCAGCATGAATCCGGAACTGAAACGGCTCGGCACCAGCATGACCTCGTCCCGCCCGTCGGCCTGCTCGTCGGTCGCCGACGCCAGCGTCTCCGGGGTGAGCAGGCGGACCCCGTCCACCTCGCCGATCAGCGCGGCGTACATGCGCGCCAGGGCGTGCGCGGTGCCGATGCCGTTGGACGAGGGGAGTTCCGCGGCCTGAACCTCAGGGGAGTCGAAGTCGATGTTCGCCGGGTCGGTAACCGCGAACGCCCTGTTGCTGAGCGAGTTCGGGTCGCGCCAGGCGGCGACGAGGTCACGGAGGTCTTCGGGGACCGCCTCCTCGGGCACGGTGGTGAGGTCGATGTCCGGCTTCCGGTACACCATGCCGCTGACCCGGTCGCGTTCACCGGGCGGTAGCCCGATGAAGAAGTCGAGACCGAGCGGTGCGGCGATCTCCTCGGCGAAGAAGCGGCCCGGCGTGCGGCCGGACACCCGGCGGATTACCTCGCCGACCAGCCAGCCCCATGTCCGGCCGTGGTACCCGTGTGCAGTGCCTGGAGTCCACTGCGGGCACTGGGCGGCCAGGGCCGCCGTCATCGGGTGCCAGGCCAGGGCTTCCGCCATCGGTACCGGCCGGTCGAGGGCCACCAAGCCGGCTTGGTGGGACAGCAGCCAGCGCACCGGGATCTCCGCCTTGCCGTTCGCAGCGAACTCCGGCCAGTAGTCGGCCACCGGGGCGTCCAGGTCCAGCGCGCCGCGCTGGGTCAGCAGATGTGCCGCCGTGGCTGTCGCTCCCTTGGTCGCTGAGTAGACGAGTTGAAGGGTGTCCCGTTCCCACGGGCGGCCGGTGTTCGGGTCGGCGACACCGGCCCACAGGTCCACTACGGGGCGGCCGTCCTGGTAGACGCAGACCGCCGCGCCGATGTCTTCGCGATGGGCGAAGTTCGCCGCGAACGCCTCCCGTACCGGTTCGAACCCTGCCGCGACCTCACCGTTGATCACCGTCATGCCGCCCATCCTGGCATTCACGGACGCTCGTTCCGAGGGGCAAGTATCTGAGCAGCGGCGATCAGGCCGCCACGGGCACTGCCTGGAGACGCTCGCGGAATTCCCGCACGGACGGGACGGCCCGATGGGGTTCGAGCTGCAAGGAGAACTCCTTCAAGCGGTCCAGCGCCCGCACGGAGCCGACCTTGTCCTCCAGGAGCGCAGCGCCGTAGTTCGCGGCGTCCAGCGCTCCGTCCAGGTCACCACCGGCCAGCCGGGCCTCGGCCAGTCGACTGGAACGGACGGCCTTGTCCCGGGGTGCCGCCCGCTCGACGGAGGTCTCCAGGGAACGTGTCGCCCGCTCCACCTGCCCCGCGCGGAGCAGCACCTTGCCCTCTGTCGACTTCACCTGTGCCTCGCCGAACCAGTCGAGCCAGTCGGGGGCGTCGCCCGCCGTCTGGCGCTCCCAGAGGGAAGCGGCGCGGTTGAGGGCTGTGCCGGCTCTCTGGTGATCGCCGTCGCGCGACAGCGCCTCTGCCTTGTGCAGGTAGAGAAAGCACTGGGCGGAGGGTGACAGGGTGCGGGGAGCGTTGTCGATGCCGGTCGAGATCAGGTCGACCCGCTCGGCCGTGAGTCCGGCTTCGGAGACGTGGACGCCCATCTCCGTCAGGATGAAGGCGCCGAAGGCGTCGTCCCCGCCGGTACGGGCGCTGCGAAGCGCCCCGACGTAGTACCGCTGGCCCGCGGACCGCAGCCCCGCGTCGTACGCCATCCAGCCGGTCAGGTGCGAGGTCCGGGCGGCCAGGGGCCGCGCCACACGGCGCGGCCCCGACCTATGGAGGCACAACACAACATGACCGAGACGCCGAAGCGCGCCCAGCGGGCCGGGCACGGTGCGGACACGATCTACTGGGATGCCGCGAAGAAGAGCTACGTAGGGGCGGTGTCCCTTGGCTACGCGCCCAACGGCAATCGCCGTCGGCCGAAGGTGTACGGCAAGACGAAGACCGAAGTCCGCCAGAAGATCCGTGACTTGAAGAAGGAGTTGCAGACCGGCGTCAAATCACCTGCCAACTACACCGTGGCCGACGCGGTGAACGACTGGTTGGAGCGCGGACTCAAGGGACGCGACGAGAAGGGCACCATCGGCAAGAACCGCTCGATGGCGAACAAGCACCTGATCCCGTTCATCGGCAAGGCCAAGCTGAAGGAACTCAGCGCGGACGATGTCGATGACTGGTTGGACGACAGGGCCGAATTCCTCGCGACGCGCAGCCTGCGTGACCTGCTCGCCATCCTGCGCCGCTCCGTCGCGCACGCTCAGCGCAGGGACAAGGCCGCGCGGAACGTCGCCCTACTCGTCACCGCACCCGAAGGACGTCCGGGCCGACCGAGTAAGGCACTCAACCTGGAGCAGGCGAAATCCGTGCTCACCGCCGCGCGCCCGTCGCGGCTGTACGCCTATCTCGTGGTCTCGCTCCTCAGCGGTGTCCGCACAGAAGAGGCACGGCCCCTCACCTGGGACCATGTCTTTCTGGAGACGAAAGACGGCATTCCGCCTCACGTCGCGGTGTGGCGTTCGGTCCGTAAGCGCCGGTGAGACCAAGACCAGGAAGAGCCGCCGGACCATCGCTCTGCCCAAGCAAGTGGTCGACGTCCTCGAAGAGCACCTGCGGTGGCAGAAGCAGGAGCGGGCATCGCGAGGGATGGAGTGGAGTCCCACCGGTCGTGTCTTCACGATCCGGAGCGGCGAGCCGCTCGACGCTGCCAACGTCCGACGCGACTTCAAGGCGATCGTGAAGAAAGCCGGGCTGAAGCCGGAATGGACGCCTCGGGAGCTCCGGCACAGCTTCGTGTCCCTGCTCTCCGACCATGGCATCCCTCTGGAGCGCATCGCGCTCTTGGTCGGCCACAGCAGCCAGGCCACCACAGAAGCGGTCTACCGGAAGCAGCTCCGACCTGTGATCACGGAGGGGGCCGAAGCGATGGACGACATCTTCGCCGAAGATCAGGAAGGGGAGGGTACGGAGGACCAGGAAGAGGGCGACGCGGTGGCCTGATCAAAATCGTTTGGCCCCCTGTTTGGCCCCCCGGGCATGACAGCGGGCCATTCGCGATCATGCGAATGGCCCGCTGACCAGCGTCGGGGTGGCGGGATTTGAACCCACGACCTCTTCGTCCCGAATTTGCGGCCAGAGGGGCGGGGAGGTCTCCCGCACTGGTCAGTGGAGTGTTCAAGGCTCCTGACGGGCACCCGAGGTTGGCCCGGTTGCGGTACTTCGCTGCTGTACTTCAGCGCTGCCTACCGGGTGATTCCGGCTGCCTGTAGCGTCGTTGTATGACTTCGGGCGCTGAGGGCGGAAGCGGGTTCACGGCGGAAGCGGCGGGGGTTGTGCTCGCGCAAGCGTGCCGGGTGGCCGGGGTGGACTCCGCCGGGGCGGAGTTGCTGCGGCTGGGGTCGAACGCTGTGTACCGGCTGGGGGCTTCGCCGGTGATCGTGCGGATCGCGAGGGCCCGGGATGCGCTTCCCGATATGGAGCGGGCCGTACGGGTGGCCCGGTGGCTGGAGGCGGAGAGTTTTCCCGCGACTCGTGTGCTGCCCGGGGTGGAACAGCCGCTCGTTGTCGGTGGGCGGGTGGTGACGTTCTGGGTGAGTGCTCAGGACGAGACGGAGTACGCGGGGCTCGGGGAGCTGGGCGACATGCTGCGGCGGCTCCACTGGCTGGAGGAGCCGGATTCGCTGGGGCTGCCGTACTACGACCCGTTCAGCGAGATGTGGGAATCGCTGCGGGACATGCCGGGTGTCGGCCGGGAGGATCTGGAGTTCCTGGAGGAGCGGGCCGGGCGGATCCAGAAGGAGTACGACCGGCTTGACTGGGTCCTCGACTTCGGGATGATCCACGGCGACGCCAACGTCGGCAACGCCCTCCGGGACCGGCACGGCAAGCCCCTGCTCATCGACCTCGATGACTTCTCGCTGGGACAGCGGGAGTGGGATCTCGTGCTGACCTCGCTCTACTACGAGCGGTTCGGCTGGCACACCCGTACCGAGTACGAGTCGTTCGTCCGTTACTACGGCTTCGACCTGATGAACTGGCCGGGATACCCGGTGCTCGCTGATCTCCGCGAGCTGAAGATGACGCTGTGGATGGGGCATCGGGTGTCCACCGATCCGCCATCTGCTGAGGAGTTCGCGCGCCGGGTCCGGGCGCTCAGGACGGGTGGCAGCCGGAAGGACTGGCGGCCCGTCTGAGGTGCGTCAGACGGTCGTGTGCTGTTCCGTCGCGAGCCAGAGGCGGTGTTCGGCGGCCTGCTCGTGGAAGTCGCGTACGGCGGCTGTCTGGGATGCCCGTGCGAGGTTGCGGCGGAACTCGGCGAGGTAGCTGACGCACCGGGCTGACTTCAGTTGCTCGCCGAGGTCGAGGGCGTCCGCCGCGACTCGGCAGGCTTCCTCCGGGTCTCCGGCGTGCATGTGTGCGTCGGCGAGAACCATGGTGGCGAAGAAGTCGCTGCGTACGTGGTTGCCGCTCATCGCGCTCTCCCCGTAGACGACGGCTTGGCGGGCGCTGCTCGTATCGCGGAAGCAGTGGGCGGCCTCGGCGGCGAGTTCGGTCTCGTCGAAGTAGGTGATCCACTCCGGTTCGTCGTCGCTGTTCCGCCGCTCCAGTGCGCGGGTCGCATCCGCGAGGGCGAGTTCGCAGGCGCGGGTGTCGTCGGTACGGGCGAGCGCGCGGGCCTCCATGGCGTGGAACTGGGCGAGCAGGGTCGGGGTCGCGACGCTGGTGATGCCCATACGGGCGGCGCGGGCGAGGGTGGCCGCTTGCGTGTAGCGGCCGAGGAAGGTGGCCTGGTGGCTCATGGCGGAGAGGATGCTCCCGGCGAGTCGCTTGTCCTCGCCGTCCTGCGCGAGCCTGAGGGCCTGGACGAAGTACCGCTGGGCGAGACCGTGGTGGCAGGCGTCGTACGACATCCATCCGGCGAGGAGCGTGGCCTCGGCGACCGTCGAGAAGAGGGCTCGGCCTATGGCCTGGGTGTACCGGCCGGACAGGAGCGGGGCGACATCGCGGCTGAGGTACTGGATCAGACTCTGTCTGGCGTGGTCTCCGCCGAACCGGTCGTCGAGCTGGGCGAACATGTCGGCCGTGGATTTGATCATCGCGACATCCGCGAGCCCGACCCGTGGGCTGTCGCCACCCGGCTCGGCGGGGAAGGCTCCTGCGGGGGCGACGAGCCAGCGGAGCGAGGCTTCGTTCCACGCGGGTTCCGATGGCTCGGAGGTGAGCAGGGGTTCGTAGCCGTTGAGGTCGGCGCGCCATAACCGGTCGACGGCGGTGAAGGCGGCTTCGGGAGTGTCGGGGTAGCCCGTGTCCAGAAGGGAGACGTCCTGCGCTGCCGGTTGGGTGAGCCCCAGTTCGGCCGGGCTCAGGGCGAGGGCTTCGCACAGAAGCGGACCGTAGAAGTCGTCCGGGACGCCGTGGCCGTTCTCCCAGCTCGCGATCCGGCGCTTCACGCTGGCGTCGGACGGCAGGGTCTGCCCCCGTCGAGCGGCAACGGTCCGCAGTTCCCGGATGAGCCGTGGCTGACTCCATCCCCGGTTCGTTCGAGCGTCGAGCAGTACCGCGCCGATCCGCTGTGTGCTGGTCGTGGTCTCCGCCTCCCCCGGCTGGAGTTCCTGACAAGGGTCTTTACCTTCCCATGAAGTATGGGTAGTTGGGGCGCTCGTGTCTCACCTGGCAGGCGGCATTCCCTCGATGTGGGGGTGACGAGCGGTGCCGGGCCGGCGGGTGTACGTCACCCCTCGTCACCTGTCGTCATCTGCCCTGACCTGGTCCTTCGTCGCAAGGCTGGTCGTACGACGGCCCAACCGGTCGCCGTAGGACCGACCGAGGTGAAACGACGTGCAGACGATGACGAGACGCGGCATCGAGTGGCTGTCCGCCGCCGCCGATGATCCGGCGGCCTGCCGGGCCCGGTGGAAGGGCGACCCCCGGGCCCCTCACACGTTCTCGACCGGCCGCTACTTCGACGTGGTGGCGGTTGACCAGCGGACGGGACTGGAGGTCTTCGATCAGTTGAGGCGGCGGGAGATGCCGCTCGGCCCGGCCATGGTGGACATGGGAGCCCGACAGGTCGGATTCTTCCTCAGCCCGGGGTCCCGGGAGCGCTTCGAACGCGTTCTCGGCAGGGAAGCCGAGAACGGCTCGGTACCGGTCTTCAAGTACCTGGACGCCGGATCCTGCGTCGTGGCACCCGGACCGCTGCCCCTGGCCGGGGACCGCTACCAGTGGCTTGCCGCTCCGGCACACCGTCCGGAGGCTTCCCCGCTGAGGGTCGTGGCCCTGGCCGTGATGCTCGTCGCCGCGAACAACCTGATCGAGCGGATCAACCGGTACGGCGAGCAGTACCCGACGCACGAAGCGGCGGCCCGCGAGGAACTGGCGGAGGCACGGCCCGATGCAGGATGACGCCGCACGCTGGTCACCCGCCGACAGCGAGCCCTGGTACGCCGCACGGAACGCGACAGCGGCCCTGCGTGACGCCCTCGTTTCCGCCGGACTGGAGAAGGACTTCCCCTACCTCCAAGCGCAGATGAACGCCTTCGGTCACGGCCTCGTCGAACTGGGCCGCGTATCGCCCGAAACGGCAGACCGCCTCGCGGCGCTGCTCGACCGCGCTCTCTCGTGCGAATGGCCCGTCGACGCCGTGTGCACCCGCCAGGCTGCCCCGGTCATCGACGCCCCGGATCAGGAGCGTGAAGCATGACCGACCGCAGAGGCGTCATCAGGAGGCGCGCGGAAGACCTCCTGCCCGGGGTCGCGTACGTACGGGGCTGGTCGCACGCGCACGGCAGTGCCGGGGCCTTGGCGGACAGGCTGCGGGCGCTCGGCCTGGACGCTGACTTTCCCGGGCTGAAGGCGGACGTGAACGTCGATGGTGACGGCCTGGTCTGCCTCGGAGCCGTACGCCCCGAAGCCGCCCAACTCCTCGCACAGGCCCTGATGACCGCCCTCGCCCTGGACATCGCCGACCAGGCAGCGGGCCCGGACATCCAGCCCGCACACCTTCCCGCCCCACTCGACAAGACGCCCCGGTGGACCGCGTAGGACCGGACCACCGGGGCTCGCCGACCAGCTTCTAGGGAGCTGACCAACGTATGCCCAAGCCTATTGCCCGACTCCTCCGGCGTGCCCTCAGAAGACGTTGTCCTATCGATCTTGAGTGCGGTGTGATCGAAAGTGGCCCTCGGGGCGGGTGATTCTGTCGTGGCTGTGCATGAAGACAGGGCCT